>NZ_CP011503.1:977482-1303310 GCF_001028665.1 Burkholderia pyrrocinia
CGCGCTGTCGGACTACCAGGCGCTCGTGAAGCCGATCGGCTGCGACCAGACGCTCGCGATCTACAAGGTGATGAACGCCGCGAAATTCGACGGCGGCGGGATCGGCAATCACGAGTTCAACTACGGGCTGCCGTACCTGTCGCAGGTGACCGGCAACACGTTCGAGGTCGACGGCTTGCCGGCTCCGGCCCAGCAGAAGAAGTGCGCGGGCCCGAACTTCCCGCAGGTGCTCGCGAACGTGATCAGCGCGAAGACCAACGCGCCGCTGTTCACGCCGTACACGATCCTGACCCGCACGGTGACGGCGACGACGCCGGACGGCAAGACGGTCAGCGCGCCCGTGAAGATCGGCATCATCGGCTTCACGCCGCCCGCGATCATGAGCTGGGACAAGCGCTGGCTCGACGGCAAGGTCTACACGACCGGCCTGAAGGAAGCCGCCGAGAAGTACATTCCCGAGATGCGCGCGAAGGGCGCCGATCTCGTCGTCGCGATCTCGCATGGCGGCCTCGACAATTCCGCGTATACGCCGACGATGGAGAACGGCAGCTGGTGGCTGTCGACGGTAGCCGGCATCGACGCGATGCTGATCGGCCACTCGCACCAGGTGTTCCCGGACGCGAACAGCACCGTGTCGCAGTTCAACCTGCCGGGCGTCGACAAGGTCAAGGGCACCGTCAACGGCGTGCCGACCGTGATGGCCAACTACTGGGGCAAGCACCTCGGCGTGATCAAGCTCGGGCTGAAGTTCGACGGCAAGACGTGGAGCGTCGACAAGTCGCAGACGACCGTCGAGGCGCGGCCGATCCAGAACGCCGACAAGACCTACGTCGCGGCCGACCCGTCGGTATCCGCGGCGATCGCCGCCGAGCACCAGGCGACGATCGACTACGTGAAGACGCCGATCGGCTCGACCGACTACCGGATGAACTCGTACTTCGCCGATGTCGGCGACCCGGGCGCGATCCAGATCGTCAACGAGGCGCAGGCCGACTACGTGAAGACCTACGTGCAGGCGAACCTGCCGCAATACGCGTCGCTGCCGGTGCTGTCGGTCAGCGCGCCGTTCAAGAGCGGCTTCGGCGGCGGCAACGACTACACCGACGTCGCGCCGGGCGCGCTCGCGATCAACAACGCGGCCGACCTGTACCTGTATCCGAACACCGTGTACGCGGTGAAGGTGAGCGGCGCCGACGTGAAGAACTGGCTCGAGACGGCCGCGAAGCGCTTCAACCGGATCGATCCGACGCAAGCGACCGTGCAGAAGCTCGTCAGCAGCTTCCCCGGCTACAACTTCGACATGTTCACGTCGGCCGATCTCGCGTATGAAATCGACGTCACGCAGCCGGTCGGCAGCCGCATCAGGAACCTGACGTACAAGGGCACGCCGATCGACCCGAACGCGCAGTTCATCGTCGCGACCAACAACTACCGCGCGAGCGGTGGCGGCAACTTCCCGGGCCTCGACGGCAGCAAGACGATCTTCGCGTCGCCCGATGCGAACCGCGACGTGCTGATCGCATTCATCAAGAAGCGCGGCGCGATCACGCGCGCGGCGGACGGCGCGCAGCGCAGCTGGCGCTTCACGAAGCTCGCGAGCTCGGTCGCGCACGTGCAGTTCGTGTCCGCGCCGAACCGTCTCGGCGATGCGGCGGCGGCCGGCCTGACCGGCCTCACGCAGGTCGCGGCCGACGACGGCTCGGGCAAGAACCTCGCCACCTACGAGATCGACCTCACGCAATGAGACACGCGATGCAACCGATCCGGACGATGCGGCCGGCCGAAACCGGCTTCGCCGCCGCCGCGCGGCGCCTGCTGCGCGCGAAACTCCCGCCGGCCGCGCTGCTCGCGGCGGCGGCCGTGACCGTCGCGGCCGTGGTGGCTGCGACCGGCCTGCGCGGCGCGGGCCCCGCGCCGAGTGCCGCGCAACTCGACGAGTGGCAGGCGATGGTCACGCAGGCCACCGAGCCGCACGCGCTCGCGCAACTGCGCACGCTCGCGCGTCGCGGGTCGGGCGCCGCGCAGGCGGCGCTCGGCATCGCGCTCGTCGACGCACGCGAACCGGGGCTGCGCGACGAGGGGCGCGGCTGGCTGGAAACCGCCGCGCAGGCCGACGGCAAGGCCGACGCGCCGGCCGCGCGGCGCGCGCAGCTCGCGCTCGGCAAGGCGATGCTGCTCGGCAGCGGCGACATCCCGAAGGACTACGCACGCGCCCGCGCGCTGCTCGGCGAAGCGGCCGGACAGGGTGATCCGGCCGCCGCGTACTACCTCGGGCTGATCTATCGCAGCGGCTACGGCATCGCCGCCGATCCGGTGCAGGCCGCGCACTGGTTCGACATCGCGTCGCGCGCGGACATCCCGGCCGCGGACTTCATGCTCGCGAACGCGTACCGCGACGGCAGCGGCGTGCCGCGCGACGAGGCGCGCGCGCTCGCGCTGTATCGCCGGGCCGCCGAACACGAGCTGCCGGAAGCCGTGCAGACGCTCGCGATGGCCTATCGCAACGGCGAGCTGGGGCTGCGGCCCGACGCGGACGAGTTCCACGCGCAGTGGATCGAGACCGCGCATGCGCTGAAGCACCCGGTCGTCGCGCCGTGACGCCCCTGCCGCCTGGCCGGGCGCCGTCGCGGCATCCCGTCAGGCGGCGCCGCTCTGCGCGGGTCGTTCCAGACGCATGTACGCGTCGGAGACGATCAGTCCGAAGACGACGTGATCGAGCGCGCTCACCCAACCTCGCGCGTCGGCGAACCACGGGAACAACTGGGTCATGCCGTAGTAGTTGACGACGTACAGCAGCACGCCGAATACGGCCCCCGCCACGCTGGCCATCCCGACGCTCGAATCCAGGCTGAAACACGCGATGATCACGGCGAGGATCAGCGCAAATACGATCGACAACGCGAAGTGCACACCCAGCGCCGCCAGCAGCGTCCCCACTTCGACCGTGGTCGACGGCGGGAGCGCGTCGTCGCCGAAGTAGATGGCCGCGATCATGCGCAGCGGCGCCCACGCGTCGTGTCCGATGATTGCCGCCGCGACGACCTGGATGACGAGGAAAACCGCACCGGCCACGCACCCGCCGATCACGGCGGCTCGCCACACCGGAACGCGGCGCGCGTAATGGTGCGGATGCATGTGGAGTTGCATGGCCACCTCCTTGAAAACGGTCCGCCGCCGCGTCAGTGCCGGTGCGTATGCGACATACCCGAGCGCACCGCCGACCATGCCGACGCAAGCGAGTCCATCAGCCGGCGACAGGCGCGCGTCATCGGGTGCCCGACGGCGTCGGAGATCCGGGTCGTCTTGCGGTGAAAGCGCTCGAACAGACTGGACAGGCTCGAACACGAATGAAGCTTGTTCATCGACACTTCCCTCGATGCAGCAACGACGAGAACGCGCTGGCCGCCGGAGCGGATATATCGAACGTAGCCTCGCCGATCGGGAATATCAAGATGACGACGGCGCCGGTCGTATCACGACGCCGGGTTCCACAAACGATAGCGGTGACGAGGTTGTGGTAATGCAGGACGCCTACTGCAAGCGCTTACGTTGCTGTGCGAGCCGGGTCGTCGTCCAGCCCCCTGCCTAATCGAACATCCCAACCAAACACAAGGCAGCCCTACGTCGGCATGACTTGTCACGCCTTCCGCCTTTTTCTTGCCCGACTTCGTTCCCATACATGCCCGCGCCAGCCACCAATTACCGAGGCCACAACCACGGACATAAACCAACCAGCAAAAAACAGGTTTGCGACTTGGGGGTTCGCATCGAATAGACTTCCTTTCCCATGAAGAACCAATACGCCAAACAAATATAAGCCTCCCCAACAAACAAGCGTGACTATGATCGCGCCAGCAATTGCCCCAATTACCGTTCTCAACAATTTCGGCCCATCGACGAAAAGGCTGAGTATTGCGAGCAGATCGGTCTCGACGGCTCTTGACGAACGTGTTTCATATCAGTCTGAATACGAGCATGACAAACCAATGCGCCGCGACAAGTCCCCCAGCCACCACTGCCCACTGTGTCCAGCGGCGCCGTTTCCCGGCAAAGAACACTGCTACAACGCCAAATGCGATCGACGGCCCAAAAATAGCGGCAAGGAATACCACCCCATCCCAAAAACCAACTGCGCATGCCCCGATCTCCTTGCAACCGCTTGGAACACAAAGTTGCGGGAAACGCCGACAGATTTCGGCATCGGCGGCGGACCACCACCATAGACTGGCAAGTCCAAGCGCCGCAAAAGTTACAGCAAATCCGATCCGCCTCATCGAACTTCCCAAAACAGGATACGCCTCGAGTTTCTCAAGTCCGACCAACCGAATGCATGCCCTGGTCTGAACGAATGTCGTCCTAGCAAGCGACCAGTTGTCGCGAATATATTGAATGGACTGCTTATCGTCAGCCGATTCCCATTCCACTGGTCAATGTGCCCTCCACTAGCGCTTTCCGTAGCTTCTCCCTCGCGCACCCAGTAGCCGTCAAACATAATGATGCCGGTGCGGCCCTTGACCCTCGGCTCCCAGTCCGGCCCAGTGACGTTTTCCACCCTCCCCAGGCCCGCAAAAGGCTGCAGCTTCAACCATTCCCCGAGTTCATTGGCGCGCGTGGCGGTTGCTTTTCCATTCAGCAGGATTCGCCCGATGCTCGACTGACCAGCAAGCGGCTTGACCAGTTTCGATGAAAACGACTTCATTTCAACGCCGACACGATGAAAGGTGACGCTCATGCGGATGGCGCATTGATTCGTATAAGCCGGATTGTCATAAGGATTGCCCGACGGGTAGGCGTCCCACAGTTCCTTGAATGTTACCGCCCTCAGTTGCACACCCTTGATGGAATCGGGCGTCGTGTTCGTTCTTACCGTTGTCGGGCTGTTTGGCATGGCGTCCAGTCCTTGTGTACAAGAGCGTCTTCGCCCCAATAGATCGTGTAACTGTCGGCGGTCTCGGAATGGATACGTGGCAACACGCCCTCACCATTCACGTACCCTGCGAAGGTGCGCCCGTTACTCATTTCGATCAGATATGGATAGTTCTGCGGTAACGTGGTGCCTATGCCGACACGCACCTGTTCGTCGTAGCAGGGCGCGACGTCCGCTCGTGTCGCTACGACTTCCCCTTTGTCATCGGCTGTTTGAGCTAGTTTGTCCTTCTTGGACGCCCTCGCCTCTTCGGAGGTCACGATCATTTTCATGCCCCGCTCCGCATAGAACACAGGAGGCGGGTTGCATCCACATACATTGATATCGCCGCTCAATGCCCATGGTTTGCCATTGGGGCCCGTGCCCGGCAAACGCGAACCTTCCGGCGCGATGAATCCTTCCTGTTTGCAAGCTGCGCAGTAGGTCTTCATGTAGAGCGTTGCGATCTGTACGCACGGGGGTGGATTAGAACATGTGACGAACTCCAGCCCTTCCGTAATCACGGCGTTACCGCCCCGGTCACCTTTGGCGAGAAAATAACGAATCATGCCGACTCACCTCGAAACGTCGCGCCCGAACGCTTCGCATCCGCATAAGGACGAACCGGTCCCGATTCGATGACTGCCTTATTGCCGGCCCAGATACTCCCGCTGCTTTCCGCAGCAAGCCGGCGGATAACCGTAGAAGAAGATGCTGGCGACTCTTGCCCGTTGCTCATCTGGATTCCCCGTCGTCAATGGCTGGCATCCAAAATGCCAAATCAACAAAATGGAATAAATCAGACGAATTCGAAATCCTAATCAATTTATATGAGTCGACTATGTTTTCCTCATCACCCGACAAGAACGGGCCAGACTTCACAAAGCACTTCCGCTTGAATGCACGACTCCTTGGTCTGGCCGCAACAAAATTCGAGCTAACGCGTTACGACAATCCGGGCCGGCACCCCGACAAACATCCCCCGCCTCCCAACGCCCCCCCGCCCCTGTCGCTACAATAGTCACCATGAACGCCCCCACCTCCTCCGACACGCCCGATTCCGGCGACGCGCACATCGCGCGCAACCGGCTCGAGGCGCACCTGGACGCCGCGCCGCGTGCGTGGCCGCTCGATATCGTCGCCGCCACCGGCTCGACCAACGCCGACGTCGCGACGCGGCTCAAGGCGCTGCCGCGCAGCGCGACCGCGTTGCCCGCGCCGCTCGTGCGCGTCGCGTTCGAGCAGACGGCCGGCCGCGGCCGGCAGGGCCGCCCGTGGTTCGCGCAGCCCGGCAACGCGCTGCTGTGCTCGGTCGGCTGCATCGTGCCGCGCCCCGTCGACGCGCTCGGCGGCCTCAGCATCGCGATCGGCGTCGCACTCGCCGAAGGGCTGGCCACGCTGCCGCTCGACGCCCGCACACGCGTCGCGCTCAAATGGCCGAACGACCTGCTGCTGACGGCTACCGACGACGGCACGCCCCGCATCGTCGGCAAGCTCGGCGGGATCCTGATCGAAACCGTCTGGACCACCGCCGACGCGACCGCCGTCGTGATCGGCTTCGGCATCAACGTGCGCGGTGCGGAAGCCGTCGCCGCGCAGGTCGACGCGCTGCGCGCGCGCGACGCGACGCTCGCGAGCGGGCTGCTGCCCGCCGCGCTGTCGATCGCGTGCGCGTCGGCCAACCTCACCGATACGCTCGCCGCGTCGCTGAACGCGCTCACGCCCGCGCTCGCGCAGTTCGGCACCGACGGGCTCGCGCCGTTCCTGCCGCGCTGGCACGCGCTGCACGCGTACGCGGGGCGCGAAGTCGTGCTGCTCGAACGGGGTGTCGAACGCGCACGCGGCATCGCGACCGGCATCGATGCGACCGGTCAGCTGCTGCTCGACACACCGAACGGCGTGCAGGCGATCGCGACCGGCGACGTGTCGCTGCGCGAAGCGCAATGAGCGAGCCGCACCACCTGCTGATCGACGCCGGCAACAGCCGGATCAAATGGGCGCTCGCCGACGCGCAGCGCACGCTCGTCGACACGGGCGCGTTCGGCCACGCGCGCGACGGCGGCGCCGATCCCGACTGGTCGAACCTGCCGCGTCCGCACGACGCATGGATCTCGAACGTAGCGGGCGCCGACGTGGCCGTACGGATCGACGCGCTGCTCGACGCCCGCTGGCCGGGCCTGCCGCGCACGACGATACGCTCGCGACCCGCGCAATGCGGCGTGACGAACGGCTATACGACGCCCGAACAGCTCGGCAGCGACCGCTGGGCCGGCCTGATCGGCGCACACGCGGCCTTTCCGGGCGAGCACCTGCTGATCGCGACGTTCGGCACCGCGACGACGCTCGAGGCGCTGCGCGCGGACGGCCGCTTCACCGGTGGGTTGATCGCGCCGGGCTGGGCGCTGATGATGCGCGCGCTCGGCACGCACACCGCGCAGCTGCCGACGCTGACCACCGACATCGCGAGCGGGCTGCTCGCGGGCGCGCAGGCCGAACCGTTCCAGGTCGATACGCCGCGCTCGCTGTCGGCCGGCTGCCTGTACGCGCAGGCGGGGCTGATCGAACGCGCATGGCGCGATCTCGCCGCCGCGTGGCAGGCGCCCGTGCGGCTCGTGCTGGCCGGCGGCGCAGCGGACGACGTCGCGCGTGCACTGACGGTCCCGCACACGCGGCACGACGCGTTGATCCTGTCCGGGCTCGCGCTGATTGCCTCGGAAGCAACCGCGCAGGATTGACAGAAATTTGCCGGCTTCGCCGTCGCGGCGGTGGTCTCGACGAATGCCCATGCAGGGCTTCGTCGCTATGACGGTGGGGATGCGCGCCGCGGCGGCGATACAGACGGCAGGCCGCGCCGCAAAGGTCACAGGTACGTTGCCTGACTGTCGCGAACAGTCACGGAAACGACGAAAAGGCCGGCCATGCGGCCGATCCGACTGAACGACTGAACGACTGAACGACTGAACGACTGAACGACTGAACAACGAAAAGGAGTGTCGACGATGCTGCGCTGGCTGATCGCTGTTCTCTTTCTCGCCAACATGCTTGCGTTCGTGGTGGCGCGCGGTGTGTTCGGGCCGCTGCCGGCAGCCGGCCCGCGCGAACCGGGCGTGCTGTCGCGGCAGGTGCACCCCGACGCGCTGCGCGTGACGCCGCTGGCGCAAGCGACCGACCAGCCCGTCGTCGGCGGCCCGATCGCGTCGCCGGCCGTCACGGACGCACCGCTCGCGGCGTCCGCGCCCTGACGGTGCCGGGCCGCGCTCAGGACTGCTGCGCGCGGACCTTCTTCAGCAACGCGGTGGTCGAGCGTTCGTGCTCGAACGGAATCGCCAGCGCGCGGCCGCCCCAGCTGCGCACGAGCGCCGATTCCGGCAGCGCATCCATGTCGTAGTCGCCGCCCTTCACGAGGATGTCCGGACGGATGGCCTCGATCAGCGACACCGGCGTCTTTTCCTCGAACTTCACAACCCAATCGACGCTTTCCAGCGCCGCGAGCAACGCCGCGCGATCGTCCTCGCGGTTGATCGGCCGGTCGTCGCCCTTGCCGAGCATGCGCACCGACGCGTCGCAGTTCACGCCGACGATCAGGCATGCGCCGAGCGCTTTCGCGTCGGCGAGATACGTGACGTGGCCGCGATGCAGGATGTCGAATACGCCGTTGGTGAACACGACGGGCGACGGCAGCGACGCGCGCAGGGCGACGAGGGCGTCGCGGGTGATCAGCTTGCGTTCGAAGGTGGCGGACATGATGGAGATCGGACGGAATGAACGATGGCGCGCGCGGCGAACTCGGCGGCGGGACGCGGCGGCGGCGCCAGATAAAAAGCCCGCCGGACCGGCCGGGCGGGCTTCATGCAACGGACGCGAAACGGCGCAACGCGGCCGGCGCGACTCCCGCCGGCTGCGGCGCCTGCCGGCCTCAGGCCGGCTGCGCGGCCGACGACGGGCCGCTTTCGGCCTGCAGGCGGCCGGTGACTTCCTTGCGATAGCGGTTCAATTCCTGCGCGGTCGCGAACGTGCGCTCGAACAGGATCGACAGGTTGTGCAGGATGCGCTCGACGACCTTCTTCTCCCACTCGCCGTCGAAACGGATCTGCTCGTCGAGCCAGCGCTCGAGCCATTCCGGATCCGGCAGGCGCGACTGCACGGTGTCGCGCGGGAACAGCGCCTGGTTCACGTGCAGGTTGGTCGGGTGCAGCGGCTTCTCGGTGCGGCGCGCCGACGCCATCAGCACGCCGATCTTCGCGAACGCGGCACGCGCGACGTCGCCGCAGTTGTTCAGCGCCTTCTTCATGTAGCGCAGGTACGCGCCGCCATGGCGCGCTTCATCGCGCGAGATCGTTTCGTAGATCTGCTTGATGACCGGCTCGGTGTGCCAGTCGGCCGCGCAGCGATACCAGTGGTTCAGGCGGATCTCGCCGCAGAAGTGCAGCATCAGCGTTTCGAGCGGCGGCGCCGGGTCGAACTGGAAGCGCACCGCGTGCAGTTCTTCTTCGGTCGGCACCATTTCCGGCCTGAAGCGGCGCAGGTATTCCATCAGCACGAGCGAATGCTTCTGTTCCTCGAAGAACCACACGCTCATGAATGCGGAAAAGTCGCTGTCGTGCTGGTTGTCGCGCAGGAACATTTCCGTCGCGGGCAGCGCCGACCATTCGGTGATCGCGTTCATCTTGATCGTCTTCGCCTGCTCGTCGGTGAGCAGCGAAGCGTCGAACTTGTCCCACGGAATGTCCTTCTCCATGTCCCAGCGGACAGCTTCGAGCGACCTGTAAAGTTCCGGATAAAGCATCGTGTTCATGATGGTCCCACCCCTGTTCTGCGCAATGCGACTTCTCTAAACGTGACTGTTGCCGCAAAGGCGCACCAAGCGCGCTTTTTGCAGCCAAGACTGTAATTTTACGCGTGAAACCGACCGACCGGACGCTGATTCCGCGTCCGGCAGCCGGGCGGCCGCGCCGCCGCCGTTGGGCACGCCGCAGCCACGCTCCGTCCGAACGGAACCGGCCGCGCTTGCCTGAGTTGGGGGCCGGCGCTGGCCGGCTCGTTGGCGAGCCCGTCCCCTGCCTCAGGCGGGCTCCCGTAAGGGTTCCCGTGCGGATGCCGGATCGGCGGGCTGCTCGATGTGGTGTATACGGCGGCGGCCATGATATCACGCGTGTATGACGCTTCCGAGACGCCTGCCCGGTCGCGCCCCGCCAATCACGGTGCGGCGATCGGTCGCGCCTGACCGTCGCGAAAACACAACCGCGCGCAACCTCGCGCCATCCGCGCGCATCAGACCCGCATTTCGCCCGTCGCGAGGCCGTCTTCCGGCGGCGTACCGGCTGCCGGCCCGCTGCCGCCGTCCGCCCGCGCGATCCAGTCGGCGAGCGTGTCGCGCTGTGCCCGCCCGTCGCCGTAGCCGAGTTCGATCAGTTCGCGCGTGAACGCCTCCTCGAACAGCAGGTAGCTCGCGAACGACGCGCCGGCCGGCTGGCTGCCGCCGACCGCGCCGAGCAACCCGCGCATCGCCGCCGGCATCTGCTTCAGGTGCTTCGCTGCGATCAGCTCGATGCGCTCGGACGGCGCGATCGCGAGCACGTCGACGTGCCGCCAGCCGCTGTCGACCTCGACCTGGTGCGGCAGGTGCTCGATCATCCGGTTGATGTGCTCGATCCGTTCGATGTCCGAGCCGATCGAGTCGAGGAACACGCTCGCCAGCACCTGCTGGCCGATCTGCGCGAGCGTCGGGTAGCCGCGCACCAGCCCGGCGCCGTTCGCGGCCGGAATCTCGGGCCGCGGGTCGGCCGCGCCGACGACGACGATCCGGTCCGCGCCGAAGTGGATCGCCGGCGACAGCGGCGCGATCTGCCGGATCGACCCGTCGCCGAAGTATTCGATCTGCCCGTCGAGCACGAGCGGCACGGCCGGGAATACGAACGGAATCGCCGACGACGCGAGCAGGTGCGACGCCGACAGGTCGACGAGCCGCGCGGTGCGCTGCGCGCGCCGCCACGCCTGGATCGGCTCGGCCGCCTGGTAGAACGTGAGGTGCCGGCCGCTCGAATAGCTGAGCGCCGTCACCGCGAGCGCGTGCAGCAGCCGCGCCTCGAGCATCTGCTCGATCCGGTGGAAACTCAGTTCGCGCTGCAGCAGGTGCGCGAGCGGCGTGTTGTCGAGCAGCCCGCGCGGCGAACGGCGGGCCGCCCAGCCGAACGTCATCGCGGCGAGCCAGCGCGCGCCGGCGGCCGCGATGCCGAGCCAGTCGGTGCGGTACACGTAGTCGGGACGCAGGGGCTCCCAGAATTCGAGCAGGCGCCGCACGCCGTGGGAAAAGTCGTCCGCGTGACTCGCGATCGACGTCGCGTTGATCGCGCCGGCCGACGAGCCGCACACGACCGCGAACGGCAGCGTGTGCCGGTCCGGATCGGCCTCGCGCGCGATCTCGGCCAGCGCTTTGAGCACGCCGACCTGATAGGCGGCACGTGCGCCACCTCCCATCAGAACGAGCGCGAGCCGCATGATCGACCTGCTAGCTGTGCCGCGTCACGTCGAGCGCTTCGGCGGACGGGTTTCGGGCGACGAAGCGGCCGCCGCGCTCGCCGCGGCCGAACCGGTCGGCTTCGTGCGCTTCGCAGCGGGCTTGCGCGGCGCGGCGGCGGCCCGTGCCGGCTTCGCGGCCTGCTCCGGCGGGGCGGCCGCGTCCGGCGGCACGTCGCCCGGCACGGCGGGCTGCATGCCCGGCTGCGCCATCGCGAGGCTCGCGAGCTGGTTGAACTGCGTCTGCAGCAGGTTCCACCAGCCGGCCGGGTCGAAGGCCTGCTGTGCGGCGTCGCCTGCCGGCGGCGCATCCGCACCGTCCGTCGCCGGCGCCGCATCGCCCGGCGACGCCGACGCGGCTTTCGCCGCCTGCGCCGCCGCGACGGCCGCTTCCTCGGCCGCCGACATCGAGCTTTGCGCGAACGCGCCGAACGCCCTCAGCGTCGCAAGCGTCGCGCGCTGCACCTCGAGCGCCTGGATCGCGGACTGCAGCATCCCGAGATTGAGCTTCAGCCACTGCTCGACCGCGCGCAGATCGGTGATCCGCTTGTCGAGCTCCTCGACGCTCGTGAGCGGCGCCATCATGTCGGACATGCTCGACAGCGACGGCGGCAGCCCTTGCGTGGCGCCCGGAAACGACGTCATCCCGCCGAACGGCGACATCCGCATCATGTCCCACATCCGGTCCATCATGTCGGCGGGCTTGAAGCCGGCAAAGCCGGCGAAAGGGTTGGCGCCGGAGGCATCGGTCGTCATACGGGCATCCTGGTTGACTGGGGGAGCGAGGCGGCCGCCATGCGTCGCGCAGCCGCGCGTGGTTCATCATAGCGCGCGTCAGAACGGCGCGTCGCCGGGGAAGTCGGGCGGGCGCCGCTCGCGCAGCGAACGGATGCCCTCCTGCACGTCGGGCCCCGAGAAGCCCATGAATTCGAGCGCGAGCGACGTGTCGAAGGTCGGCCCGGCCGTGCGCAGCCAGTTGTTCAGCGCGTACTTGGTCCAGCGGATCGCCGACTGAGAACCGTGCGCGAGCCGCTCGGCCACTTCGTACGCCTTCGGCAGCAGGTCGGCGGGCTCGACCGCGAGCGACACCAGCCCGATCCGCTCGGCCTCCGCGCCGCTCACGGGCTCGCACAGCAGCAGGTAGTACTTCGCCTTCGCCATCCCGCACAGCAGCGGCCACACGATCGCCGCGTGGTCGCCGGCCGCGACGCCGAGCCGCGTATGGCCGTCGATGATGCGCGCATCCTTCGCGGCGATCGAGATGTCGGCGAGCAGCCCGGCGACGAGCCCCGCGCCGACGGCCGGGCCGTGCATCGCCGACACGATCGGCTTGCTGCAGTTGATCACGTTGTAGACGAGGTCGCGCGCCTCGCGCCACACGCGGGCGCGCACGTCGAAGTCGTTCGCCATGTCCTCGACGAGCGCGAGGTCGCCGCCCGCCGAAAAGCCCTTGCCTTCGCCGCGGATCACCGCGACGCGCGTGTCTGGATCGCGGTCGACGTCGCGCCAGATGTCGGCGAGCTCGCGATGCATGCGCGCGTTCGCGGTCGCGAGGCCGCTGCGGTTCGCGCCCTCGCCGCTCATCACGATGTCGAGCACGCCATGGTCGCGGCGCGTCACCTTCAGTGCTTCGTAACCGCCGTACGCGGCGAGATCGGCCATGAGTCGCTCCTTGCCAGGCTCTTGAATCGAGTGTAGCCAAGCCCGCGCGGGCAAACATCAGGCGAAACCCGGCGCGCGGGCCGGGGCCGGGTTTCGCGCGGGCGTTGCGTGCCCTGCGTGGCTTACGCCGCGCCGTCGGGCGGTGCGACCGATTGTTCGATCGCGCCGAAGATCGACTTGCCGGCCGCGTCGAACATCTCGATGCGCACGGTGTCGCCGTAACGCATGAATTCGGTCTGCGGCGCGCCGTGCTCGATCGTCTCGAGGCAGCGCTTCTCGGCGATGCAGCAGTAGCCGCGCTTCGCGTCCTTGTTCGACACCGTGCCCGAACCGACGATCGAACCGGCGCGCAGGTTGCGCGTCTTCGCCGCGTGCGCGACCAGCTGGCCGAAGTGGAACACCATGTCGGTGCCCGCATCGGGCTGGCCGACCTTCTTGCCGTTCCAGTGGACGATCATCGGCCGGTGCACGCGGCCGTCGCGCCATTCGTCGCCGAGTTCGTCGGGCGTCACGGCGACCGGCGCGAACGCGGTGGCCGGCTTGCTCTGGAAGAAGCCGAAGCCCTTCGCGAGCTCGGCCGGAATCAGGTTGCGCAGCGACACGTCGTTCACGAGCGTGACGAGCCGCACGGCCTTCAGCGCGTCGTCGGGCGTCGTGCTCATCGGCACGTCGCCGGTGATCACCGCGACTTCCGCCTCGAAATCGATGCCCCATTCCTCGGACGGGCACACGACGTCGTCGCGGGGCCCCAGGAAATCGTCGCTGCCGCCCTGGTACATCAGCGGATCGGTACAGAACTCGGGCGGCATCTCCGCGCCGCGCGCGCGGCGCACGAGCTCGACGTGGTTCACGTACGCGGAGCCGTCCGCCCACTGGAACGCGCGCGGCAGCGGCGCCATGCAGTTGGCCGGATCGAACGCGAACGCGTTGCGCGCGCGCCCCTGGTTCAGCGCGTCGTACAGGTCGCGCAGCTGCGGCGCGTAGAACGCCCAGTCGTCGAGGACGCGCTGCAGCGTCGGCGCGATCGCGTCGGCGATCGCCGCGGTGTGCAGGTCGCGCGACACGACGATCAGCTGGCCGTCGCGCGTGCCGTCCTTCAGCGAAGCAAGTTTCATAGGGAGTTCTGCCGTTGTAGTGACGTTGGAAGGAATCTATTTTACGATGGTGAATCCGTGCGGCGCGCGACGATCGTGCATGCCGCGTTCGCCCCGATCCTTGCCGCATTTTCGCGCACCCGTTGCCCATGCCCGCCAGCCCGCTTCCCGACGACGATCTTGCCGACTCCGACACCGACGACGCCGCTTCCGGCGAGCACGGCGAGAAGGTCCGTTCCGGCATCCAGTCGATCGAGGTCGGCTTCCGCCTGCTCGACGTGCTGACGAGCGAGCCGCGCGCGATGATGCTGCGCGACCTCGCGCAGCGCGCGGGCATGAGTCCCGCGAAGGCGCACCGCTACCTGGTCAGCTTCTCGCGGCTCGGCGTCGTGTCGCAGGATCCCGTGTCGGGCCGCTACGAGCTCGGCGGCTTCGCGCTGCAGATGGGGCTCGCGCGGCTCGCGCGCGTCGACGGCGTGAAGCTCGCGCGAATCGCGCTGACCGAGTTCCGCGACCGCCTCGACCAGACGGTCGGCATCGCGGTGTGGGGCAACCAGGGGCCGACGATCGTGCACTGGATGGAATCGAGCCACCCGGCGAAGGCTTCGCTGAAGCTCGGCGACGTGATGCCGCTGCTCGGCTCCGCGACGGGGCTGCTGTTCGCCGCGTACCTGCCGCGCAGCAAGACCGCCGCGATGCTCGAGCGCGAACTCGCCGACACGCGCCGCTCGCCGCATCACGGCGGCCCGCGTACGCTCGACGAGGTCGACGCGGTGCTCGCCGACGTGCGCGAGCACGAGGCCGCGCGCGTCGAAGGGATGCTGCTGCCGACGATCCACGCGTTCTGCATGCCCGTGTTCGACGCGGTCGGCGAACTCGCGCTCGCGATCGTCGCGCTCGGCCAGGAGGGCTCGTTTGACATCACGTGGGGCGGCGAGATCGACACCGCGCTGCGCGCGTGCGCGCAGAAACTGTCTTACGAACTCGGCTATAGTCCCGACGCACGCGACGCCTGACGCGCGCGCGACACCCCGGTACACGCCGCGCACCGCGAACGCGCGGTGCATCCGACGGTCCGATTCCTGTGGCGCGCCCGACGTCACGCGACCACCCCGACCCCGTTCCGATGCCCATGCAGCCTGCCGACATCCGTCCGAGTCACGCCCTGCCCCGCCGCTGGCTGCGGGTGGGCGTCGCGCTCGTCGTCGTGCTGGTGCTGCACGCGCTCGCCGCGATCTGGCTGATGCGCAATCGCGAATCGTTCACGCCGCCCGCGCCCGCCGAAATCCCCGTGCAGATCGAGCTGCTGAAGCCGCAGCCGATCGAGCGCCAGCCCGCGCCGGCCGCGCCGAAGCCGGTCGAACATCCTGCCGCCCCCGCGCCGGCCGCGCCCAAGGCCGCTGCGCCGAAGCCAGCACCATCGCCCGAGCCGGTCCTCACGTCGACGCAGACAGCCGAGCACGGCGAGCCGCCGCCGGCCGCCGCGTCCGCGGCGAGCGGCGTAGCGGGTGCATCAGGTGCATCGGGCGCGCACGCCGCATCGGCCGCCGGCGCCAGCAGCGCCGCGACACCGGGCCCCGCGACCAACGGCGTGAAGTTCGCCGCGCCGCCGTCCGGCGACCTGCAGTACGACACGTTCTACAACGGGATGCAGAACATGATCGGCACGATCCACTGGCGCACCGACGGACGCACCTACGACCTGTCGGTATCGATGCCGGTGCCGTTCGTCGGCCCGTTCACCTATCGCAGCGAAGGCCGCATCGACGCATTCGGCGTCGCGCCCGACCGTTACGTCGAGAAGCGCGGCAAGCGGCCGGAAGACATCGCGATCTTCAACCGCGAGATCCGGCAGGTCGTGTTCACGCGTACGCCGAACAACGCGCCGCTGCCCGACGGCGTGCAGGACCGCTTCAGCATGCTGATGCAGTTGTCGGGGCTCCTGCGCGGCAACCCGTCCGCGTACAAGCCGGGCGTCACGCAGCAGTTCTTCGTGATCGACAACAACAGCGGCGAGACCTGGCCGATCACGGTGATCGGCGACGAGCAGGTGCAGACGCAGGCCGGCATCATCGACGCGCGGCACTTCATGCGCCTGCCGCGCCGCGACGGCGACACGCGCCGCATCGACATGTGGCTCGCGCCGTCGCTCGGCTGGCTGCCCGCGCGGCTCGTGCAGAGCGAACCGAACGGCGCGCAGATCGAGCTGCTGTGGCACGGCCGGCTCGCGGCGCCGGCCACGCCGTCCGATGCCGCGCCCGCCGGCGGCGCAACGAACGCGCCCGCCGGCGCATCAACGGCCGATGCTTCGGCCGCACCGTCCGCGCAACCGGCCCAACCCGCGCCGCCTGCCGCCGTGCAACCACCCGCGCAACCGCCCGCGCAACCGCCCGCGCAACCGCCCGCGCAACCGGCTGCGCCGCCGGCGTCGTCGCCTGTCACACAGTGAACGCGCAGGGATCGGCAATTTCGACCGATTACAGATTTCCGCGAAATGGCCGATGACACTCTTTAACAACTATTTCAGTCCACCGGCAGACAATAAGAAACGTTTCATAGACATCGGCTTCTAACCGATACACCCTACACAACGGGAACAGGGTGTGCAGCGCAAGCCCCTTGAAACCGGCAAGGCTCGCCCCACCTAGGGGACAACAAGGCCAGATGCCACTGCGAAGAGGAGTGCCGCCATGCAAATGATCTACAACAGCCCCAACTACTGCGTCGTCGAATTTGCGCCGCAGGCCGGCCATCATCTGATGAATGCCGGCGGATACGAAATCGTCGACAAGAATGCGCAGCGCGAGATCTTCATCGATGGCGAACTTGCCGAACGCTTCCGCGCGCACGTGAAACAACTGATCGAGGATGAACCGTCGCTCGACGAAGTCGACGAATTCCTCGGGCAATTCGACAGCCTGATGATGATGCCGGTCGTGCTGCACTGACGACCGCGGCCCGGCGCCTCGTGCGGCCGGGCCATTCGCCGCGCAGCGACGCGGCACCCGCGAGCACTCCGATCATGCCCCCGTCCGGTTCGCCGGCGGGGGCTTTCCTTTGGCCGCCCGGCCGGCGCTGCGCGAGGCCGGGCGGCGGTCAGGCGCACCGGCTACAATGACGGTTTTCCCGTCTTCGCCGGTCCTCCGCCCATGTCTGCGACTCCTCTCGCCGCTTCCGTCCCGCTCGACGCGCCCTACACGCGCGGCGCCGCACTGCCCGCGCTGCTGAAATCGCGCATCCTGATCCTCGACGGCGCGATGGGCACGATGATCCAGCGCTACAAGCTCGACGAAGCCGCGTATCGCGGCGAGCGCTTCAAGGATTTCCCGCGCGACATCAAGGGCAACAACGAACTGCTGTCGCTCACGCAGCCGCAGATCATCCGCGAGATCCACGACCAGTACTTCGCGGCCGGCGCCGACATTGTCGAAACCAACACGTTCGGCGCGACGACGGTCGCGCAGGCCGACTATGGGATGGAAGATCTCGTCGTCGAGATGAACATCGAATCGGCGAGGCTCGCGCGCGAATCGGCCGCGAAATACGCGACGCCCGACAAACCGCGCTTCGTCGCGGGCGCGATCGGGCCGACGCCGAAGACGGCGAGCATCTCGCCGGACGTCAACGATCCGGGCGCGCGCAACGTCACGTTCGACGAGCTGCGCGATGCGTACTACCAGCAGGCGAAGGCGCTGCTCGACGGCGGCGTCGACCTGTTCCTCGTCGAGACGATCTTCGACACGCTGAACGCGAAAGCCGCGTTGTTCGCGCTCGACGAGCTGTTCGAAGACACCGGCGAGCGCCTGCCGATCATGATCTCGGGCACCGTCACGGATGCGTCGGGCCGGATCCTGTCGGGCCAGACGGTCGAGGCGTTCTGGAATTCGCTGCGCCACGCAAAGCCGCTCACGTTCGGCCTGAACTGCGCGCTCGGCGCGGCGCTGATGCGCCCGTACATCGCCGAGCTCGCGAAACTGTGCGACACCTACGTGTCGTGCTACCCGAACGCGGGCCTGCCGAACCCGATGAGCGACACCGGCTTCGACGAAACGCCGGACGTCACGTCGGGCCTGCTGAAGGAATTCGCGCAGGCCGGGCTCGTGAACCTCGCGGGCGGCTGCTGCGGCACGACGCCCGAGCACATCGCCGAGATCGCGAAGGCGCTCGCCGACGTGAAGCCGCGCCGCTGGCCGAACCAGTACAGCGACAACGCCTGACCCGACCGCCCCACGCCCTTCATTACACGAATTCGCACCGCCATGACCGATCACATGATGCGCCTTGCCGGCCTCGAGCCGTTCAACGTCACGTCCGGAACGCTCTTCATCAACGTCGGTGAACGCACCAACGTCACCGGCTCGAAGGCGTTCGCGCGGATGATCCTCAACGGCCAGTTCGACGAGGCGCTCGCCGTCGCGCGCCAGCAGGTCGAGAACGGCGCGCAGGTGATCGACATCAACATGGACGAGGCGATGCTCGATTCGAAGGCGGCGATGGTGCGCTTCCTGAACCTGATCGCGTCGGAGCCGGACATCGCGCGCGTGCCGATCATGATCGACTCGTCGAAGTGGGACGTGATCGAGGCCGGCCTCAAGTGCGTGCAGGGCAAGGCGATCGTGAACTCGATCTCGCTGAAGGAAGGCGAGGAAGCGTTCCGCCACCACGCGAACCTGATCCGCCGCTACGGCGCGGCCGCCGTCGTGATGGCGTTCGACGAGACGGGCCAGGCCGATACGTACGAGCGCAAGACCGAGATCTGCAAGCGCTCGTACGACTTCCTCGTGAACGAAGTCGGCTTCCCGCCGGAAGACATCATCTTCGACCCGAACATCTTCGCGGTCGCGACCGGCATCGAGGAGCACAACAACTACGCGGTCGACTTCATCGAGGCGACCCGCTGGATCAAGCAGAACCTGCCGTACGCGAAGGTGAGCGGCGGCGTGTCGAACGTGTCGTTCTCGTTCCGCGGCAACGACCCGGTGCGCGAGGCGATCCACACCGTGTTCCTGTACCACGCGATCCAGGCCGGGATGGACATGGGCATCGTGAACGCCGGCCAGCTCGGCGTGTATGCCGACCTCGACGCCGAGCTGCGCGAGCGCGTCGAGGACGTGATCCTGAACCGCCGCGCGGATTCGACCGACCGTCTGCTCGAAATCGCCGACAAGTTCAAGGCCGGCGGCGCGAAGAAGGAAGAGAACCTCGAGTGGCGCAACCAGCCGGTCGAGAAGCGGCTCTCGCATGCGCTCGTGCACGGCATCACGACCTTCATCGTCGAGGACACCGAAGAAGTGCGTGCGAAGATCGACGCGGCGGGCGGCCGCCCGATCAACGTGATCGAAGGCCCGCTGATGGACGGGATGAACATCGTCGGCGACCTGTTCGGCCAGGGCAAGATGTTCCTGCCGCAGGTCGTGAAATCGGCGCGCGTGATGAAGCAGGCCGTCGCGCACCTGATCCCGTTCATCGAGGAAGAGAAGCGCCTGCTCGCAGAAGCGGGCGGCGACGTGCGCGCGAAGGGCAAGATCGTCATCGCGACCGTGAAGGGCGACGTGCACGACATCGGCAAGAACATCGTGTCGGTCGTGCTCCAGTGCAACAACTTCGAAGTGGTCAACATGGGCGTGATGGTCCCGTGCAACGAGATCCTCGCGAAGGCGAAGGTCGAGGGCGCGGACATCATCGGGCTGTCGGGCCTCATCACGCCGAGCCTCGAGGAAATGGCGTACGTCGCGTCCGAAATGCAGCGCGACGACTACTTCCGCGTGAAGAAGATCCCGCTGCTGATCGGCGGCGCGACGACGTCGCGCGTGCACACGGCCGTGAAGATCGCGCCGCACTACGAGGGCCCGGTCGTCTACGTGCCCGACGCGTCGCGCTCGGTGTCGGTCGCGTCGAGCCTGCTGTCCGACGAAGGCGCGACGAAGTACCTCGACGAACTGAAGTCCGACTACGAACGCATCCGCGACCAGCACGCGAACCGCAAGGCGCAGCCGATGGTCACGCTCGCCGACGCGCGCGCGAACAGGACGAAGGTCGACTGGGCCGGCTACGCGCCCGTGAAGCCGAAGTTCATCGGCCGCCGCGTGTTCAAGAACTACGACCTGAACGAGCTCGCGAACTACATCGACTGGGGCCCGTTCTTCCAGACGTGGGACCTGGCCGGCCCGTACCCGGCGATCCTGAACGACGAGATCGTCGGCGAATCGGCGCGGCGCGTGTTCTCCGACGCGAAATCGATGCTCGCGCGCCTGATCCAGGGCCGCTGGCTGAGCGCGAACGGCGTGATCGCGCTGCTGCCGGCGAACACCGTCAACGACGACGACATCGAGATCTACAGCGACGAATCGCGCTCGGAAGTGCTGCTCACGTGGCGCAACCTGCGGCAGCAGAGCGTGCGCCCGGTGGTCGACGGCGTGATGCGGCCGAACCGCTCGCTCGCCGACTTCATCGCGCCGAAGGAATCGGGTGTCGCCGACTACATCGGGATGTTCGCGGTGACGGCCGGCCTCGGCGTCGACGTGAAGGAAAAGCAGTTCGAAGCCGACCACGACGACTACAGCGCGATCATGCTGAAAGCGCTCGCCGACCGCTTCGCGGAAGCGTTCGCGGAAGCGATGCATGCACGCGTGCGACGCGAGCTGTGGGGCTACGCGAGCGGCGAGACGCTCGACAACGACGCGCTGATCGCCGAAAAGTACGCGGGCATCCGCCCGGCGCCCGGCTACCCGGCCTGCCCCGACCACCTCGTGAAGCGCGACATGTTCGACGTGCTGCATGCGGACGAGATCGGCATGAGCGTGACCGAATCGCTGGCGATGCTGCCGGCCGCGAGCGTGTCGGGCTTCTACCTCGCGCATCCGGACAGCCGCTATTTCTCGGTCGGCAAAATCGGGCAGGATCAGCTCGAGGACTACGCGCGGCGCATGGCGCTGTCGCTCGACGACGCGCGCCGCGCGCTCGCGCCGCAGCTCTGATCGAAGCAAACGGGTGGCCGACCGCCCGTTTGGTCAGACAAAAAGAAAAAGCCCGCTCCGAAGCGGGCTTTTTCTTGCCATACTCAAGCTTTCTTACTGCCGGGCAAGGAAGCTCAGAAGCCCCAGTGCACGTCGGCTTCGCCGGCTTTCGCCTCGCGCAGCATCGTAAGGAACGGCGCGACGCGCTGGGCCAGGCTCGGCGGCACTTCGTGGTGCGCGTGGTCGGCTTCGTCCTCGTGGAAATGGCCGGCGTGCTCGGCGCGCTCCTGCTTCGCCTGCGCAACCGCGCCTTCCAGCTTCGCGATCGCGTGGTCCAGCTCGTCGTGCGTAATCACACCGCGCTCGCCCAGTTGCTTGCCGACGAGGCCCAGCACATACACGGCGAAATCCTTCAGCACGTCGAGATCCTGTGCCGCCTTGCTCTTGAACGTAATCATGACAATTCCCTTTTCATCTTGTTGTGCCTGCGCGGCGAGGTTGGGGAACGCCGGCAGACCGGCGTCCGGCCTCGCGGACGCGGGCCGCCTGAGCGGCATATTAGCACCTGTTAAAATTCTGCGATCCCTGAAACGCGCGCTTAAAAAGCGCGCCGGCGGGCCGGCGTTTCCGGCCGCCACCAACGAAGCCTTCTACCAGCATGCTGCCAGCACACAAACAGACCCTCGAAGCCCTGCTCGCGGATAGCGTCAAGCAGGTCGCACACGCACTGAAAGGCGCCGACGCAGCGTTCGTCGCCCCGGCCATCACGCTGGAGCGCCCGAAGGTCGCCGCGCACGGCGACGTCGCGTGCAACGTCGCGATGCAGCTCGCCAAGCCGCTCGGCTCGAACCCGCGCCAGCTCGCCGAGCAGATCGTCGCCGCGCTCACCGCGCAGCCGGCCGCGCAAGGGCTCGTCGAAGCCGCCGAGATCGCCGGCCCCGGCTTCATCAACCTGCGCCTGTCGGCCGCCGCGAAGCAGGCGGTGATCGCCGCCGTGTTCGACCAGGGCCGCGCGTTCGGCACGTCGGATCGCGAGAAAGGCAAGCAGGTGCTGCTCGAATTCGTGTCGGCAAACCCGACCGGCCCGCTGCACGTCGGCCACGGCCGCCAGGCCGCGCTCGGCGACGTGCTCGCGAACGTGATCGCGAGCCAGGGCTACGCCGTGCACCGCGAGTTCTACTACAACGACGCGGGCGTGCAGATCGGCAACCTCGCGATCTCGACGCAGGCGCGCGCGCGCGGCCTGAAGCCGGGCGACGCGGGCTGGCCGGAAGCCGCGTACAACGGCGAATACATCGCCGACATCGCACGCGACTACCTGAACGGCGAAACGGTCGCCGCGTCGGACGGCGAGCCGGTCAAGGGCACGGGCGACGTCGAGGATCTCGACGCGATCCGCAAGTTCGCGGTCACGTACCTGCGTCGCGAGCAGGACATGGACCTGCAGGCGTTCGGCGTGAAGTTCGACCAGTACTACCTCGAATCGTCGCTGTACAGCGAAGGCCGCGTCGAGAAGACGGTCGACGCGCTGATCAAGGCCGGCATGACCTACGAGCAGGACGGCGCGCTGTGGCTGCGCACGACCGACGAAGGCGACGACAAGGATCGCGTGATGCGCAAGTCGGACGGCACCTACACGTACTTCGTGCCGGACGTCGCGTACCACGTGACGAAGTGGGAGCGCGGCTTCACGAAGGTGATCAACATCCAGGGCTCGGACCACCACGGCACGATCGCGCGCGTGCGCGCGGGCCTGCAGGGGCTGCACGTCGGGATCCCGAAGGGCTATCCCGACTACGTGCTGCACAAGATGGTCACCGTGATGCGCGACGGCCAGGAAGTGAAGATCTCGAAGCGTGCGGGCAGCTACGTGACGGTGCGCGACCTGATCGAATGGTCGGGCGGCGCCGCGGCGGGCCAGGAAGCAGCGCCCGACCTGATCGACGAGGCGACCATCACGCGCGGCCGCGACGCGGTGCGTTTCTTCCTGATCTCGCGCAAGGCCGATACCGAGTTCGTGTTCGACATCGACCTCGCGCTGAAACAGAACGACGAAAACCCGGTCTATTACGTCCAGTACGCGCATGCGCGGATCTGCTCGGTGCTCAACGAATTGAAGTCGCGCTACAACGTCGACGCCTCGCAACTGCCGGGCGCCGACCTGTCGCAACTCACGAGCGCGCAGGCCGCGTCGCTGATGCAGAAGCTCGCCGAGTATCCGGACATGCTCACGCACGCCGCGAACGAGCTGGCGCCGCACGCGGTCGCGTTCTACCTGCGCGATCTCGCTGGTGAATTCCACTCGTTCTACAATGCGGAGCGCGTGCTGGTCGACGACGAAGCGCCGCGCAATGCGCGCGCCGCGCTCCTCGCCGCGACCCGGCAGGTGCTCGAGAACGGCCTGGCGGTGCTCGGCGTGTCCGCGCCCGCCAAGATGTAAGGACGCAAGCGGCCCGAACCGGGCAGCGAATGGCCGCGGCAGCGCCCGCCGTCGGATTACCCGCCGCGGCCTTTTCACGATTCTTTTTGCAGGTGACTCAAGCAATGGCACAACCACGCCGCACTTCGAAACAATCGAAACAAGCCGGAGGAACATTTCTTGGAATCGTGCTGGGCCTGATCGTCGGCCTCGCGATCGCGGTGGTGGTGGCGCTCTACATCACGCGTTCGCCGTCGCCGTTCGTGTCGAAGGTCGCGCCGCCGCCGGCCGACAACGCCGCGAGCCAGCCGCAGCAGTTCGACCCGAACCGCGCGCTGCAGGGCAAGACGCCCGGCCAGCCGGTGCCGCAGGCCGCGCAGCCCGCGCCGCCCAACACCGCGCCCGGCCAGGCCGCGAACCAGACCCAGGGCGGCCTCTTGCCCGAGCCGCAGATCGTCGAAGTGCCGCCGTCGGCCAACGGGTCGAGCGGCTCGAACAACACCGGCAGCTCGGGCAACACGACCGCGTCGAACAATACGTCGTCGGGTAACGGCGTCGCCGTCGCGCCGAAGCCGGCCGACACCACGCCGCCGAAGAAGACGCCGCCGCCGCAACAGCAGCAGGCGGGCGAGGACGACCTCGCGCGCTTCGCCGCGCAGAAGCAGGCGCAGCAGGCCGCCGCGCAAAAGCAGCAGCAACAGCAGCAGGCCGCGAACACGCCGAAGCCGACGTCGTCGGCCACTGCCGCCGCGACCGCGAAGCCGCCGACCGCGAACGACGCGAATACCGGCTACTTCCTGCAGGTCGGCGCGTACAAGACGGAAGGCGACGCCGAGCAGCAGCGCGCGCGCCTCGGCTTCCAGGGCTTCGAGTCGAAGGTGTCGAAGCGCGATGTCAGCGGCGTGACCTATTTCCGCGTGCGCGTCGGCCCGTTCTCGAAGTTCGAGGATATGAACTCGGCCCGTCAGCGCCTGTCCGATGCAGGTGTCGACACGGCGGTGATCCGCTTCACGAAGCAGTAAGCAGCCGGTCGAGCCCACGCAGAACCCGTTACGTTTCGTAACCCGAGCAACTGATTCGACGTTCACAACATGAAAAAACTGCTTAGCACGCTCCTTCTGTCCCTGGGCCTCGCGGCCGGCTTCGCCCAGGCAACCCCTGCCGCACCGGTCGCCGGCAAGGACTTCGAGGTGATGAAGTCGCCGCAGCCGGTGTCCGCGCCGGCCGGCAAGGTCGAGGTGATCGAGTTCTTCTGGTACGGCTGCCCGCACTGCTACGAATTCGAGCCGACGATCGAGGCCTGGGTGAAGAAGCAGGGCAACAACATCGACTTCAAGCGCGTGCCGGTCGCATTCCGTGACGATTTCGTCCCGCACTCGAAGCTGTTCTATGCGGTGTCCGCGCTCGGCATCTCCGAGAAGGTCACGCCGGCGATCTTCAACGCAATCCACAAGCAGAAGAACTACCTGCTGACGCCGCAGGCGCAGGCCGACTTCCTGGCCACGCAAGGCGTCGACAAGAAGAAGTTCATGGACGCGTACAACTCGTTCAGCGTGCAGGGCGAGGTGAACCAGTCGGCCAAGCTGCTGAAGGACTACGCGATCGACGGCGTGCCGACGGTCGTCATCCAGGGCAAGTACAAGACGGGCCCCGCTTACACGAACAGCATCCCGGGTACCGCCCAGGCGCTCGACTTCCTCGTGAAGCAGGTTCAGGACAAGAAGCTTTGATCCCCGCCCGCGCGCCGGCATGACTACTCCGCTGAAGGTCTTCATCACCGGCGCGTCGAGCGGCCTCGGCCTCGCGATGGCCGAGGAATACGCCCGCCAGGGCGCGACGCTCGCGCTCGTCGCGCGACGCACCGACGCGCTCGATGCGTTCGCGCGGCGTTTCCCCAAGCTGTCCATCTCCGTCTATTCCGCCGACGTGCGCGACGCCGACGCGCTCGCGACGGCCGCCGCGTCGTTCATCGCGACGCACGGCTGCCCCGACGTCGTGATCGCGAACGCGGGCATCAGCCAGGGCGCCGTCACGGGCCAGGGCGATCTCGCGACGTTCCGCAACGTGATGGACATCAACTACTACGGGATGGTCGCGACGTTCGAGCCGTTCGTCGGCCCGATGACGGCCGCGCGCCACGGCACGCTGGTCGGCGTCGCGAGCGTCGCCGGCGTGCGCGGCCTGCCCGGCTCCGGCGCGTACAGCGCGTCGAAATCGGCCGCGATCAAGTATCTCGAATCGCTGCGTGTCGAGCTGCGCCCGGCCGGCGTCGGCGTCGTGACGATCGCACCCGGCTACATCCGCACGCCGATGACCGCGCACAACCCGTACCGGATGCCGTTCCTGATGGACGCCGACCGCTTCGCAGCACGCGCGGCGCGCGCGATTGCGCGGCAGCACGCGTTCCGCGTGATTCCGTGGCAGATGGGCGTCGTCGCGAAGGTGCTGCACGTGCTGCCGCGCTGGCTCTACGACTGCCTGTTCGAGAAGGCACCGCGCAAGCCGAAGACCGGCGCGCACTGACGCACCGGCAGGCCGGCCCGCGCGACACGCGCCGGGCCGCATCGCCCCATCGAAGCTTCGGTTTCGCGGCACTTCCCGCGGCGTCAGCGCCGCTCCCGCCGCGTTCCCTGACCGCCCCCCTCTCCGCCGCCCCTCTCCCGCCTCTCCCGCCTCTCCCGCCTCTCCCGCCTCTCCCGCCTCTCCCGCCTCTCCCGCCTCTCCCGCCTTTCCCGCCTTTCCCGCCGCCTCCGCAGCACTCTCCGCCGCATCAACACCCGTTCCGTCGCGAACGCAGCCGTTTTTCGGTCAATTCGCCGCGTTCCGGCGCCTTTTTTCACGCGTCGCACGCTTTGACGGTATGCTATTCGCCAGCCGCGCCGGCCCCGCCCGCTTCCGGGCCGCGCCCGCATCCCGTCACCCAGCAAAAAACACAAGCCACGTGGGAGATCCTATGCACGTCAAGCTGTTCGCCGCGGCCGCGGTCGCCGCCGCACTCGCCGCCCCCGGCCTCGCCGCCGCCAAGCCGCTCACCGTCTGCACGGAATCGAGCCCGGACGGCTTCGACGTCGTGCAGTACAACTCGCTCGTCACGACCAACGCATCGGCCGACGTGATCTTCAACACGCTCGTGTCGTACGACGAAGCCGCGAAAAAGGTCGTGCCCGCGCTCGCCGACAAATGGGATGCGAGCGCCGACGGCCTCACCTACACGTTCCACCTGCGCCCGAACGTCGCGTTCCAGACCACCGACTATTTCAAGCCGGGCCGCGCACTCGACGCGGACGACGTCGTGTTCACGTTCGAGCGGATGCTCGACGATTCGAACCCGTGGCACAAGGTGGCCGGCGCGAGCGGCTTCCCGCACGCGCAGTCGATGGGCCTCGTGAAGCTCGTGAAGTCGGTCACGAAGGTCGACGACAGCACGGTGAAGTTCGTGCTGAACGAGCCGAACGCGACCTTCGTGCCGATCCTGACGATGGGCTTCGCGTCGATCTACTCGGCCGAATACGCGGACCAGTTGCTGAAGGCCGGCAAGCAGGCCGACCTGAACGCGAAGCCGGTCGGCACGGGCCCGTTCGTGCTGAAGAGCTACACGAAGGACGCGCTGATCCGCTACGACGTGAACCCGACGTACTGGGGCACGAAGCCGAAGGTCGACCGGCTGATCTACGCGATCACGCCCGACCCGTCGGTCCGCCTGCAGAAGGTGAAGGCCGGCGAATGCCAGATCGCGCTGTCGCCGAAACCGCAGGACGTGCTCGCCGCGAAGGGCGAAAGCGCGCTGAAGGTCGTGCAGACGCCCGCGTTCATGACCGCGTTCGTCGCGCTGAACACGCAGAAGAAACCGCTCGACAACGACAAGGTGCGCGAGGCGCTGAACCTCGCGTTCGATCGCGCGACCTACCTGAAGGTCGTGTTCGACAACACCGCGACGGCCGCGAACAACCCGTATCCGCCGAACACGTGGAGCTACGCGAAGGACGTCGCGCCGTATGCGTACGATCCCGCGAAGGCGAAGCAGTTGCTCGCGCAGGCCGGCTTCCCGAACGGCTTCTCGACGACGATCTGGACGCGCCCGACCGGCAGCGTGCTGAACCCGAACCCGAAGGTCGGCGCGGAACTGCTGCAGGCCGACCTCGCGAAGATCGGCGTGAAGGCCGACGTGAAGGTGATCGAATGGGGCGAGCTGATCAAGCAGGCGAAGCTCGGCCAGCACGACATGCTGTTCATGGGCTGGGCCGGCGACAACGGCGATCCGGACAACTACCTGTCGCCGCTGTTCAGCTGCAATGCGGTGAAGTCGGGCATCAACTTCGCGCGCTTCTGCGACGCGCAGCTCGACAAGCTGATCGCCGACGGCAAGTCGACCGCCGACCAGGCCAAGCGCGCGAAGCTGTATGAAGCCGCGCAGAAGATCATCCACGACCAGGCGCTGTGGATTCCGCTCGGCTATCCGACCGCTGCGGCGCTCACGCGCGCGAACGTGAGCGGCTATCGCGTGAGTCCGTTCGGGCGGCAGAACTTCGCGACGGTCGCCGTGCAGTAACCGCGCGTGGCGCGCAAGCGACGGCGTTCGTGCCGCTCGCTTGCGGCCCGCGCGTTTCGCTTGCTACACTCCGCTCCTATTCCTCATACCGGACGCCAGCCAAAGTGAACAACTAAGCCTTCCCAAAATGTTTTCGCCGCCGTGCCACGCACGCCGCGCGAAGGTCTTCACGCATTTTCGGAGGTGCTTATGGCTGCAGCCACGCCCACCGGCGCGCTCGTCGCGCTTCATCACGTTTCCTTCCGCTTCGACGACGGCTTCACGCTGTTCGATTCGCTCGACCTTTCCGTCGATCGCACGCCGACGGGCATCGTCGGACGCAACGGCATCGGCAAGAGCCAGCTCGCGCAACTGATCGCGGGCCGCTGCGCGCCGAGCTCGGGGACGATCGACCGGCATGCGCCGGTCGCCTACGTCGCGCAGCAGCACGACGACGCAGCGGCCGGCCCGCTGACCGTCGCGCAGATCGCCGCGCTCGATGCGCCGCTCGGCGCGCTTGCGCGTCTCGCGAACGGCCGCGCGGAGCCGCACGACTTCGACCTGATCGGCGATCGCTGGGATCTCGCCGAGCGGCTGCGCGCGGCGCTCGACGCGGCCGGCCTGCACGATGTGCGGCCCGACACGCCCGCACACGCGCTGAGCGGCGGCCAGCTCGCGCGCGTCGCGCTGATCGGTGCACTGCTGTCCGATGCCGGCCTGCTCGTGCTCGACGAACCGACCAACCATCTCGACGCGCCGGGCCGCGCATGGCTGCGCACGGCGCTCGACGGCTGGCGCGGCGGGCTCGTGATCGTGAGCCACGACCGTGCGCTGCTCGCCGGCGTGCAGCGCATCGTCGAGCTGACGCCGCAAGGCGCGCGCTCGTACGGCGGCAACTACGCGCTCTACCGCGCGCAGCGTGACGCGGAACAGGATGCGGCGCAGGCGGCGCTCGATCATGCGCGCACCGAGCGCGGACGCGTCAGGCGCAGGCTCGAACAGGAACACGACACGATCCAGCGTCACGCGGCCGGCTCGCTGCGCGACGCGAAGGCGGCCAACCTGTCGTCGATGGCAAAACAGAGCCGCAAGGGTGCGGCGCGCAACATCATGGGACAGGTCCGGCGCCATCAGGACGAATTCAAGACGACGCTCGACGAACGCGTGCAGCAGGCGGCCGCGCGCGTCGAAGCCGATGCGCCCGTGCTCGTGTCGCTGCAGGGCACCGAGGTCAGCGCGCGCCGCCAGCTGTTCACGCTCGAATGCGCGCAACTGCCGTGGCGCGCGGCCGGCGATGCGGATTCGGACGCGATCACGTGGTCGGCAAGCGGCGCCGTGCGCATCGCGCTGACGGGCCCGAACGGCTGCGGCAAATCGACGTTGCTGCGGATGCTCGCGGGCGAGCTCGCGCCGCGTTCAGGCACATGCACGACGCACGTGAGCGCCGCGTATCTCGACCAGCGGCTCGCGCTGCTCGATCCCGAACGCTCGATCGTCGAGCAGCTGGGGCTGCTCGATACGCCGCTCGCCGAAGGCGACCTGCGCAGCCGTCTCGCGCTGTTGCAGCTCGACGCGACACGCGCGACGCAGCCGGCACGCCAGCTGAGCGGCGGCGAACGGCTGAAGGCCGCGCTCGCGTGCGCGTTGTGGCGCGGCACGCCCGCGCAACTGCTGCTGCTCGACGAACCGACCAATCACCTCGATCTCGAATCGGTGCGTGCGATCGAAGCCGCGCTGGCCGGCTTCCCGGGCGCGATCGTGGTCGCGTCGCACGACCCCGCGTTTCTCGCGGCGCTCGAACCGACGCACACGATGCAATGGCATTGCGACGGGTGGCGCTACGAACCCGTCGTGTAACCGAAGATCATCGTGGGTCGTCCGTCGGCGTGGCGCCGGAATCGACGAACAGCCGCATGAATAGCCGCTCCGATTCTCGCAAGCCCTCATCGGTCAGCATGACGGATTTCGTCTTGTTGACGGGATCGCCGATCAGGCCGCGCTCATGCAGCCGATTCAGTACAGCCCAATCGAAGGTTTTCCAGGCGCGATTGCGATCGTGCAGGGTCAAATAAAGGAGCGCAAGAACGGCGTCGTCAACGGCGCCGAGATCGATATTCATCGCCATTTCCTCCGATCCGACTACCCCGTCACGAACCTAGCGCCGCGAGCAGCTTGATCAAGTTGCGCTTCGCGCGGTAAGTCTTGCGGATCTCCCCGAGTTCCGCGTCGAATGCCGCCTGCTGACAATGCTCGGCGCGCAGCGCACGGATATCGCGCACGACGCCGAACGCCTCGTCGTACCGCGCGCTGCCCGCGCCATGCTCGACCGCGAACGGCAAATACCGGTGATAAAGCGCGATCGCATCCTCCGGATGCGTCTTCGCGCGCGCCGCGGCCATCGTCGGCCAGACATCGACCTCGACCGGTCCGCCGAGAAATGCGTCCCACGCGGCGGCGTCGTTCTGCTCGGCGAGCAGCAGCTTTACCAGCTCGGTACGCGGCGAAGGTTCCCAACGCCGTACAGCCGCGATCGCCCGCCCCGGCGTTTCCCGCTTCCGGGCAAGCGACAACAGATGCGAAATCGCCCGCTCCCGCACGGCGTCGCGTCGCTTCGTCGCCTTCGCAACCTTCATCAGCGCGCGGAATGCGTCTGCCGTCGGATGGTGCGCGAAGCGTTGCCACGCGAGTTCGTCCGCCCGATCGAATGCGCGCCGGCGCACATACTCTTCGATACAGAAGCCCAGCAGACGATCGTCATGGCCGTCCTTCGTTTCGCGCATCCCGCGTTCGGCCCACGCCAGCCCTTCGTCGAAACGGCCATGCTCCGCACACAATTCCGCGATCTGCGCGAATCGGTACGACACCGACAGATCCTTCGACCAGATGTGAATCAGCGCGTCGACGTCGCCGTCATGCCTCGCCAGCGATTCCATCGCATGCTCGAGATTCAAGCGCACCGAATCGTACGAGTGACGATCGTCCCGCCCCGCCGGCAGCGGAGGCAGCGCGGCCCACTGATGCTCGACCAGTTCTCGATAGCGGCGCAATCCCGCGTCGCCCAGCGGTTCCGCATAGGCCGGCAGCACGCCGCGGAACGTATCCCACTGTCCGTCGACCTGCAGGCGAAACAGGCGTTCGGCCAGTTTCACCGGCTCCGGCCGCGTCCGGATGCACGCATCGAGATGCACACCGGCCAGTTCGCAGATGCCGGGCGCCACGCTGCCGTCCGAGTCGTCGATCTGTTCGAGACTCGCTTCGGCGTCCGCAATCGCCAGTTCCGCCAGCTCGACCACCTGCGCGGCATGAGCGCCCGCCAATTGCCGCCGCAGCATGTCGGCCACTTCGAAGAGGGCTTCTCCGTAGGTGTGCGCTTCATCCCAGCCGAGCGGCCGCGACACGCGCGTCAATTGCCGGACGGCGGCGCGCAGGCTCGCCACGTCGCCGGCATTCGCAGCACGTGCGTCGAACAGCAGCCTGTCGCGCAACGACCGATCGCGCTCGGCCGCGTCGAGCAGCCAGTTCCGCAACGCATCCTCGTCGAGCGTCTCCAGATAGTCGCGAATCAGTTCCGCATGGGTCTTGCGTTTGCGTCGCGGACGCGCCGGTTGTTCGAGCGCCTCGTCGTGAAAGACCTCCTCGCCGCTGTTTTCGAGCCAGGACAACGCAACGGCCACCGCATGCTTGCAGAAAGCGCCATCATCGCCTACCGGGCAGTTGCATGCGTAGGCCAGTGTGCCGTCGTCGCCCACCGCGAATTTGACACGATAGCGATACGTGCCGCGCACGGTCGCCGACAGTTCGCCGTTGCTTTCGGTCAGCCGCGAAACCGCGCCGTCGTGATAGTAGGCCTTGCCGCGTTCGAAGGATTTCGGGTCGGCCAAGGTCCGGATTTCAGCGAGCGTGATGACGTCGGAGAGGGAGACATTGCCTGGCATGGGGTGCGACGAGTATCGAGTTCGGATCGCGGGAATTCTACAAAAGCGCCGGACGCGCTACCGCCGGCGCACATGCTCAACGCCGCGCGAAGCGGATTACACCGTCGTCGCCCTGCTCGCGCACGAGTTCGCCAGCGAGCCACAGGAGGTTCAAATGCGCGAGCGCCTCGCCGAGCGCGAACGTCATCTGGTGGATGTCGAGCTCGCGGCGGCGGAACATGATCGGCACGATGTCGGCCGCGCTCATCGGCTGCTCCGCGCACGCGACGCGCACTTCGTCGAGCCGCGCGTCGTGGTGTTCGCGCAGCTGCACGATGCGCGTGCGCACACCGCGGAACGGCTTGCCGTGCGACGGCAGCACGAGCGTGTCGGGCGCCATCGTCTCGTAGCGGCCGAGCGACTGCAGGTACAGCGCGAGCGGGTTCGCTTCCGGCTCGAGGTCGAACACGGACACGTTCGTCGAGATGCGCGGCAGCACCATGTCGCCGGAGATCAGCACGCCGTCCGCTTCGCTGTGCAGCGCGCAATGTTCAGGCGAATGGCCGTAGCCGGTGACGACGCGCCACGTGCGCGCGCCGATCGTCACCGCGTCGCCTTCGCGCAGCCGCCGGTAACGGGGCGGCACGGCCGGCACGAGATCCGAGTAGTAGCTGCGGCGGTTGCGCAGCTTGTCGAGCGCGGCGGGATCGGTCAGCCCGTGGCGCGCGAAATGATCGGCGGCGGCCGCGCCGCCCGCGTTCGAGCCGTTGCCGGCCGCCATCAGGCAGCCGAACATGTATTCGCCGAGCGTCATCCACAGCCGCACGTTCCAGCGCCCCTTGTCGCCGCCTTCGCACAGCCAGTTCGCGAGGCCGAAGTGATCGGGGTGGCAGTGCGTGACGAGCACGCGCAGCACGGGCAGGCCGTCGAGATGCGTGTCGAAGATCTGCTCCCAGTGCGTGCGGATCGCGTCCGACGAGATCCCGCAATCGACGATCGTCCAGCCGGCCTGCCCGTCGATCTCGTCGCGCAGCAGCCAGAGGTTGATGTGGTCGAGCGAGAACGGCAGCGGCATGCGCAGCCAGCGCACGCCGGGCGCGACCTCGAACGTGTCGCCCGCGGCGGGCAGCGTGTCGGCGAAGGGATAGTCGAGTTGGTGTTCCAGTGCGTTCATCGGTGGGGCGTCTCGTCGTTATCGGTGCGAATGCGCGCCGGCGGCAGGCCGCGGCAGGCGGTGCGTCGATTCTATCGCCGTCGCGCGAAACGCGTGCCCGGCGGCTGCCGGCCCGTCAAAAAAAGTTCGTGTCAGAATCGGTTCCGTACCCGTATCTTTACGCGAAGATGCACCGAACGGCGCCCAACGACGGATAACCCGCCGCTTGCCGGCCGGCCACGCGTCGCCGCAAAGTCTTTGAACCGCCCGCTGGGGCGGTAAAATGGCGAGTGCTTACAGTCCCTCCTGAACGAGCCTGCACGCGATGAATCACTTCCCCAAACTGCTGTCGTCGCAGATCGGTTTCGACGTCGCGCAGACGATGCTCGAATACTTCGATCGCCACTACCGGATCTTCCGGGAAGCGGCCGTCGAGGCCAAGACGCTGTTCGAGCGCACCGACTGGCACGGGCTGCAGCGGCTCGCGCGCGAGCGGATCACGTCGTACGACGATCGCGTGCAGGAATGCGTCGAAGTGCTGGAAGACGAATACGACGCGGAGAACATCGACGACGAGGTCTGGCAGCAGATCAAGCTGCACTACATCGGCCTGCTCACGTCGCATCGCCAGCCCGAGTGCGCGGAGACGTTCTTCAATTCGGTGTGCTGCAAGATCCTGCACCGCTCGTATTTCAGCAACGATTTCATCTTCGTGCGCCCGGCGATCTCGACCGAGTATCTCGAGAACGACGAGCCGGCCGCGAAACCGACCTACCGTGCGTACTACCCGGGCACCGACGGGCTCGCGGTCACGCTCGAGCGCATCGTCACGAACTTCCAGCTCGACCCGCCGTTCGAGGATCTCTCGCGCGACATCGCGTGCGTGATGCAGGCGATCCACGACGAATTCGGCCACTTCGACGCAGCGCCGAATTTCCAGATCCACGTGCTGTCGTCGCTGTTCTTCCGCAACAAGAGCGCGTACATCGTCGGCCGCATCATCAATGCCGACCGCGTGCTGCCGTTCGCGGTGCCGATCCGCCACGTGCGCCCCGGCCTGCTCGCGCTCGACACCGTGCTGCTGCGCCGCGACCTGCTGCAGATCATCTTCAGCTTCTCGCACTCGTATTTCCTCGTCGACATGGGCGTGCCGTCCGCGTACGTCGACTTCCTGTGCACGATCATGCCCGGCAAGCCGAAGGCGGAGATCTACACGTCGGTCGGCCTGCAGAAGCAGGGCAAGAACCTGTTCTATCGCGACCTGCTGCACCACCTGTCGCATTCGAGCGACCGCTTCATCATCGCGCCCGGGATCAAGGGCCTCGTGATGCTCGTGTTCACGCTGCCGTCGTTCCCGTACGTGTTCAAGATCATCAAGGATCAGTTCCCGCCGCCGAAGGAAACGACGCGCGCGCAGATCATGGAGAAGTACCAGCTCGTGAAGCGCCACGACCGCCTCGGGCGGATGGCCGACACGCTCGAGTATTCGAGCGTCGCGCTGCCGCTCGCGCGGCTCGACCACGCGCTCGTGCGCGAGCTCGAGAAGGAAGTGCCGTCGCTGCTCGAATACGAGGACGACAATCTCGTGATCAGGCACCTGTACATCGAGCGCCGGATGACGCCGCTGAACCTGTACCTGCAGAACGGCACCGACGCGGACATCGAGCACGGCGTGAAGGAGTACGGCAACGCGGTGAAGGAGCTGATGAAGGCGAACATCTTCCCGGGCGACATGCTGTACAAGAACTTCGGCGTCACGCGCCACGGCCGCGTCGTGTTCTACGACTACGACGAGATCGAGTACCTGACCGACTGCAACGTGCGCCGCGTGCCGCCGCCGCGCAACGAGGAAGACGAGCTGTCCGGCGAACCGTGGTATACCGTCGGCCCGCACGACATCTTTCCGGAGACCTACGGGCCGTTCCTGCTCGGCGACCCGCGCGTGCGGGGCGTGTTCATGAAGCATCACGCGGACTTTTTCGATCCCGCGCTGTGGCAGGCGAGCAAGGACAAGCTGCTGCAGGGCGAATTGCCCGATTTTTATCCGTACGACGCGGCGCTGCGTTTTTGCGTACGCTACCCGGCGCGCTTCGGCGCGACCGACCAGAACGACGGTGAAGGCGACGCGCAGCGCGCCGCCTGACACCGGTTACACCGAACCCGATATCGACCCGATTTCCGAAAACGGATTCCACACCGATGAACACCCCAGTCAACCCGCTCTCGCACCTGTTCGACAACAACGACGCCTGGGTCAGGCGCAAGCTCGCCGACGATCCCGACTTCTTCACGCGCCTCGCCGACCAGCAGGCGCCGGAATATCTGTGGATCGGCTGCTCGGATTCGCGCGTGCCCGCGAACCAGATCATCGGCCTGCCGCCGGGCGAAGTGTTCGTCCACCGCAACATCGCGAACGTCGTCGTGCACAGCGACCTGAACTGCCTGTCGGTGATCCAGTTCGCGGTCGACATCCTGCGCGTGAAGCACATCATGGTCGTCGGCCACTACGGCTGCTCGGGCGTGAACGCGGCGCTGCACAACCGCCGCGTCGGCCTCGCGGACAACTGGCTGCATCACGTGCAGGACGTGCGCGAGCGCCACGCGGCGCTGCTCGACGAATGGCCGGTGGGCGAAGCGCGCTATCGCCGCCTGATCGAGCTGAACGCGATCGAGCAGGTCGTCAACGTGTGCCGCACGACGATCGTCAACGACGCATGGGCGCGCGGCCAGTCGCTCACCGTGCACGGGCTCGTGTACGGCGTGCACGACGGCCGGATGCGCAACCTCGGGATGGCCGTATCGAACTTCGAAGCGCTCGACGAAACCTACAAGCGCTGCGTCGCCGCGCTCACCGCGGGCGGCCAGCATGCGCCCGACAACGACATGGTCGCCGCCGATGCCGCGCAAATGAACGAAGTCGCGCAGGCGGTGGTCGATACGCTGAAGCCTTGCACGGACGCGGAGTAAGCACGCGTTCCGCGTCGGCGGCGAAGCAACGGCAACCTGCATCGAACTGACCTGACGCCGTCACCACGGCACTGCAAAGGAGCGGCGAACATGAAAACCGTACTGATCGTCGGCGCATCGCGCGGCCTCGGCCGCGAATTCGTCCGGCAATACCGGCGCGACGGCTGGAACGTGATCGCCACCGCGCGCGACGACGCGTCGCTCGCCGCGCTGCGCGCGCTCGGCGCGCAAGCGCATGCGCTCGACATCGCGCAGCCCGAGCAGATCGCGGCGCTCGGCTGGAAGCTCGACGGCGAGCGGCTCGATGCGGCCGTGCTCGTGTCGGGCGTCTACGGGCCGCGCACCGAAGGCGTCGAGACGATCACCGCCGAGGATTTCGATGCAGTGATGCACACGAACGTGCGCGGGCCGATGCAGTTGCTGCCGATCCTGCTGCCGCTCGTCGAGGATGCGCGCGGTGTGCTGGCCGTCGTGTCGAGCCGGATGGGCAGCATCGCCGAGGCGACCGGCACGACCGGCTGGCTGTATCGCGCAAGCAAGGCCGCGCTGAACGACGTGCTGCGCATCGCGTCGCTGCAGACGCGTCACGCCGCGTGCATCTCGCTGCATCCCGGCTGGGTGCGCACCGACATGGGCGGCGCGCAGGCCGCGATCGATCCGGAAACCAGCGTGACCGGCATGCGCCGCGTGATCGCCGAAGCCGGCGCCGACGTGTCGCAGGCGAACGGCCGCTTCTTCCAGTACGACGGCATCGAACTGAGCTGGTGATCCGCAGTAACAACCGAGCGTCGTTAATTCCTGTTTCGCATGATTTTGAACCGACCTGACGCGTGCCCGTGCGGCGGCGCGTCCCCTGCTCCCGCCGGCAAAGCGCCGGCCCCGCGCTATGCGGCCTGCTGCGGCCGCTTCATCGACGGCGGCGAAGCCGCGCCGACCGCGCTCGAATTGATGCGTTCACGGTACAGCGCGTACGTGCTCGGCGCGACCGGCTACCTGCGCGCGACGTGGGCGGCGCGCACCTGCCCGCCCGATCTCGACACCGACCCCGAGGCACCCGACGCGCCGCGCTGGCTCGGCCTCGCGGTAAAACGCCATGTACCGCTCGACGAACGGCACGCGGAGGTCGAGTTCGTGGCCCGCTACAAGGTTGGCGGACGCGCTTACCGGCTCCACGAGACCAGCCGTTTCGAGCGCGACGAGCACGGTTTCTGGCGCTATGTCGACGGCGAAGTAAGTGAACGCTGACAAATAGTTGCTGTGTCAGACGCCGGGTAATTCCCGCATTGCACAACCCGATTTTGTCGGGCTAGGATGGCCGTCAGATTGGTCAAGTTGCATGGCAGGGCTTACGAATGGCGTTCAGCAAGGTATTGGTGGGATGGATGGCGGCCGGTGCGCTGTCGGCCGCTCAGGCCGGTACGCTGCCGAACGCCAATACGGGTACGGGCCCCGCAAGCGGGTCGCTCGCCCACGCCGAACGCTTCGATTACAGCGACTCGAACCTGCCGCAGGTCGCGGCTGGCCTCAACGAGCAAATCCTCCGCATTCCCGCCGATGCTTCGGGCTCCGTCACGCTCGAGGCGACGCTCTTCAAGCCGGACGGCCCCGGCCCGTTCCCGCTCGTCGTCTTCAACCACGGCAAGAACACCGGCGATCTCCATCTGCAGCCGCGCAGCCGGCCGCTCGCGTTCGCGCGCGAATTCGTGCGCCGCGGCTACGCGGTCATCGCGCCGAACCGCCAGGGCTTCGCCGGTTCGGGCGGCACGTACCAGCAGGAAGGCTGCAACGTCGGCAAGAACGGGCTCGCGCAGGCCGCCGACGTCGACGCGACGGTGCGCTACATGTCGCGCCAGTCGTACGTCGATGCATCGCGCATCGTCGTCGCCGGCACATCGCACGGCGGCCTCGCGTCGGTCGCGTACGGCACCGAAGCCGCACCGGGCGTGCGCGGCATCATCAACTTCTCCGGCGGGCTGCGCCAGGATCTGTGCGACGGCTGGCAGCGCAACCTCGTCGACGCATTCGACCAGTACGGCGCGCGCACGGCCGTGCGGTCGCTGTGGCTGTACGGCGACAACGATTCGGTGTGGACGCCCGGGCTCGTCGCGCAAATGCACGACGCGTACGTGTCGCACGGCACGCAGGCCCAGTTCATCGACTTCGGCCGCTACAAGGACGACGCGCACCGGCTGATCGTCGATCGCGACGGCGTGCCGGTCTGGTGGCCGGCCGTCAACGCGTTCCTCGAGAAGCTGAACCTGCCGACCTCGGTGCGCTATGCGGTTGCGAACCCGCACGAGCCGAAGGCCACCGGCTATGCGGCCATCGACGCGGTCAACGCCGTGCCGTATGTCGACGAAGCCGGCCGCGAAGGCTATCGCCGCTTCCTGAACCAGCATCCGAGCCGCGCGTTCGCGGTGTCCTCCGAAGGCGCGTGGTCGTGGGCCGAAGGCGGCGACGACCCGATGGCGCTCGCGCTCGACAACTGCGCGAAACAGGGCGCGGGCGCGTGCCGGCTGTATGCGGTCAACGACCGCGTCGTGTGGAACACCAACACGACGCAGACGGCCGACAACGGCGACGGCAACGGCAATACGCACGACACCGACGCGCGCGCGCTGGCTTCGCGCTGACGCGCGGCGGGCCGTACGCCGCGCCTGTTTCGCTTCCGATCCCGCTTCCCGCCTCATTCTTTCGTGCGCGATCGCATTGCGCGTCGTCGTAATACGCGCGTTCGCGCCATCGCCTGCCGTTCCGGCAGTCCGATCTCGCCCGGATTCCGCAGACCATTCCACCGCCGCAGTTCGCGCCCGCATCGTTCCGCTTCGCCGCGCCCTTCTTCGATCCCCGATTTTTCGCGATTGCACCGCGCCCCGCCCCGCGATTTTTTTCTGTCGAGGGGGTTCACTCGAACGTCGTCATCTGCGCGCATTCCCGGGCATCTGAACCGTACCGTTCCGAGCCGCTCCGATCTGCGCCGAACTCCCGCCCGGCAAGGCTTTGCGGTGTTTGTAACCGCTAGTGCAACGTGTCGCGGAACACGCTAATCTCAGCGCGTTTTGGAATCTGCCGCGCGGCATCCCGTCGATGCCGCGCGGCCGTTTTACCCTTCGGAGTTGCCTTGAGTACGCCAGCCACCGACGACTGGGTCGCGCGCAGCCTGCGCGCGGTCTGGCATCCCTGCACCCAGATGAAGCACCACGAGCGCCTGCCGCTCGTCCCGGTCGCGCGCGGCGCGGGCGTGTGGCTGTACGACCGCGAGGGCCGGCGTTACTTCGACGCAATCAGCTCATGGTGGGTCAACCTGTTCGGCCATGCGAACCCGGACATCAACGCGGCGCTGAAGGACCAGCTCGACACGCTCGAGCACGCGATGCTCGCCGGCTGCACGCACGAGCCCGCGATCGAGCTCGCCGAGCGGCTGCACGCGCTCACCGCGCGCACGCTCGGCCATGCGTTCTTCGCGTCGGACGGCGCGTCGGCGGTCGAGATCGCGCTGAAGATGAGCTTCCACGCGTGGCGCAACCGCGGCCGCGCGAACAAGCAGGAATTCGTCTGCGTCGCGAACAGCTATCACGGCGAGACGATCGGCGCGCTCGGCGTGACCGACGTCGCGCTGTTCAAGGATGCGTACGACCCGCTGATCCGCCATGCGCACGTCGTCGCGTCGCCCGATGCGCGCGGCGCGCTGCCGGGCGAGACGGCCGCCGACGTCGCGGGCCGCGCGCTCGCGGACGTGCGGCGCCTGTTCGTCGAACGCGGCGACCGGATCGCCGCGCTGATCGTCGAGCCGCTGGTGCAGTGCGCGGCCGGCATGGCGATGCACGATCCGTCGTACGTGCGCGGGCTGCGCGCGCTGTGCGACGAATTCGGCGTGCACCTGATCGCCGACGAGATCGCGGTCGGCTGCGGCCGCACGGGCACCTTCTTCGCGTGCGAGCAGGCCGGCGTGTGGCCCGATTTCATGTGCCTGTCGAAAGGCATCAGCGGCGGCTACCTGCCGCTGTCGCTCGTGCTCACGCGCGACGACGTGTTCGCGGCGTTCTACGACGACGACACGACGCGCGGCTTCCTGCACTCGCATTCGTACACGGGCAACCCGCTCGCGTGCCGCGCCGCGGTCGCGACGCTCGACCTGTTCGCGCGCGACGACGTGCTCGCGCAAAACGCGCGCAAGTCGGCCGCGATGCGTGCCGCGCTCGCACCGCTCGACGCGCACCCGCAGGTGCGCCACCTGCGCGAACGCGGCACGCTGTTCGCATTCGACGTCGCGCTCGACGGCGATGCGGCGCGCGGCTTCTCGCGACGCTTCTTCGAACGTGCGCTCGAACGCGAACTGCTGCTGCGCCCGATCGGCACGACCGTGTACCTGATGCCGCCGTACGTGATGAGCGACGACGACATCGCGTGGCTCGCGCAACGCACGCGCGACACGCTCGACGCAACGCTCGCGGAGATCACGCAATGACGACGCCCCTGCTCGACACCCTGCAGCGCGGCCTCGCCGATCTCGACGCGCAAGGGCTGCGCCGCGTGCGCCGCATCGCCGACACCGCGTGCGACGCGCGCATGACCGTCGACGGCCGCGAGATCGTCGGCTTCGCGAGCAACGACTACCTCGGCCTCGCCGCGCATCCGGCGCTCGTCGCCGCGTTCGCCGAAGGCGCGCAGCGCTACGGCTCCGGCAGCGGCGGCTCGCACCTGCTCGGCGGCCATTCGCGCGCGCACGCGACGCTCGAGGACGAACTCGCGGGCTTCGCGGGCGGCTTCTCCGACGCCCCGCGCGCGCTGTACTTCAGCACCGGCTACATGGCGAACCTCGCCGCGATGACGGCGCTCACCGGCAAAGGCGCGACGGTTTTCTCCGACGCGCTGAACCATGCATCGCTGATCGACGGCATGCGGCTGTCGCGCGCGAACGTGCAGGTCTACCCGCATGCGGACACGGCCGCGCTCGCCGCGCTGCTCGAAGCATCGGATGCCGAAACGAAACTGATCGTCAGCGACACCGTGTTCAGCATGGACGGCGACATCGCGCCGCTCGCCGCACTCGTCGCGCTGGCCGAACGCCACGGCGCCTGGCTCGTCGTCGACGACGCGCACGGCTTCGGCGTGCTCGGCCCGCAGGGCCGCGGCGCGCTCGCGGCCGCCGCGCTGCGTTCGCCGCATCTCGTGTACGTCGGCACGCTCGGCAAGGCGGCCGGCGTCGCGGGCGCATTCGTCATCGCACACGAGACCGTGATCGAATGGATGATCCAGCGCGCGCGCAGCTACATCTTCACGACGGCCGCGCCGCCGGCCGTCGCGCATGCGGTATCGGCCAGCCTGAAGGTGATCGCGGGCGATGAAGGCGACGCGCGCCGCGCGCATCTCGCCGCGCTGATCGAGCGCACCCGCGCGCTGCTGCGCAACACGCGCTGGCAGCCGGTCGATTCGCACACGGCCGTGCAGCCGCTCGTGATCGGCAGCAACGACGCGACGCTCGCGGCGATGCGCGCACTCGACGCGCACGGCCTGTGGGTGCCCGCGATCCGGCCGCCGACGGTGCCCGCCGGCACGTCGCGGCTGCGCGTGTCGCTGTCGGCCGCGCATTCGTTCGACGATCTCGCGCGGCTCGAAACCGCGTTGATCGAGGCCAGCGAGGCAACAGCATGACAGCCCCGCTCTCGCTCTTCGTCACCGGCACCGACACCGAAATCGGCAAGACCTTCGTATCGGCCGCGATGCTGCACGGCTTCGCGCGGCGCGGCCTGCGTGCGGCCGCACTGAAGCCGGTCGCGGCCGGCGCGACCGAACAGGACGGCGTCTGGCACAACGAGGACGCCGACCAGCTCGACGCAGCCGCGAACGTCGTGCTGCCGCCCGAGCTGCGCACGCCGTTCCTGCTGAAGGCGCCCGCCGCGCCGCACATCGTCGCCGCGCAGGAAGGCGTGACGCTCGACATCGACACGATCGTCGCGTGCCACCGCGAGGCGCTGACGCGCGCGGACATCGTCGTCGTCGAAGGCGCCGGCGGGTTTCGCGTGCCGCTGAACGACACGCAGGACATGGCCGATCTCGCGGTCGCGCTCGGCGTGCCGGTCGTGATGGTGGTCGGCGTGCGGCTCGGCTGCATCAGCCACGCGCTGCTGACCGCCGACGCGATTCGCCAACGCGGCCTCACGCTCGCGGGCTGGGTCGCGAACCACGTCGACCCGGCGATGTCGTTCCCGGACGAGAACGTCGCCACGCTTCGCGACTGGCTTGCGCGCGAGCACCGCGCACCGCTCGTCGGCCGCATTCCGTACATGACGCCGGCCGCTCCCGAATCCGCCGCGGCAATGCTCGACATTGCCGCGCTCGTCGAGTCGCTGCGCGCCGCGCAGCATTGACCCAACCGAATCCCCACTCCCGCCCAGGACAGGAAAACGAAATGACCCAAGCCCAGACCGCCGCCGTGCAACCCGACGCGATTCCCGTGGCCGCACCGGCCCCGCAGCGCTGGCGCGTCGCCGACGTCGTCGCGCTGTTCGCACTGCCGTTCAACGACCTGATCTTCCGCGCGCAGCAGGTGCATCGCGAGCACTTCGACGCAAATGCGGTGCAGTTGTCGACGCTGCTGTCGATCAAGACGGGCGGCTGCGAGGAAGATTGCGGCTACTGCTCGCAGTCGTCGCATCACGACACGGGCCTGAAGGCCGAGAAGCTGATGGATGTCGATACGGTGCTCGACGCCGCGCGCGCGGCGAAGGCGAACGGCGCGAGCCGCTTCTGCATGGGCGCCGCGTGGCGCAACCCGAAGGAACGCCACATGCCGGCGCTGACCGAGATGGTGCGCGGCGTGAAGGAACTCGGCCTCGAAACCTGCATGACGCTCGGCATGCTCGAGGACGAACAGGCGCAGCAGCTCGCCGACGCGGGCCTCGACTACTACAACCACAACCTCGACACGTCGCCGGAGTTCTACGGCCAGGTGATCTCGACGCGCACGTACCAGGATCGCCTCGACACGCTCGACCGCGTGCGCGACGCGGGCATCAACGTGTGCTGCGGCGGCATCATCGGGATGGGCGAGTCGCGCCGCGAGCGCGCGGGCCTGATCTCGCAGCTCGCGAACCTGAACCCGTATCCGGAATCGGTGCCGATCAACAACCTCGTCGCGATCGAAGGCACGCCGCTCGAAGGCACTGCGCCGCTCGACCCGTTCGAGTTCGTGCGCACGATCGCGGTCGCGCGCATCACGATGCCGAAGGCCGTCGTACGCCTGTCGGCCGGCCGCGAGCAGCTCGACGACGCGATGCAGGCGATGTGCTTCCTCGCCGGTGCGAACTCGATGTTCTACGGCGACCAGCTGCTGACGACGAGCAACCCGCAGACGCAGCGCGACCGCGCGCTGTTCGAGCGCCTCGGCATCCGCGCGAGCCAGGCCGACGCACTGTCGGAAAACGCGTAAGCGAAACGGCCGTCGGGCCGGCGCTGCGAATGAAAAAGCCGGGGCATGCCTCGGCTTTTTTTCATCCGATCGTCTGCACCGCGTTACCCTGCGCATCGAGAATCACGGTCTTCTCGACGCGCCAGCGCACGCCGTCGAGCGTCACACGTGCGCCGCCGCGCCGTCGAGCGCCGCGCGCACCCGCTCGACGAGCTGTTCGTCGACGGGTGCCAGCACCTCGCCGCGCGGCCGCACGCCCGAGCCGAAATGCACCGCGCGCACGCCGGTGGCCCGGACGAAATCGCCGACCGCATCGACGGTGAGCCCCGAGCCGGCCAGCACCGTGCACGTCGCCCCTTCCGCGTGCCGCACCATCCGCGTGATCGTCGCGGCAGCATCGAGCACCGACGGGTGGCCGCCCGACGTCAGTACCGACGTGACGGCCGGCACGCGCAGCAACGCGTCGAACGCGGCGTTGAGGTCGCGCGACACGTCGAACGCGCGATGGAACGTCAGCGCGCGGCCATCCGCGGCAGCCGCGATGCGGGCCAGTGCGCCGAGATCGACGTCGCCGCGCGCATCGAGCGCGCCGAACACGACCCCGTTTGCACCGGCCGCGACGGCCGCGCGCACGTCGCGTTCGATCACGCGCAGGTCGTCGGCGTCGTAGACGAACGACCGGCTGTGCGGGCGCACGATCACGTTGACGGGAATCGGCACGGCGGCCACGACGGCCTCGATCAGGCCGACGCTCGGCGTCAGGCCGCCTTCGGTGATCGCGGTCACGAGTTCGAGGCGGTCGGCGCCCGCGCGGGCGGCGGCCTTCGCATCGCCGACGGTCGTGGCGATCACTTCGAGGAGGACGGAAGAAGCGGCGTTTCTGGTCATCGGCGGCTCGCGATTCGTCAGGACAATTCGCGCATCCTAGCCGAGCGGCGCGACGGGCGCCAGCGTGGGGGCCGCCGCGCCCGTCAGCCGCGCCGCACGAGCCAGACGCCGGCCAGCGCGGACAATGCCGTCACCGCGGCGCCGGGCGCGAACCGGAACATCCGCGCGTTCACGTCCACGCCCTGCTGCTGCATCACGTCGACGATCCCGGGCGCCAGCAGCAGCGACACCCAGCCCATCATCCCGAATGCGGTCGCCGCGGTCGCGGCGAGCAGCGCGATGCCCGCGCCCCGCGCACGCGGCCGGAACGCGCCGGCGAACGCGCCCGCGGCCAGAAGCGCGGCCGAGAACGCGAACAGCACGGCAACGAATACGAAGACGAACATCGCGCCCGTATGGCCGATCTTCATGAACGCGACCATCTGCGCGGCGACCACGCACATGCCCGCGATCGCGAACAGCACGATCGCCAGCGCGTTGCGCACGAAGCTCACGCGAGGGCCTGGCGGAAATACGCGGTCGCGGGGCGCCGGAACAGCAGGTAGACAAACAGCGCGAACAGCAGGAAGCCGGGAATCAGCACCGCGAACATCGACGTCGGCATGTTGACGAACGAGAACGCGAAACCGAACACGGACGTCGCGATATAGGCCTTGCGCGACCACTCGCGGCCCTTGAGGATCGCGATGCCGATCACGACGTTCGCGGCTTCGATGATCACGCTGATGCCGAGCGTCGCCCAGACGGGCAGCAGGTAGTGCGACAGCAGCGCCTGGGTGGTCGGCATGCCGATCGAGAACGGCGTATAGACGCACGTGATCGCGTTGGTGACGATGATGATCCACGCGAGGATGGTCAGCGAAATCGGTCTTTTCATTGTGTTGTCCTTTTATTCGCCGCCATGGTGGCCCCCGGAGCGGCGCGATCGCGGTCACGACGGCCGCGATCGCGCCATTGTCGGGGAAGCACGCGGGGAACGCAACGGCCGGCCCGGGCCGATGCGTCCCGATCGCCGGATCGCCGCATGCGGTGCGCGCGCGGCGCTAGCCGGCGTTCGCTTCGTCGTCGACCCAGTCGATATCGCCGCACAGTACGCGCTGCGCATCGCCGACGCGCACGGCCACCGACAGCGTCACGCACGGCTGCGCCTCGTTGATCGACAGGTACGGCCGCGTGACCTGCACGCGCCCCGGCTCGGCGATCGCCGAGCGGAAATACGGCCGGCGCAGCCAGTTCGCGCCCTGCGCATCCGCCAGCGGCGAGAACCGTGCTTCGCTCAGCGCGCGATCGGCGCGCAGCACGACGTTGCGGCCCGACTGCCGGCCGTGCGCGTCGAGCAGGAAGCAGCGCGCGGCGGCGTCGAGTGCAAGGAAGTTCCAGCACACCTCGTCGAGCGGCTCGCCGGACGCGAGGCGCTCTGCCGCACGCTCGAACGCGCGCAGGTACGGCGCGATTCGCTGCGCGTCGCGCCGCTCGCGCGCTTCCGTCTGCTGACGAAAGCGTTCGGTCAGCTCGCCGATGCAGACCGTCGCGGTCGCGCTGTCGGGCAGCCCCGGCGCCGGGCGGCCGAAATAGTAGCCCTGCACGAAATCGGCCTCGCACGACAGCGCGATCTGCGCCTCGTGCTCGGTCTCGATCCCTTCGACGAGCACGAGCTTGCCGGCCTCGTGCAGCAGCGTCACCAGCCCGTGCAGGATCGCGGTGAGCCCGGTGCGGTGCGCCGCGTGCGACAGCATGATCCGGTCGAGCTTCACGATGTCCGGGTTCAGTTGCCAGATCCGCTCGAGGTTCGAATGGCCGGCACCGAAATCGTCGAGCGCGATCAGGAAGCCATGGGTGCGGAATTCGCGCACGGCCTCGGCGAGCCGCTCGACGTCTTCCGCGCGCTGTTCGAGCACCTCGAGCACGACGCGGCGCGGCGGCATGCCGAGCCGCTTCAGGTTCGCGAGCAGCGCGGCCGCCTGGAACGGGTCGGTGAGCACGCCCGGATGGACGTTGAGAAACAGCCACTCGCGCTCGGCGCCGAGCAGCGCGAAGTTCTCGAGATGCAGCGCCTGCGCGAGCCGGTCGAGCTGCAGCAGTTCGCCCTGGCGCGCGGCTTCGCCGAACACGTCGAGCGGCGACACGGGGCGGTCGAGCGCATCGTGCGCGCGCAACAGCGCCTCGTAGCCGACCGCACGCTGGTGCGACAGGCTGAATATCGGCTGGAACACGGTCGTGAGCGTCAGGTCGCGATGCTGCGTTGCCAGACGTTCGAGGCCGGAGCTCATCTCCCGCTCGAAACGGTACGGCGACGCGGCGGCCGGACGCTCCTGTTGCACGATCGTCATGCCTTCCTCCTGTGAAGCACTCGAACGCGGCGACCGACGAAACGGACGACGCGTGCAATGTCTTGGTTGGACCCTCGGTTGTCCGGTCGGTGCCGGACGGCTGCCCAGCATCAAGCAAGCTCCGTGCAAGGAGCGAACAACCCATGCGCCGCGCGGGCGCGCCGGCCCGTTGCACCATCGTGGCACGCGCCCGATGCACCGTTTTCGTGCGCACGCACCGGCCGCTCGAGCGCAGCCGTCACGTCAGCACGCTACACTCCGTACGATCGTTTCATTCCCCGTATTCGCCGTATCGATGGAAATCGTCTTCACCGTCCTGATCCTGCTGCTCGCCGTTGCGCTGTCCGGCGCCATCACGCGCATCCTGCCGTTGCAACTGCCGCTGCCGCTGATGCAGATCGCGTTCGGCGCGATGCTCGCGTGGCCGAAGCTGAACCTGCACGTCACGTTCGATCCCGAAATCTTCATGCTGCTGTTCATTCCGCCGCTGCTGTTCGCGGACGGCTGGCGGATTCCGAAACGCGAGCTGTACCTGCAGCGCCGCGCGATCCTGATGCTCGCGTTCGGGCTCGTGTTCATGACGGTACTCGCAGTGGGCTACTTCGCGCATTGGCTGATTCCCGAGTTGCCGCTGCCGATCGCGTTCGCGCTCGCGGCCGTGCTGTCGCCGACCGACGCGGTCGCGCTGTCGGGCATCGCCGGCAAGGGCCGGATCCCGCCGCAGCTGATGCACATCCTCGAAGGCGAGGCGCTGATGAACGACGCGTCGGGCCTCGTCGCGCTGAAGTTCGCGATCGCGGCCGCGCTGACCGGCGTGTTCTCGCTGCGCGCCGCGTCGGTCACGTTCGTGATCGTCGCCGCTGGCGGGCTCGCGACGGGCGCGATCGTGTCGTGGGTGTTCAGCGCGCTGTCGACCCGCTTCCTGAACGCCGAGCAGGAAGGCGATCCGGCCCCCGGCATCGTGATGACGCTGCTCGTGCCGTTCGCGGCCTACCTGTTCGCCGAGCACCTCGACCTGTCGGGCGTGCTCGCGGCCGTGTCGGCCGGGATGATGATGAATTACACGAGCTTCTCGCGCAAAAGCACCGTCGCGTCGCGCGTGCGCGCCGAAAGCACGTGGGCGATGATCGAGTTCGTGTTCAACGGCATGGTGTTCATCATGCTCGGGCTGCAGTTGCCGCACATCATCGGCCGCGCGCTCGTCGACGCGCACCATACGAGCGACGCGCTGGTCGGCCGGATGATCTTCAACGTGTGCGCGATGATGCTCGCGCTGTATGCGATCCGCTTCCTGTGGGTCTGGCTGCTGCGCTGGATTGCGAGCCGCCGCGCGGCGCGCCAGGGCCTCACGGGCACGATGGCCGGCGTGCGCACGATCGCGGTGATGACGGTCGGCGGCGTGCGCGGCGCGGTCACGCTCGCCGGCGTGCTGTCGATCCCGGTCGCGCTCGCCGACGGCGCGCCGCTGCCGGGGCGCGACACTGCGATCTTCGTCGCGTCGGCCGTGATCCTCGGCTCGCTCGTCGTCGCAGTGATCGGCCTGCCGCTGCTGCTGCGCGGCGTGCGCTCGTCGCGCAACCCGCTCGCCGACGAGGAACGCACCGCGCGCGCGGCCGCCGCGCAGGCCGCGATCCGCGCGATCGACTCGTCGCACGACGCGATCTCGGCCGATCTCGACGAATCGGGCGCCGCGCGCTGCGCGGACATCTCGGCGCGCGTGATGGACCAGTACCGCCGCCGGCTCGCCGCGCTTGCCGAGGACGGCCCCACGCCGCGCGCGGAAGCGAAGCAGAGCGAAACGATGGAACTGCAGATGCGGATCGCCGCGATCCGCGCGGAGCGCTCGGCGCTGTACCGGCTGCGCAGCGACAGCAAGATTTCCGACGAGACGCTGACGAAGCTGATCCGCGAGATCGACCTGTCGGAAACCGCGCTGTCGACACGCAAGAAAGGCATTCTCTGACGGGGCGAGCGGCGCGGCCAAACCGCTCGTTCGACGCACCTTCGAAAGCCGGGCTCCGCATTGCGCGGAGCCCGGCTTTTTTGTGCGATCGACGAATGCCTCATGCCGGTTTCCGAAGTGGCGCGCCACACCATTTCCTGCGGCCGACATGGCCGGCGACACCAGCAAGCGATTCCTCGATTTCGTAAGCCGGTTTAAAGAAACTTACACAAAGCACGGCTACCATCGCTGCTTCCCCAGACGTCGGCGGGGTCACGGTCGACATCGGTGATTCGCTCGAGGCACAGCTCGCCGGACCATCCACGACTTACATCGCACTCCCGATCATCTCGGTACATCGTATTCCAACGGAATACGTCATTTCATCAGAAGCCCATCCACCCGAGAGCCGGTGAACGCATGATCAAACCCGTATCGCTTCAAGGTCGCAGACGATTTCTGACGCAAGGCACCGCCGTGCTCGGCAGCGGCCTGCTGTCCGCCTGTGGCGGCGATTCCATCGATTCCTCCGCACGCTTCGCCGATGATTTCGTGTGGGGCGTCGCCACCGCCGCGCCGCAAATCGAAAGCCGGGACGGCCGCGGACAGAGCAACTGGGATCTGTTCGCCGACCAGCCCGGCAAGATCGCCGACGGCTCCACGAACGCGCGCTGCATCGAATTCGACACGCGCTACCCCGGCGATCTGGCGCTGCTCGGCCAGGCCGGCATCCAGGCATTCCGCTTCTCGGTCGCGTGGCCGCGCGTGCAGCCGGACAGCGCCGGCGCGGTAAGCGACGCGGGTCTGTCGACGTACGACCGGATGGTCGACACGATGCTCGAAAACCGGCTCACGCCTTACCTGACGCTATTTCACTGGGACATCCCGGTCTGGGCCGGCGATTTCCGGAATCGCGACATCGCGTACCGTCTGGCCGATTACGCGCAGATCGTCGCGCGTCGACTCGGCGACCGGGTCAAGCACTGGATGATGCTCAACGAACCCAACGGCGTGGCGCTGGCCGGCTACGGCTTCGGCCTGATGCCGCCGGGCGTGCGATCGAACGGTGCGATGTACGCCGCCATCCATCACCAGAATCTCGCGCAAGGCTTGATGTTCGATGCGGTCCGGGCGAACGTGCAGGGGACGGCCCGGGTCGGCACCACCATCAGCGGGCGCCCCGTGCATCCTGCGACGAACGCCGCCGCGGACGTGGCAGCCGCCGCGCAATTCGACGCGCTCTGGCATCGCGCGTTTCTCGATCCGCTCTACGGCAAAGGTTATCCGGCCGAGTTGCAGCCGGCACTGGCGCCGCTCGTCCAGCCAGGCGACATGGCAACGATCGCGGCGAAACCGGATTTCCTCGGCGTGCAGTACTACAACTGCTTCTACGTGAAAGCGGCCGCAGGCACCGGCTTCGCCATCGCCGACAGCCCTGCGGGCGAAATCCAGACCGTCGGATATCCGGTCGAGCCGTACGGGATGTCGGAAATGCTGCTGCGCGTGCACAACGACTATGGCGCCCCGCAGATCATCGTCACCGAGACGGGCTTCGCGATCAAGGAGCCGGCGCCGAGCGGCGGCGTGGTCGACGACGGGCCGCGAATCGACTATCTCTCCAGCTACCTGAAGTCGGCGCACGACGCGTACCGGCAAGGCGTGCGGCTCGGCGGGGTGTTTTATTGGGCCGGGCTGGACAGTTGGGAATGGGGCAGCGGGTTCGGGAAGAAATTCGGGCTGATTCACGTCGACCCGAACACCCAGCAACGCGTGCCGAAGCGCAGCCTCGCCTACTACTCGCGCTGCATCGCCGGCAATTCGGTCGCGTAACCCGGACTCGGCCGGCAGCGCACGTGCCGGCCGAGCCTGCGGGAAATGCCTCGCGCGCTGCCCCGGCAAGCGCCGGACACGCGTCGCCGCGCGTTCGCGTTACTTCGCGACGACGACCGGAATCCCCTTCAGCATCCCCGCGCCCTTCATCTCGTCGAGCGCGTGCTGCACGGCTGCGCTCGTCGCCGCGTCGATGCCGAGCTGCAGCGCGAGCTCGCGCTCCGCGCGCTTCACGCCGGCCAGGTTGCGCACCTTCACGTGACCGAAGCCGCGCACGCGGGCGTGCAGGTCGGCCAGTTGCGTGACCTGCGCCGCATTGCCGGCCGTCGTCGCGGCGAGCGCACGGGCGAGCGTCGTCTCGTAGTCGTCAGCCAGCGCGCGCTCCATCCTGCGCTCGACGGTGCGGCCGAACGGATCGAGCCACGTGCCGCGCAGGCTGCGCACGCGCGCCAGCATGCCGAACACCGGCCACATCCATTGACCGAACACGCGCTTCTTCGGCACGCTGCCGTCGCGGCCGGCCTTCGCGACCGTCGGCGGCGCGAGGTTGAACTTCACGCGATACGCGTGACCCGGCACGCCTTCGAACTGCGCTTCGAGCGCCGTGCGGAATGCGTCGTCCGTGAAAAGCCGCGCGACCTCGTATTCGTCCTTCACCGCGAGCAGCCGGTAGAACGTCGTCGCGACCGCGCGCGTCAGCGCGTCGTCGCCCTTCGCGGCCGCCGCGTTCACCAGCGCACGGTAGCGCTCGACGTAGCGCGCGCCGCCATACGCGTCGAGACGCGCTTCGCGGTCGGCGATCAGTTCGGCAAGCGTTTCCGGCGCGGCGTGCGTGGCCACCGCGTGACGCGCGTTCCACAACGCATCGAGACCCGCCGCATCGCCGGCCGCCATCCGCCCGATCGAGAACGCGAGCTTGTTCATCGGCACCGCGACGTTGTTCAGCTCGATCGCGCGCATCATCGCGGCGAGCGACACCGGCACGAGGCCGAGCTGCCACGCGTAACCGAGCATCAGGATGTTCGCGCCGATCGAATCACCGAGGAACTTCGCGGCGAGCGCCTGCGCGTCGCAGCTCGACAGGTAGCCGTCGCCGGCCGCGTGACGCATCTTTTCGAGCAGCGCGTCAGCATGCAGGTTCGCGTCGGGGTTCTGCACGAACGACGCGTTCGGGATCCGGTGCGTGTTGACGACGATCCGCGAACGTTCGTGACGCACCGTCTGCAGCGCTTCGGCGCTCGCGCCGACGACCATGTCGCACGCGAGCAGCACGTCGGCCTGCTGCGTGTCGATCCGCACCTGGTTCAGCCATCGGTCGTTCGCGGCGATCCGCACGAACGACAGCACCGAGCCGCCCTTCTGCGCGAAGCCCATGAAGTCGAGCACCGACGCGCTCTTGCCTTCGAGGTGCGCGGCCATGCTGATCAGTGCGCCGACCGTCACGACGCCCGTGCCGCCGACGCCCGTCACGAGCATGTCGAACGGCGCCGCGTCGAGATGCGTCGCCGGCACCGGCAGCGCGTCGACGCGCACGGCGAGCGCCGCTTCGTCGAACGCGGCGCCTGCGGCCTTTTTCAGCGCCGCGCCTTCGACCGTCACGAAGCTCGGGCAGAAGCCGTTCACGCACGAATAGTCCTTGTTGCACGACGACTGGTCGATGCGGCGCTTGCGGCCGAGCGGCGTCTCGAGCGGCTCGACCGACAGGCAGTTCGACTGCACGCCGCAGTCGCCGCAGCCTTCGCACACCGCATCGTTGATGAACAGGCGCTTGTCCGGGTCGGGGAATTCGCCCTTCTTGCGGCGGCGGCGCTTCTCGGCCGCGCAGGTCTGGTCGTAGATCAGCACGGTGACGCCCGGCGTCTCGCGCAACTCGCGCTGCACCGCGTCGAGCTCGCTGCGGTGATGGAACGTCGTGCCCTTCGGGAACAGCCCGTGATGGCCGTCGTACTTCTCCGGTTCGTCGGACACGACGACGAAGCGCGACACGCCTTCCGCCTCCACCTGCCGCGCGATCTGCGGCACCGAGATGCTGCCGTCGACCGGCTGGCCGCCCGTCATCGCGACCGCATCGTTGTAGAGGATCTTGTACGTGATGTTCGTTTTCGCGGCGACCGCCTGGCGGATCGCGAGGATGCCCGAGTGGAAGTAGGTGCCGTCGCCGAGGTTCTGGAACACGTGCTTCGTGTTCGTGAACATCGCGTGCGCGGCCCAGTCGACGCCCTCGCCGCCCATCTGGATCAGCCCCGTCGTGTCGCGCTCCATCCACGACGCCATGAAGTGGCAGCCGATGCCGGCCTGCGCGATCGAGCCTTCCGGCACCTTCGTCGACGTGTTGTGCGGGCAGCCCGAGCAGAAGTACGGCGTGCGCTTCACCGCGTCGGCCTCGTTCGACAGGATCTGCGGCGCGACGAGATCGACGACGCGTTCGCGGCGGTCGAGCGCCGGCTTGTGCCGCGCGAGCCATTCGGCGAACACCGGCAGGATGCGCGACGGGCGCAGCTCGCCGAGCTCGGACAGCAGGCAGGCGCCGGCAGCGTCGTGCTTGCCGAGCACGCGCGGGCGCGCGCCTTCCGCGCGGTTGTACAGGTAGTCCTTGATCTGCTGCTCGATGACCGGGCCTTTCTCCTCGATCACGAGCACTTCGGCGAGCCCGTCGACGAAGGTCTCGATGCGCGTCATCTCGAGCGGATACGACAGGCCGACCTTGTAGATCCGCACGCCGGCCGCGTCGAGGTCGGCCACCGTCAGGTCGAGACGGCGCAGCGCTTCCATCAGGTCGAGGTGCGCCTTGCCGCACGTGACGATGCCGACGTTCGCCTGCGCGCTCGGCGCGATCCACTTGTCGATGCTGTTGGTGCGTGCGAAATGGCGCACCGCGTCGAGCTTCGCGGCGAGGCGCGCCTCGATCGTGAGGCTCGGCAGGTCGGGCCAGCGGTTGTGCAGCCCGCCCGCCGGCGGCGTGAAGCCGGCCGGCGCCGGCCACTGCGTCTGCAGCGCGTCGAGGTCGACGGTCGAACCCGACTCGACCGTTTCCGAGATCGCCTTGAAGCCGACCCACGCGCCCGAATAGCGCGACAGCGCCCAGCCGTACAGGCCGAATTCGAGCATGTCGGCGATGTTCGCCGGGTTCACGACCGGCATGTGCCACGCGATCATCGCGAAGTCGCTCTGGTGCGGCATCGACGACGACACGCAGCCATGGTCGTCGCCCGCGACGACGAGCACGCCGCCGTGCGGCGACGAACCGTATGCGTTGCCGTGCTTCAGCGCGTCGCCGGCGCGGTCGACGCCCGGGCCCTTGCCGTACCACATCGCATACACGCCCTCGACCGTGCGCTCGGGATCGGCCTCGACGCGCTGCGTGCCGAGCACGGCCGTGCCGCCGAGCTCCTCGTTGATCGCGGGCAGGAAGCGCACGCCGCTGCCGTCGAGCAGTTTCTTCGCCTTCCACAGCTGCTGGTCGACCATGCCGAGCGGCGAGCCGCGGTAGCCGCTGACGAAACCGGCGGTGTTGAGCCCCAGTTCAGTGTCGACCGTGCGCTGCATCAGCATCAGGCGGACCAGCGCTTGCGTGCCGGTCAGGAAGATCCGGCCGCGCGTCGCGGTCAGGTTGTCGGTCAGGCGGTAGTCGGACAGGGCAGGCGTGCCGTCGATGGGCAAGCGGGCGGTCATGGGGGATGTCTCCTGATTGTGCTGTTCTGGGCTGCGCGGCGGGGCGTCGGGCGACGTGTGGGCACCGGCAGCGAATGGCTCTATTTTTTCGCGCGCAGGCGAGAATGTTTTTTCTCATCTTGCTCGGACGGGCCCGCAGCGAGAAAAACTGCGCAGCTTTTTACCGGGATTTGAGAGAGTTTTCGCGCGCGGTGGTGGAGCGGGTTGGGCGGGGTGTCTGGACGGTCGGGTGGTTTGCCGGAACAACCGGTGCGGGTCCGCGAGCAACCGGCCGATCCGGCGGCAGGCGCTCGCGCCCCGTGTGACAAGGGTTTCGGCGGCTGGAGGCGGTCACGCTCACCATTGGAATGCACAGCGTTTCGAGTGGCGTCGGGGCCGGGATGTCCACATCCGTAATCGGTATCCGGTTTCATCGGGCACCGACGCTCACCGTTGAAATTCACAGCGTGGCGAGTAGGTTTCGGCGGTGGATATCCACATCGGGATCGGCTGATTTCGTCGATCCGCGATTCACCCTCACCGATCGAATACACAGGATCGCGAGTGGGTTCGCCGGCCGGATATTCACACCCGAACACGCACGCTACGCAATCGCAGGTCCGCACTCACCGTTGAAATGCACAGGACTTCGAGTGGCTGCAGCGGTAGTTGTCCACCGCCCGAACCGGCTCTGCCGTCCGGTCTCGAGCGCACCCTCACCGTTGAAAACTGCAGCGCTTCGAGTGGCCGCAGCGGCAGTTGTCCACGCTCGGGCCGGCTCCGCCGTCCGGCCACGCACGCACCCTCACCGTCGAAAACCACAGCGCTTCGAGTCGCTTGGCGAGACGGATATCCACATGAGTGCGAATCCGTTGATCGGCCATGAAAGTGCGTTTCCGAGGACCGCGACGGCCGGGAGTCCACGCCGGGATCGGCGCGCCGTCCGATCGGGTGTCGACTCTCACCTTCGAAATACACAGTGCCGCGAGTCGTCTCGTCAGCCGGATATCCACACCGGAAACCGCGTTGCCTTCGATCGCGTGCTCTCACACGAGCCTGAAATGTACAGCGCTTCAGACGACGTTGTCGGCCGAACGGCCGCGTCTTGACCGGCTGCCCGCCGAGAGCGCACACACGCTCACCATCGAATTACGCAGCGCGTCGAGTCGCTCGAGAAGGTTGGAACGCGCAATGAAATCAGCTCGTTGCGGACCACACAGCCCCGCTCACCGTTAGAATGCACGGCCCTTCGATTGGCTTCCGGGGCCGGAATCCACATCGCCACGCACTCGCGGTTCGGTCACGCATGCGTGCGTTCGGCTAGAATGCGCGGCGCTCCGAATCGCACCAAAGGTCGGGAAGCCGCGCCGGCGCAGGCGCGTCGCGCGATCGGACGCCGGCACTCACCGCTGAATTTCACAGCATTTCGCGTCGTTCCGCGGATCGGTTATCCACAACCCTCTTCATGCATTGCGCGGCATCCGGTCATCCTCACCGGTGAATTGCACAGGGCGCCGAGTCGTTTCGATGCGTGGATATCCACAACGGATCGTGCGAAGAAACGTTCGTCGGCACATCGGCGGAAGCGATCTGCGCATCAACGCGCAGCATTCGGGCGATAACCGGAAAGCCTTGTCCGGACAGCCTCGGCGGCACCCTCACCATTCAAATGCACAGCGTTTCGAGTCGCCTTCGCGGTGGGTTGTCCACATCCGCCCCAATGCGCTGACTCAAGCCGACACGCGCTTCCGGGCAACCTCACTCGGCAATCGAACGGATGACCGTTGCCGGATTGCCGCCGACCAGCGTATTCGGCGGAACGTCTTTGGTGACGACGGCCCCGGCCGCGACGACCGAATTCTCGCCGACCGTCACGCCGCCGATGATCGTCGCGCCGGCGCCGATCCACACGTTCCGTTCGATCGTGATCGACTTCGCGACAACGAAATCGCGCCGCCGGGAAGGTTCCACCGGATGGCCGGACGTGATGAGGCTGACGTTCGGCCCGATCATCACGTCGTCGCCGATCTCGAGCCCGCCCAGGTCGTAGAACGTACAGTTCTGGTTGACGAACACGTTGCGCCCGATCTTCATGCCGGCACCGCCCGTCGCATGGAACGGCGGAATCAGCACGAAGCCGTCGTCCACCTGCGTGCCGATCAGTTCGCTGAACAATACGCGAACGTCTGCCTCGTCGTCGAACGTCAGGCGATTGAGCCGCGCGGTGATCGCCATCGCTCGCTTGACCTCGGCCACCATGGCCGCCGATTCCGGCGTTCTTCGCGGAATGATCGTGGTGCGATCGTCGTTTGCCATTCGTTGCTTGTCTCCGTGCACGGTCGAACCGGCGGTGCATCGCAGTCATGCTGATCTGCACCGAGATTCTTGATTCAAATTTATGACTAGTTTTTATATAACTAGTCATTCATTAAACCCCTGTCGAACCTGCGTTGCTCGGGTACGCTTGAGCATCCACCGGCCCCTACCTGCACCAAACGCGGAGGCGCGATGAAGCTCTACTACTGGCCGAAGACCCGGGCATTCCGGGCGTTGTGGATGCTCGAGGAGATCGGCGTGGTGTACGAACTCGTGCCGATCGACCTGCGCTCGCACGAACAGGGCAGCGATGCACTCGTGCAGGTCAACCCGATGGCCAAGCTGCCCGCGCTCGACGACGGCAGCGCGCCGTTCGCCGAATCGGGCGCCGTGCTGCTCTATCTCGCCGACTGTTGCCCGGGCGCCGGGCTCGGCATCGCGCCCGACGATCCGCTGCGCGGTCGTTTCCTCCAATGGATGTTCTTCACGCCGACCTGCCTCGAACCGGCGATGGCCGAAAAATTCACGGGCGCGTCGGGCAATCCGGTCGCGTTCGGCTGGGGCAACATCACGCGCGTGCAGCGCGCGCTCGCGCAGGCGCTCGCCCATAGCCCCTGGCTCGTCGGCGACCGCTTCACCGCGGCCGACCTGCTGCTCGCCAGCACGCTGAAGATCGCGTTCGACGCGCACCTGCTGCCGCACGAAGGCGTGCTCGGCGACTACGTCGCGCGAGCCGAGGACCGCGACGCGTTCCGCCGCGCGGTCGCGATCGAACAACGCGAAGCGGCGCGCCTGCTGCACGCGTGACGCATGGGGGGCGGCGCCCGCCGCCCCTCGAACGCACCTATGCAGCCGGCCCCTGCGCCGCGGCGCCCGCTTCGACCACCACGCCCGGCGAACCGCGCTCGTCGGTGTCGGTGTCGACCGGCACGACCTCGTGAAAATGCGTGTAGTCGATGTGCGTGATGCCGTCTTCGTCGTGCATCAGGTCGACATAGCGGTGACGCCAGCGAATCTCCCCATGCGCCCATGAGTGACGCGCCTGCATGACCTGCGCGGTCGTTTCGTCCGAGCCCTCGATCGTGATCAGCAGCGACGCGTCGCGCGCGGCGAGCGATTCGGGCGTCTCGCCAAACAGCGCGCTCGACTCGTCGATCACATGCATCAGGTTCCAGCCGAGCAGGAAGATCGGATGCTCGTTGCGCACGAGCGGCAGGTCGTGGATCTTGCGCAGCGAGTAGCCCTCGTGCGTGCCTTCGACGCGCATCAGCCGCAATTTCGCCTGCGCCTCGGCAATCACGTTCTGACGCGCATTCGCGGCGCGCACCATCAGCGTCATCCGGCCGTTCAGCGGCCGCACGATCGCGTAGCGCGCGAACAGGATCTTCGCCTGCGGCCGGGAAAACCGCGCGAACACGAGCCCCGTGGCCAGCGCGATGCCCGACATCCCGACGAAGATCTCGAATGTCGCGACCAGGTGCGCATAAATGGTCTGCGGATGCATGTCGCCGTACCCGACGGTCGCGAGTGTCTCGACGCTGAAGAAGAACGCGCCGCCGAACCCGGCCGGCGACTGGTTCGCGATCGACGCGTGGCCAAGCATGTAGAGCGTCGCGAAGCCGCCGTTGAGCAGCAGGAACACCACCGCGAGCGACAGGAAGAACACGGGCCAGCTCACCGTCAGCGCGCGGTGATAGAAATCGCGCCAGCCGAGCGGCGGCATCCCGTACGCGATCACCGGGCGGGTGCCCGACCAGATCTTGCGGCCACGGCCGCGGGAGGCGGGGGAGGACGAATCGACGTTCATCGCGCGGTGCCAGTTGCAGGGAGGCGACGAGCGTAGCACGCGCGGCGGCGGCCGGGAATGCGTGTCGATTCGGAATGGAAATTCGCCGCGCCGCCGGACGCATGCGGCCACGAAGCGACGAAAAAGACCGGCCGCATGAAAGCGGCCGGCTGCATCGTCATCATGCGGACAAGCGCGCGGTGCGCGCCGCGATCACTTCCGGTCGACGATCACCTGGTCGAACGTGCCGCCGTCGGCGAAATGGGTCTTCTGCGCGTTCGCCCAGCTACCGAAAACCTGCTCGACGCTGAACGTCTTCAGCGACTTGAATTCGGCTGCATGCTTCTTCAGCACGTTCGCGTCGCGCGGGCGCAGATGGTGCTGCGCGATGATCTCCTGCGCTTCCGGCGTGTACAGGTAGTCGAGATACGCCTGCGCGACCTTGCGCGTGCCCTTCTTGTCGACGACCTTGTCGACGACGGCGACGGGCGGCTCCGCGAGGATGCTCGCCGACGGATACACGGCGTCGAACTGCGCGCCCGACGCGCCCGTGTCCATCAGCGCGACTTCGTTCTCGAACGTGACCAGCACGTCGCCGATGCCGCGCTGCGTGAACGTCGTCGTCGCGCCTCGACCGCCCGAGTCGAGCACCGGCACGTTGCGGAAGATCGCCTTCTCGAAGTCGAGCGCCTGCTGGTCGGTCGCGCCCTTCTGCTTCTGGAAGCCCCACGCGGCGAGGTACGCGTAGCGGCCGTTACCCGACGTCTTCGGGTTCGCGATGATCACCTGGACGCCCGGCTTCGCGAGATCGCTCCAGTCCTTGATCGCCTTCGGGTTGCCCTTGCGCACGAGGAACACCATCGTCGTCGAGTACGGCGAGCTGTTGTCCGGGAAACGCGCGCGCCAGTCCTTCGGCAGCAGTTGGCCGCGCTCGGCGAGCAGGTCGATGTCGTTCGGCTGGTTCATCGTCACGACGTCGGCCTGCAGCCCCTGCAGCACCGACAGCGCCTGCGCGCTCGACGCGCCGTGCGACTGCTTGAGCGCGACCGTCTCGCCGGTCTTCTGCTTGTAGGCGGCGGCAAAGCTCGCGTTGATGTCCTTGTACAGCTCGCGCGTCACGTCGTACGACACGTTCAGGATCGACGTGTCCGCGTGCGCAGCCGTCGCCGCCACGACCAGCGCCGCCGCCGCGCCCGTGTGCAGCCAGCGGCCGATCCCCTTGATGCTTGCCATCGTGATATGCCCCGTTTCCAGTGGTGGTGAATGTGCGTGACGGCACGCGTACGCGCTGTCATCGAAACGTAAGCGGGCATTCTAGCGGCCGGGCGCGGCGCGCTTTCCAATCAGTCGTGGAAAGCAAATCTCGAATCCTGCTAAACGGAGGCGGGTGCTCGCGCACGCGTCCGATCCGGTGTTAAGATCGCCGCTCAGCCCACTTCACGGTTCATCCATGTCCGCTGCCCTGCGCTCGCCCTCGATCCTTGCCGCCGTCGCGGCAGGTGCGCGCGCGGCCGGGCTGAAACTGAAAAAACGACTCCTCGACTGACGGGGACGTCGCGTCCCGTCAGGCGAATGCCGGACGGGATGCCCGCAGGTCGTTTCTTTCTCCTTGCCCGCATGCCTCGTTCCGGCACTCCGCCGGCGGAACGGTTCCTTCCCACTCCGTTTCCACCATGAGGCTTTGCATGCACACACGTTTCGAAGGTATCTGGCTGCCGATCATCACGCCGTTCCACCACGGCGAAGTCGACCATGCGGCACTCGCGCGGCTCGCGCGCCACTACGCGGCCGCGGGCATCGCGGGCTTCGTCGCGGGCGCGACGACCGGTGAAGGCGTGCTGCTCGACGCGCGCGAACAGGACGCCGTGTTCGCGACGCTGCGCGACGCGGCGCCTGGCCTGCCGATCGTCGTCGGGCTGACCGCGAGCGCGACGCATTTCGCGGCGGCACGCGCGCGCGAACTCGCCGCGCTGCGGCCCGACGGGCTGCTCGTCACGCCGCCCGTTTATGTGCGGCCGACGCAGGACGGCATCCGCCGCCATGTCGAGGCGATCGTCGATGCGGCCGACCTGTCGGTACTCGTCTACAACATCCCGTACCGCACCGGCGTGACCGTCGAACTGGAAACGCTGCAGGCACTCGCTCGCGACCCGCGCGTCGCGGGCATCAAGGAATGCGGCGGCACGCTCGACCGGATGAGCCGGCTCGTGCACGACACGCCGCTCGCGATCCTGTCCGGCGACGACAACCAGAACTTCGCGGCACTGTGCGCCGGCGCGCACGGCGCGATCGCGAGCAGCGCGCACGTGCTGCCCGAATGGCATGTGCGCATCCATGCGCTGCTGCGCGACGGACGGCTCGCCGATGCGCGGCGCCTGTCGGTCGCGCTGCAGCCGCTCGTCGCGGCGCTGTTCGCGGAGCCGAACCCGGCGCCGGTGAAGGCCGTGCTGGCCGCGCAAGGTTGGTGCGAGGACGGGTTGCGGCTGCCGTTCGTGCCGGCAAGCGAGGGGTTGCGGGAGCGGCTGGCCAAGCTCTGCGCGGAACTGGAAGTGTCCACGCAAGCTGTCGCGACAGCGTAGGATTTCGCTCCGAAAACTGTTTCAGACCGTCAGAATCCGCGACGCGCCATACTGCGAAAGATGGCCGTCCGCGGTGACAAGCAGCAGCGGTTCACTCCACGCCTGCGCGACGAGCAGCCGGTCGAACGGGTCGAGATGATAGTGGGGCAGATGGCGCACGGCTGCGCCGTGCGCTGCCCGAACCGGCAGTTCGCGGTACTGGTTCGTGTTGATCCTGTCGACCAACCGATCCACATCGACGTCGAGCTTTCCCTTCCCTGCCTTGATCGCCACTTCCCAGATGCTCGCGCTGCTGACGAACACTTCATCGGCAGCGGTAATCAGATTGCGCGCGCGAACGCTCAGCTTCGGATCATTCGCCACCGCCCAGAGAAAGATGTGCGTATCGAACAGCAGCCGCATTACTTACCCATGAATGCGGCCAGCTCTTCGGCGGAAAGCGGTGCGTCGAAGTCATCGGCGATCCATATCTGCCCCTCGAGGGCACCGAATGAATGAATTGGCCTGAGCGGCACGAGCCGGACCGACTGCTTGCCGTCCTGCATGATCACGACGCGTTCGCCAGCGATCGCGGCATCGACCAGCCGTTGCAGATCGAGCGAGGCTTCCTGGAGGTTTGCGACTTGCATGATTAGCTCCATCCATTGAGTGATCACCATTGTCGCGACATTCGCCCCGTTGCTCCAATAGGCCGAACGTCCAGCTGAACGCATTCCAGTCGGCCGGTATCAGGCCGCCAGCGCCGCCACCGCCCCCTCCGCCGCGTCCCGCACCGCCTGCGTCACGATCCGCGCGAGCCGGTCGACCGTCGGCGTCGCCGACGACGTGCGCCGCAGCAGGATCAGCGGCAGGCTCGGCAGTTCGGGCAGCCCGAACGAAGCCGCATCGAGCACGCGCACCGACGCGGGCAGCCCGTAGTGCGAGCGCACCGTCAGCCCGAGTCCGGCCGCCGCCGCGGCCCATAGTCCGGCAAGACTCGGCGTCGTGAATGCGACGCGCCACGGCACGCCCGCGCGGTCGAGCGCATCGGTCGCCGCGCCGAAGAACCGGCACGGCCGGTCGAACACGACGAGCGGCAGCGGCTCGCCAGGCGCACACGCCGCGCGGCCGACCGCTTCTCCCGCGCCGCTTCCTCCGCCCTCCTCCCCACCGCCGTCCGGCATCCCGAACCCGCCCGCGCCCGCCGCGCCGATCCATTGCATCGGCACCTGCGCGATCGCTTCGCTGTCGATCCCCGCCCGCGAAACGAGCGCCGCCGACGCCGGATCGCCCCATACGAGCGCGAGATCGAGCTGGTTCGCATCGAGCCGGTCGAGCAGCTCGGCATTGCGCGCCACGCGCGCCTCGATCCTCACCTTCGGATGCGCGCGCGCAAACCGCCCGAGCACGTCGGGCAGGATCGCCTCGCCGAAATCCTCCTGCAGCCCGACGCGCACCCAGCCGTCGAGATTCACGCCGCGCACGGCCGCGGCCGCCTCGTCGTTCAGCTCGATCATCCGTCGCGCATAGCGCAGCATCGCGTCGCCGGCATCGGTCAGCGCGAGCCCGCGCCCGGCTTTCACGAACAGCGGCGTGCCGGCCTGCTCCTCGAGCTTGCGGATCTGTGCGCTCACCGCCGACGACGAGCGCGCAACGCGGTCGGCTGCCTTCGCGAAACTGCCGAGATCCACGCCCGCGACGAGGCTGCGCAGCGCCGCCACGTCGAAGTTGGGCCGGGCCTGCGCGACATCGACCATTGCGAGCGGCTCGCCGCCACCACGGGGAATATCTTGTCCGGGCACGTCAATCATCCTGTTTTATCGAACGATTCATCAAAAACTTTCCGATTTTCAGGATGAATGTAGGCCGCCAGACTGTCGATGTCAATTTCCAACCGGGCCTGCCGCCATGGATACCACCTGCATCGCCTCCCCCACCTCGCCCGCCCGCGACGCGCGCGGCCCGGCCCACCGCTGGCGCGTGCTGGCGGCCGGCGTCGCCGCGAACATGAGCTTTTCGGCCGCCGCGGCCGGCATTCCGACCACGGCCGTGTGGATGCGCGCGGCCTATCACCTCGACAACGGCGCGCTCGGCCTCGTGCTCGGCGCGCTCGGCTTCGGCGTCGCGCTGTCCGAGCTGCCGTGGGGAATGGCCGCCGATCGCTTCGGTGATCGCCGCGTGCTGATGACCGGGCTCGTCGCGACGGCCGCGATGCTCGCGCTGATGGTGTGCACGATCGTCCCGACCGCGCACGCGGTGCCGCCGCTGATGCGCGTCGTCGCTGCGATGAGCTGCGTCGGCCTGCTTGGCGGCAGCGTGAACGGGTCGAGCGGGCGCGCGGTGATGCGCTGGTTCGGCGAGCGCGAACGCGGGCTCGCGATGAGCATTCGCCAGACGGCCGTGCCGCTCGGTGGCGGCGTCGGCGCCGCGCTGCTGCCGTCGCTCGCGTCGCATCTGGGCTTCGCCGCGGTGTTCGGTGCGCTGATGCTGTTGTGCGCGGGATCGGCCGCGCTGGCCTGGCGCTGGCTGCACGAGCCACCCGCCGCGCCGGCCGCCGTGCCCGGCGCCGCGCCTCGCTCCGTCGAACAGCAGCAACCCGCCCCGCATGCGCGCGGCCCGCTCGCGAGCGGCCGCGTGTGGCGCATCGTGCTCGGCATGGGCCTGCTGTGCGCGCCGCAGTTCGCGGTGCTCACGTTCGCGACGGTGTTCCTGCACGACTTCGGCCGGCTCGGCCTCGCCGGCATCAGCGCGGCGATGGTCGCGCTGCAACTCGGCGCGATGGTGATGCGCGTCTGGAGCGGCCGTCATACCGACCGTCACGGCAACCGGCGCGCGTACCTGCGCGGCTCGGTGCTCGTCGCGGCCGGCTCGTTCGCGCTGCTTGCAGCCGCAACGGCCGGCAGCCCGCACGTGCCGCTCGCCGCGATCGTCGCGATTCTCGTGTTCGCGGGCATCTGCGTATCGGCGTGGCACGGCGTCGCGTACACGGAACTCGCGACGCTCGCGGGCGCGAACCACGCGGGCACCGCACTCGGGATGGCGAACACGATCGTCTACCTCGGGCTGTTCGCGACGCCGCTCGCGATTCCGCCGCTGCTCGCCGTCAGTTCGTGGAGCGTGGTCTGGCTCGCGACCGCGCTGATCGCCGGCGCGACCTATCCGCTGTTCGCCGTGCGATAGCGGCCGAGCGTCGCCGCGAACGCAACGACGCCCGCGCATCCGTCAGCCCGCCTCGCGCGCCAGCGCACGCCGCGCAGCCGGCCGTTCGGCCTCGCGCTGCGCATGGGCCGTCCACGCGGGATACCGCGTCATGTCGAGTCCGATCGCGACACCCCAGCGATACAGCACGAACAGGAACGGATCGACGATCGAATGCGCGCCCGGTTCGGCCCACGTGCGGCCATCGGCGAGCGCGGCTTCGATCTTCCGGTTCGCTGCATCGATCGTGCCGCGCCCGTGCGTGCTGACCGCACCGTGCAGCGCCGGATCGTCGATGAAGCGGCCCGGCCGCCACAGCGCGCCGTAGCCGACGCCATGCACCCAGCCGACCAGCCAGGCGAGCCATTCGTGGCACCGCGCCTCGCGCAGCGGATCGTCGAGCGGCAGCAATCGCGCGTCCGGATAACGGCGCGCGAGATACGTGAGGATCGCGGGCGTTTCGGTGAGCACGCGCGGCTCGCCCGGAATCGCGAGCACGGGCACGCGCGCCTTCGCGTTGATCGCGAGATAGCGCGCTTCGAGGTTCTGCTGTTTCTGCACGGAGACGATCTCGACGTCGAACGGCGCGCCGGTTTCCTCCAGCGCGATGTGAGCGGCAAGCGAGCAGGCGCCCGGCGAAAGATAGAGACGATATGCGTTCATGATGATGTGGCCTGACGGGTCTGTTGAAGACGGAACCGAGTGTAGGAACGCGTGCCCGGGCGCCGCAAACGATGAATTGTCGTGCTCGGGCATTAGTGTTACTAATACCCGCATGCGACGCATCCACCTCCCTCCGCTGCAGACGCTGCGCGCGTTCGAGACCGCCGTGCGGCTGCAGAGCTTCACGCGCGCGGCCGACGCACTCGCGCTCACGCAAGGCGCCGTCAGCCAGCACATCCGCACGCTCGAGGCGCAACTCGGCTATCCGCTCTTCACGCGCGAGCGCAACGGCGCGACACCGACGCACGCCGCGCACGCGCTCGCGCTGCAGGTGCGCCAGGGCCTGAGCGTGCTCGAACGCGCATTCGAGCCGGCACTCGCCGTGCGCAGCCGCCCGCGCATCTGCGACGTCACGCTGAACGTCAGCGTGCTGCCGAGCGTCGCCGAGCGCTGGCTCGCGCCGCGCCTGCCGCGCTTCACGGCCGCGCATCCGCACATCGCGATCACGCTGCACCCGGACGCGGCGCTCGCGCCGCTGCGCAAGCGCGACCGCATCGACGTCGCGCTGCGCTACGGGCCCGGCACGTGGCCGGGCGTCGTCGCGGAGAAACTGATGAACGAGACGATCTTTCCGGTCGCGAGCCCCGCGTACCGCAATCGCGACGGCGTCGCGCCACGCGCGCCGGGCGATCTCGTGCGGGCGACGCTGCTGCGCCATCCCGCGCAGCCGTGGGAACCGTGGTTCCAGGCCGCGCGGCTCGACCTCACCGAATCCGCGCGCGCGCCGCGCTTCACCGATGCGACCGCGCTGATCGACGCGACGCTGAAAGGGCGCGGCGTCGCACTCGCCCGCCGCTCGCTGATCGAGCCCGAACTCGCGGCCGGCACGCTCGTGCGCGTGTCGACGGTGCGCGTGACCGACGTGTATGCGCACTACGTCGTGTGGCGCCCCGGCCATCCGCACGAAGCGGCGATCCGCACCTGGCTCGACTGGCTGCGCAGCGAAGTGCGGCGCAGGACGCCGCGGCGCTGACAGGCGGCGGTCGGCAAGGGCCGCATACCGGCTGCATGCACGCACGCGCACGAAAGTAATTCGTTAGTTTGACGAGAGCATTTCGCGATCGCGCACCGGTCGCAAACGATTCACCGAAACGTCGCATCGCAACGGCATACTCGAAGACGTTTCCCGATCAGCCTGCCAGGAGAGAAGTCATGCGTCGCGTTTCCGTCGTCGTCGTTCTTTGTGCCGCCGCTTTCGTCGCCGCCTGCAGCGACGACGCGCCGCACGACGCGCACGCGGCCGACGCCTCGCAACAGGCCGGCGCATCGAGCGGCTCGGCCAGCGCGTTCAACAGCGATGCCGCCGCGAACGGCGCCGCGTCCGATGCCGCTCCGCTCGCGCCGCCCGTCGTGCACTACCCGCCCGATGACGACGACGACGCGAAGCCCGCGACGAACGCGGCCGCGTCGGCCACCGCTGCATCTTCGCCGAGCTGATCGCGCCGCTCCCGTCCCCCGACCGCAGAACCGAGGTGGACAACATGCCGTCAGCGAGCCGCCATTGGTATGACGTGACGGTGAGCGACGGCGCGAACGGCACGTTCTCGCGCCGTTTCGCAGGCCACGTCGAGAACGGCCGGCCGAGCTATTCGGACCCGGCCGCGGTGCAGCCCGTCTCCGCGTCGTAACCGCAACGGCGCCGCCCGTCAGACCGCGTGCGCGAGCGCGCGATCGACGAGCGCGGCGTCGAAGTCGTCGTCCGCATCGCGAAAGCGCAGCGGCGCCGCGCAATGGACGAGCGTGTCGACGAAGTACTTCGCGCGCGGCCAAGGCCCGAAGCCGGCCGCGGTATTGATGTGCCCGGCGTCGCCGAGGTTCACGAACGCGCTGCCCAGGCGCTGCGCGAGCGTGCGCGCATCGGCGAGCGGCATCCACGGATCGGTCTCGCTGCCGATCACGATCGACGGCACCGCGAGCCGGCGCGCGTCGAACGGCCCGGCAAACGTGAATTTCGTCGGGCTGGCGGGCGCGACGAGCAGCACGCCCGCGACATCGCCCGCATGCGGCCACTGCGCGAGCGCATGCGCGGCCGCGAGGCAGCCGAAGCTGTGCGCGGCGAGCACGAACGGGCCGCGCTCGCGGTCGAGCAGCGCGCGCACGGACTGCGCCCAGCGCGCGAGATCGGGCGCGTCCCAGTCGTCCTGCTCGACGCGCAGCGCGCGCGGGAACTGCCGCTCGAGCCAGGTCTGCCAGTGAGCGCCTTCGCTGCCGTGCAGGCCCGGAACGGTGACGAGCCGCGGCGGCCACGCCGATTTGCTGCATGCGCGCATGATTGCCTCGCTTGCGTGAAGACGAGTTTCGATTGTGGCGCGCGGCGCCCGGCGGCCGAACCAATATTTTGTGCTTTGCTTTTGCGCGGGTCGGCCGTCCGCCGGACGGCGACCCGGGGCCGGCTGCCTGGCGCTGGCGGCCCGGTGGCGACCTGCGCCGGGCGGCCGGCCCGCACGGCGGCGCAATATGCCGCGAAACCGTAGAATGTGGGCTTCCCGTCAGCTTCACACCGAACCGGACCGGGCGCCGACGCGCCGGGCCCGGCCGTCAGGAGACGCCCGATGTCCGCTACGCCCGCCGGCGCGCTGCGCCCGGCCCCTCTCGCCGTTCCCGTGACGAGCCTCGCCGGCGCGCGCGAAGTCATGCAATGAAGATCCTGTTCTATTCCCCGCACCAGGAAGCCGGCGCGTGGCGCGACGAGATCGCGCACGCGCTGCCGGAAGCCGAACTACGTGCATGGCAACCGGGCGACACGGCCGCCGCCGACTACGCGCTCGTGTGGCGCGCGCCGCGCGAATTCTTCGCGCCGCGCGACGGCCTGCGCGCGATCTTCAACCTCGGCGCGGGCGTCGACGCGCTGCTCGCGCTCGACCGCGCGCATCCGGGCACGCTGCCCGCGCACGTGCCGCTCGTGCGGCTCGAGGATTCGGGCATGGCGCAGCAGATGGTCGAATACGTGACGCACGCGGTGCTGCGCTACCTGCGCCGTTTCGACGAATACGACGTGCAGCAGCGCGAGCGCCGCTGGCAGCCGCTCGAACCGCATCCGCGCGCAACGTTCACCGTCGCCGTGCTCGGCCTCGGCGTGCTCGGCGCGCAGGTTGCGCTCGCGCTCGCCGCGCTCGGCCTGCCCGTGCGCGGCTACAGCCGCAGCGCGAAGCAGCTCGACGGCATCGCGACCTTCGCCGGCGACGGCGCGTTCGACGCGTGCATCGACGGCGCGAAGGTGCTCGTCAACCTGCTGCCGAGCACGCCCGACACCGACGGCATCCTGTCGTCGCGAACGTTCGCGCGGCTCGCGCCCGGCGCGTACGTCGTCAACGTCGCGCGCGGCGCGCATCTCGTCGAGGCCGACCTGCTCGACGCGCTCGCGAGCGGCCGGATCGCCGCGGCGACACTCGACGTGTTCCAGCACGAACCGCTGCCGGACGACCATCCGTTCTGGCGCGCACCGCGCATCACGATCACGCCGCACAGCTCGGCCGAAACGCTGCGCGCGGAGGCCGTCGAGCAGATCGCCGGCAAGATCCGCGCGTTCGAGCGCGGCGAGCCCGTCGGCGGCATCGTCGACTACGCGCGCGGCTACTGAATTCCGCCCTACACAGATACCAGGAACCAGGAGACAACAATGACGTTCCCCACCGCCGTCAAGATCGTCGAAGTCGGCCCGCGCGACGGGCTGCAGAACGAGAAGACCTTCGTGCCGACCGACGTGAAGATCGCGCTCGTCGACCGGCTGTCGCGCGCCGGCTTCCGCAACATCGAGGCCGCGTCGTTCGTGTCGCCGAAATGGGTGCCGCAGATGGCCGACGGCGCCGACGTGATGGCCGGCATCGAGCGCCGCGCGGGCACCGTGTACTCGGTGCTCACGCCGAACCTGAAGGGCTTCGAGAACGCGCTCGCCGCGCGCGCCGACGAAGTCGTGATCTTCGGCGCGGCGAGCGAGGCATTCTCGCAGCGGAACATCAACTGCAGCATCGCCGAGAGCATTGCGCGCTTCGAGCCGGTCGCGAAGGCCGCGAAGGATGCGGGCCTGCGGCTGCGCGGCAGCGTGTCGTGCACGCTCGGCTGCCCATACCAGGGCGAGGTGCCGGTCGCGTCGGTCGTCGACGTCGTCGAACGCTTCGCGGCGCTCGGCTGCGACGAAATCGACATCGCCGATACGATCGGCGTCGGCACGCCGAAGCGCACGCGCGAAGTGCTCGCGGCCGTCACGCGCGTGTTCCCGCGCGAACGCGTGTCGGGCCACTTCCACGACACCTATGGCCAGGCGCTCGCGAACATCTACGCGGCGCTGTTCGAAGGGATCGAGATCTTCCACGCGTCGGTCGCGGGCCTCGGCGGCTGCCCGTACGCGAAGGGCGCGACCGGCAACGTCGCGACCGAAGACGTGCTGTACCTGATGCAGGGCCTCGGCATCGACACCGGCGTCGATCTCGCACAGGTGGTCGCCGCCGGCGACTTCATCTCGAACGCGATCGGCCGCACGAACGTGTCGCGCGCCGGTCGCGCGCTGCTCGCCAAGGCGCAGAGCGCGGACGACGCCGCGACCTGCGTCTGACCCCGGCATTCCATGGATTCCTCAATATGACGACACCAGCTTCATTCGATTCCCTCCCCGACTCCGCGCGACGCGTCGCGCTGCTGCTGCGCGAGCGCGGCCATGCAAAAGGCATCGTGATGCTCGCCGACACCGGCAAGACGTCGGCCGAGGCGGCAGCCGGGCTCGGCTGCTCGGTCGCGCAGATCGCGAAGTCGATCCTGTTTCGCCGGGAGTCGGACGGCGCGCCCGTGCTCGTGGTCGCGAGCGGCGTCAACCGCGTCGACGAGAAGAAGGTTGCCGCGCAGGTCGGCGCGGTAGGCCGCGCGGACGCGAAGTTCGTGCGCGACAACACCGGCTATGCGATCGGCGGCGTCTGCCCGATCGGTCATCTCGTCGAACCCGTCACGCTGATCGACGCCGACTTGCTCGAGCTCGACAGCCTGTGGGCGGCCGCCGGCCATCCGCACGCGGTGTTCAACCTGTCGCCGCACGAACTCGTGTCGCTGACCGGCGCGCCGGTCGCGGACGTCGCATTGAGGGGCAACGCATGAGCGACGTGCCGGTACCGGTCGGCACGGTCGCATCGCCGTGCACGGACGTCTGCAGGATCGATCCGCGCACCGACTGGTGCGCGGGCTGCCTGCGCACGCGCGACGAAATCAAGGGGTGGCGAGCGTCGGACGACGACGCGAGGCGCGCGCTGCTCGCGCGGCTCGATGCGCGGCGGCGCATGCTCGCCGGGAGCGGCACATAAAAAAAAGCCGTTCAGCCTCACGGGCGAACGGCGTCGAGATCGGAATCCTGTGAACGTGATCAACGTCACAGCCCGCATCATACGAGCGACGCGGCCGCATTGCATCGGGTGTTTCCCTACAACTTCTTGCAGCGTCTTTCGCGCGTGCGGGCAGGCGCTTTTCGAGCGCCATCCGCGCTCCCGAAATCCGTACCCGGCGAGCCGGGGCGGCACCGCGTCGCGGCGCCGAATCGTACGATCGTTTCAGTTGCCGACCGCCGCGCGACGCGCGGGCACGATGCGCCAGCCGAGATTCACGCCGGCCGCCGCGAGCAGGATCAGCAGCGCGCCGAACACCTGCGTCCACGCGAGCGTCTGCCCGAACGCAACACGATCGACGATGATCGCGACGACCGGATAGACGAACGACAGCGCGCCGGTCATCGCGGTCGGCAGCTTCTGGATCGCACCGTACAGCAGCACGTACATCAGGCCCGTGTTCACGACGCCGAGCACGACGAGATCGAGCCATTGCCCGGCAGTCGCGGGCAGCGTATCGAAGTGCGCGAACGGCGCGAGCAGCACGATGCCGAGGCCGGCCTGCAGCAGTGCGAGCAGATGCGGCGGCGTGCCCTTCAGGTGCTTCGTGACGATCGACGAGATCGCATACAGGAATGCCGCGCCGAGCGACAGCGCGACGCCTTCCAGATATTCGCCCGGCACCGCGAGCACGGCCGGCTCGACGCGCACCACGAAGACAAGCCCGGCGAACGCGAGCGCGAGCCACGCGACCGTCGACGCGGTGACCCGTTCGCGGAACACGATGGCGCCGAGCGCGACGAGCATGAACGGCTGCGTGTTGTAGACGGCGGTCGCCATCGAGATCGACGCGCGCGAATAGGCGGCGAACAGCAGCAGCCAGTTCGCGACGATCGCGACGCTGCCGAGCGTCGCGAGCGCGAGCATCCGCGGCGAGAACAGCGAGCGGCGCAGGAAGCCGAACGCCGCGCAGACGATCGCGAGCGTCGCGGCGCCGAACAGGCAGCGGAAGAACACGACGTTCGTCAGCGGCTGCTGCGACGACATCACGAGCCAGCCGATCGTGCCGGACATCAGCATCGCGACGACCATCTCGGCGGCGCCGCGGCGAATTTCATTCGAAGCCATCTTGAACTCCGTTGATGAGAGTGGATGACTTCGATTCTAGAAACTTGCTTTCGCCGCAACCACGGCTAAACTGAAGCGAATCAGCCGATTTACCTTCGAAAGCAAAGCGATCATGCCGAAACGCCTTTCCCCACCCGCCGTTGCGTCGCTCGACGCGACCGACCGCGCGATCCTCGCGGCGCTGGCCGACGACGCGCGCATCGCGACCAGCGAACTCGCGCGGCAGATCGGGCTGTCGGCGCCCGCGACCGCCGACCGCGTGCGGCGGCTCGAGGCGCAAGGCGTGATCGCCGCGTTCACGGTCGAGCTCGATCCGCGCGCGCTCGGCTACACGCTGCAGGCGATCGTCCGCGTGAAGCCGCTGCCCGGCCAGTTGCATCTGGTCGAGGAGTTGCTGCGGCGGATTCCCGAATTCGTCGAATGCGACAAGGTGACCGGCGAAGACTGCTTCATCTGCCGGCTCTACCTGCGCACGATCGAGCACCTCGACGACATCCTGTCGAAGGTGACGGAGCGCGCGGAAACGAGCACCGCGATCGTGAAATCGACGCCCGTGCCGCGCCGGCTGCCGCCGCTCGTCGAGGACGACAACGCGCACCGCTGAGCGGACGGCCCGCGCCGCCCGCTCACGTCCTTATGCGGCCGGGTCGCGCGCTTCGAAGAACGCGAGCAGTTCGTCGATCAGCGCGACGGGCGCCTCTTCCGGAATGTAGTGCCCGCATTCGAGCGCGCGGCCGCTGACGTCGCGTGCGACGCGGCGCCACTCGTCGAGCGGATCGAAGCAGCGCCCGACGATCCCGTGTTCGCCCCACAGCACGCGCAGCGGACACGCGACCTTGTTGCCGCGCTCGAGATCCGCACGGTCGTGCTCGAGGTCGATCGTCGCCGATGCGCGGTAGTCCTCGCACATCGCGTGCACGGCGCCCGGCTGCGCGAGCGCCGCACGGTACGCGTCGAGCGCTTCCGGCGCGAACGGCGCGAGCCCGGCGGACCGGTTGCCCATCACGCGCTCGATGTACGCATCGGTATGCGCGCCGATCAGCGTCTCGGGCAGCGGCTCCGGCTGGATCAGGAAGAACCAGTGGAAATACGCGGTCGCGAACGCGCGATCGGTCTTTTCGTACATCGCGAGCGTCGGCGCGATGTCGAGCAGCATCATCCGCTCGACGGCATCCGCGTGATCGAGCGCGAGCCGGTGCGCGACACGCGCGCCGCGATCGTGCGCGCACACATGGAAGTGCTCGAAACCGAAATGCCGCATCACGGCGACCTGGTCGGCCGCCATCGCCCGTTTCGAATACGGCACGTGCTGCGCGTCGCTCGGCGGCCGGCCCGATGCGCCGTATCCGCGCAGGTCGGTGGCGATCACCGTGAAGTGATTCGCGAGCGTCGCGGCAACGCGATGCCAGATCATGTGGGTTTGCGGATGCCCGTGCAGCAACAGAAGCGGCGGGCCCGCGCCTCCTTTGACACCGAAGATGTCGGTGTCCTGCACCGTCACGCGAAACGGTGCAAACGCCTCAAACGACATGGTTTATTTCTCGTTGGTTTGTTATGGCGGCTATTTTAGGAGCGCTCGCGCGTCTGCACAGCGGGGCAACAGCCAGAATCCGTAGAAAGAGAACACTCACTCGATTGCCGCCACACCGCGCATTTTGTTAAGCTCGCGTAGAATCGCACGACCGTTCGTATTAATCTCGACGAACGACTGTGTCCGCAGCTACACTCGAATCACCGTTCGACCGCAAAGCATGGTGTCGGTATCGGCGCGACTGCGCCGGCACCGGCCCTCCCTGGAGACTGGAGACATCACATGGCATTGCCCACCGTCCTGCAGAACCTGACGCTGCCCGTCATCGCGTCGCCGATGTTCATCGTCAGCTACCCCGAACTCGTGCTCGCGCAATGCAAGGCGGGCATCGTCGGTTCGTTCCCCGCGCTCAACGCCCGTCCGGCCGAACTGCTCGACGAGTGGCTCACGCAGATCCAGTCCGAACTCGCCGACCACAAGGCAAAGCACCCCGATGCGGTGATCGGTCCGATCGCGGTCAACCAGATCGTCCACCAGTCGAACGCGCGGCTCGAGCACGACGTGCGCGTGTGCGTCGAGCACAAGGTGCCGATCTTCATCACGAGCCTGCGCGCACCGGCACGCGAGATCGTCGACGCGGTGCACAGCTACGGCGGCATCGTGCTGCACGACGTGATCAACCTGCGCCACGCGCAGAAGGCGCTCGAGGCCGGCGTCGACGGGCTGATCCTCGTCGCGGCCGGCGCGGGCGGCCACGCGGGCACGACGTCGCCGTTCGCGCTCGTCGGCGAAGTCCGCAAGATCTTCGACGGTCCGATCGTGCTGTCCGGCTCGATCGCGAACGGCGGCTCGATCCTCGCCGCGCAGGCGATGGGCGCCGATTTCGCGTACATGGGCACGCGCTTCATCGCGACGCAGGAAGCGCACGCGGTCGAGGACTACAAGCGCGCGATCGTCAACGCGAAATCCTCGGACATCATCTACACGAACCTCTTCACCGGCGTGCACGGCAACTACATCCGCGAGAGCATCGAGAAAGCCGGCCTCGATCCGGAAGCGCTGCCGGAATCCGACAAGACGAAGATGAATTTCGGCGGCGACAAGACGAAGGCGTGGAAGGACATCTGGGGCGCCGGCCAGGGTGTCGGCCTGATGGACGACCTGCCGAGCGTGGGCTCGCTCGTCGAGCGTCTGAAGCGCGAGTACGACGAAGCAAAGGCGCGGCTCGGCATCGCACGCTGACGGAAGCGGCGGTCATTGCGGCCGCATGCGCGACCGCCGCCGCAAATACCGTCGGACAAAACAAAAAGCGCGAACCGCTGCGGTTCGCGCTTTTTTTTATCGCCCCGCCGCGGCGGGACGCGCGGCTCAGCCCGCGCGCTTGATCCGCGTGATCGGCAGCACGCGCAGGCGCGATTCGATCGACGGGCACAGCGACTGCCCTTCGAAACGCGCCGCGAGGAAATCGACGAACGAACGCACCTTCGCGGACACGTGACGGCGGCTCGCATAGACCGCATAGATCGGCGCCTCGTGCGGCGGCACCGAATCGAGCAGCACCGGCACGAGCCGGCCGGATTCGATGTCGTCGCCGACCACCTCGGTGCCGAGCAGCGCGATGCCCGCGCCCGCGAGCACGGCCGCACGCAGCCCTTCGAGATGGTTCACGATCAGGTTGCCGTTGAGGGTCACGCGCGACGCGGCCGCCGCGTCGATCACGAGCGAGTCGAGCATCGTCGAATTCGAGTCGCGCCGCAGGTAGTTGTGGTGCGCGAGATCGGCGATCGTATCGGGCGTGCCGTGCTTGTCAAGATACTCGGGCGACGCGACGAGCAGGATGTGCGCGGTAGCGATCTGCCGAGCGACCAGCGACGACGACTTCAATCCGTTCGGCGCCGCGCGCACCGCGACGTCGTAGCCTTCCTCGATCAGGTCGACCACGCGATCGGACAGCGTCATGTCGACGGTCACGTCCGGGAACCGGCCCGCGTAATCGGTGACGGCCTGCATCACGTGCCGCAACCCGAACGCGGACAGCGACGTCACGCGCAGCCTGCCTTGCGGCACCACGCTCGCGGCGCCGACGGCCTGCCCGGCTTCGTCGAGTTCCGACAGCGCCTGCACGAGGCGCTCGTAATATTCGCGTCCCGCCTCGGTAGGCGCGACGCGTCGTGTCGTGCGATGCAGCAGCCGCGCGCCGAGCTGCTGCTCGAGATGCATCACGTGCTTGCTCGCCATCGCAGCCGACATCTGCATGCGCTCGGCCGCGCCGACGAAGCTGCCCACTTCGACGACGTAGCGAAACACATTCATGCTGACGAGGGTATCCATCGAACTAGCTCGTAATGACGGGGGAATGGTCCAATTACGAGATAGGGTAACAAAGGCGAGGAAACAGAAAGGTCAACAAAGGCAAAACGGCGCCGCGGGTGGCGGCGCCGTTTCGGGCGGGAAAACATGCAGCCGGAACGCGTGATTTTCGCGCGCGGCCGGCGCACCGAGCGCGCGTGCGCGTCAGAACTTCGCGCGGATGCCTGCGCCGAACGTGTTGCCGGTCGACAGGCCGCTGATGTGGTCGTTCATGTACGCGGCGTAGACGTCCGTGCGCTTGGACAGCGGATAGTCGTAACCGACGGCCCAGGTCTGGCGCGTCTGGTCGAGGCCGCCGGCATCGCGCGAATACGCGTACGACGCCATCGCGTTGCCCACGCCGAGCGGCACCGACACGCCGCCCTGCGCGGTGTTCACGTGCCAGCTGCCCGCGACCTGGTCATTCTTCGTATACATGTACTGGCCGAACAACTTCACGAGCTTGAGGTCGTAGGTCGCGCCGACCAGCGCGATGCCCTGGCTCTTCATGCCGGTGACGAGCGCGCTCAGGTCCTGCGGGCCGTTGTTGAAGTTCACGTACTGATACGTGGCGGTCGCCGCGAACGGGCCGTTCGCATAGTTGAACTGCGCGCTCCACTTCTTCGAGCGGTTGTCGCCGGCCTGGTTGCCGAGCGCGTACATCGCGCCGAAATTCAGGCCACCGAACGACGGCGACGTGTACGACACCGCGTTGTTCCAGCCCGAATCGCCCACCGCGCCCTGATCGCTCGGGTAGGTCGGGAACGTGCCGAGGCCGAGGAACACGTGGTACACCATCGGCGAGAAGGTGTACGAATCGTAGAACGGGTTGAACAGGATCGTCGACAGGAACAGGTGCGTCGTCAGGCGGCCTGCCGTCACCGTGCCGTACGGCGAGCTGATGCCGACGTATGCGTTGCGGGCGAAGAACGTGTCGCCCTGGAAGCGGCCGAACTGGCCGTTCTGCGCGCGGAAGAAGCTTTCCAGCGTGAAGATCGCCTTGTAGCCGCTGCCCAGATCCTCTGCGCCGTGCAGGCCCCAGTACGACGTCGACATCCCGCCGCCCGACACGTTCCATGCGCGATCGCCGCCGGGGAACTTGGTTGCGCCGACCCATTCGTCGACCTGACCGTAGAGCGACACGCTCGACTGCGCATGGGCGGGAGCGGTGGCCGCCACGCAGGCGGCAGCGGCGATCAGCTTGACGGACGTGCGCGACGCACGGCGAGCGAATGCATTCATGGGATCTCCAGGATTTGTCGAATAGTCGATAAGTGGCGCGAGCGTTGTTTTATGGAGCCGAGTGCTTGCGTCGTATGGGGCGCAGCCATCTTTACGGATCATTCGTCCGGTCAAAAATGCGCACGCTTATTGCTGGTATAGCGGCAGCATTAACTTCGGCGAATCGAACCATGGCCGGATGTGCGCCGGCGACCCGGCGCGAACGCAGCCGCGCGGCGAGGCGGCGGCGTGGCATACGCGTGCCGGGCGCGAAAGATAGCGCAATGCAGCAGGAAAATCAGCGGAAATCTGCGCGCGACTGTGGCGAATTCGCATCAGCCGGCGGGGGGGACGGCGGGGGGACGAGCGCGCGGGCGCTCAGTTTCGGTAGAACGGGGAGAAGTACGGTGAATGCGCAGGCTCTTCCTGCGAGCGGGGTGGCGGCATCGGACGGCCGCCGCGCTCCTCGTTGTAGCGCGCGACGTCGGCACGGATCGAACCGGCGCGCAGCGGCACGTTGCCGCCGCCCGGCGGGCGCGGCATCTGGCGCGCATCGGCGCTGATCGGGCGATACGGGCTTTGCGCGGCGTAATGGCCGTACGACGGCGTCGGCCGCAGCCCCCAGCGGGAACCGTAGCTGCTCATGCCGCCGGCACGTGCACCGGCGGGGGGCGGAAGGCGCCGCCAGACGGGCATGCCACCGGGCCCGCCGCCAGCCGGCTGACCGTACGCGCGCATGTCGCCGCCACCGAAGCCGTGGCCGCCGAACCCATGACCGCCGTGTGGCGGCTGCGCGAGCGCGAGCGGCATCAGCAGCGCGCCGAGCACGCCTGCCACCCATCGTCCGATCTTCCGTTTCACCCGTTCCGTCATCGTTCAGTGCCCGTCCATGCCTGCCGCCAGCTCCTTTCGGCCGACGCAAGGCTTTCAGCAGTAATTTATGAGCCCCCCGAAACGGTGTCGAGCCCAAAAGTGTTAGGTCGCCGGCATCGGTGTAACACCATGTTACTGCTAGTTTTTTTCACTTCAGGGCGCGAACGTGAAAGAACATTCTTCTGCCGTTTTGCGCATGGCCGGGCGGCCGCGATGGCCGCCATTGCATGCAACGGATTCATCAATCGATTCTCACAATGAATTTGTGTAGTGAATGACCAACCGGGACAATAGCGCCATCCGCGCGCGCGACGCGCGCCTCCGTCGTTTCCGAAGCGAGTTCCCGATGGCCCGTCCCCGTTTTCTTCCCGACAACTTCACGCTCGCGCTCGTCGGCACCGTCGTGCTTGCGAGCTTCCTGCCCTGCCGCGGCCCGGCCGCCCACGCGTTCAACTGGGCGACCAACATCGCCGTCGGCCTGCTGTTCTTCCTGCATGGCGCGAAGCTGTCGCGCGAGGCGGTGGTCGCCGGCGCGACCCACTGGCGGCTGCACACGGTCGTGCTGCTCAGCACGTTCGCGCTGTTCCCGCTGCTCGGCCTCGCGCTGAAACCCGTGCTGCAGCCGCTCGTCACGCCGACGCTTTATGCGGGCGTGCTGTTCCTGTGCACGCTGCCGTCGACGGTCCAGTCGTCGATCGCGTTCACGTCGATCGCGAAGGGCAACGTGCCGGCCGCCGTGTGCGCGGCATCCGCGTCGAGCCTGCTCGGGATCTTCGTCACGCCGGCGCTCGTCGGGCTGATGATCACGTCGCAGTCGGCCGCTGCCGCGTCGCCGTGGAGCACGGTCGGCAGCATCGTGATGCAACTGCTCGTGCCGTTCATCGCCGGCCAGTTGCTGCGGCCCGTGATCGGCGGCTGGATCGAACGCAACCGCGGCGTGCTGCGCTTCGTCGACCAGGGCTCGATCCTGCTCGTCGTCTACGTCGCGTTCAGCGAGGCCGTCAACGAAGGCCTGTGGCACCAGATCCCGGCGCGCGCGCTCGGCGGCCTGCTGGTCGTCAACCTCGTGCTGCTCGTGATCGCGCTGCTGCTGACCGCGTTCGTCAGCAAGCGACTCGGCTTCAACCGGGCCGACCGGATCACGATCATCTTCTGCGGGTCGAAGAAGAGCCTCGCGGCCGGCGTGCCGATGGCGAAGGTGATCTTCTCGGCGAACGCGGTCGGCGCGATCGTGCTGCCGCTGATGCTGTTCCACCAGATCCAGTTGATGGCGTGCGCGGCGCTCGCGCAGCGCTGGGGCGCGCGCGACACGAGCGGCGAGCGCGACGGGCAGGACGGCTCGACGGCGGCACCCGGCGCGCTGAGCGCGGGCAAGCGCTGACGGGGACGGTGGCGGGACGGTCACCGGGTGGTGGCCGCCTTCCGCCTTCCGCTTCCCGCCTCACGCTTCCCGCCCGCCAAACGCGCACCGATGCGCGCCCGACGCGATGCACCATCAGCGCCCATCGCGTCATGAAATCTTCATTCAATTCCCCGCGAGCGGTGCCGTTAAGCCGAACGTCCCGTCGATTCGGCTGCCCTCGCCCATGCCCGCGCTCCACTCCGACTCCGCTGCCGCCAGCACCGCGCGCCTGATCGCGGATCGCGCGCTCGCGGCCGTTTTCCAGCCGATCGTCGATCTCGGGTCGGGGACGGTCGTCGGCTACGAAGGTCTGATACGCGGCCCGCGCGGCACCGACCTCGAGGCGCCCGCCGCGCTGTTCGCGCAGGCCGCGCGCGAAGGCGCGACCATCGCGCTCGAACAGGCCGCCGCGCTCACCTGCCTCGACGCGTTCGCGGCGCTCGACTGCGACGGCAAGCTGTTCCTCAATTTCAGCGCCGGCACGATCCTGCAGCTCGCCAGCGAACGCGAGCGCGCGCGCCAGTTTCTCGGCCGCGCGCGGATCGGCGCCGAGCGCATCGTGATCGAGCTGACCGAGCAGAACGCGATACCGGATGTCGCGCACATCGGGCCGGCGGTCGCGTCGCTGCGTGACGCCGGCATCCAGTTCGCACTCGACGACTACGGCACCGCGAACGCGAGCATGAGCCTGTGGCTGCGCCTGCGTCCGGACGTCGTGAAGATCGACCGCTTCTTCATCCACGACATCGCGCGCGACCCGCTCAAGTTCGAGGCCGTGAAGGCGATGCAGCACTTCGCGCAGGCGAGCGGCGCGCAACTGATCGCGGAAGGCATCGAGAACGAGTGCGACCTGATCGTCGTGCGCGACATGGGGATCTGCTGCGTGCAGGGCTTCCTGCTCGGCCGGCCGGACGCGCAGCCGTCACGGGTTGTCGCGCCGGCCGCGCGCGATGCGATCCGCGCGCCGCACATCGCGGTGTTTCCCGGCGCGACGCGCACCGTGCGGCCGGCCGGCACGATCGCCGCGAAGATGCTCGTCCCCGCGCCGCCGCTGCCGCGCAACGCGACCAGCAACGACGTGCTCGACCTGTTCAACCGGATGCCCGACCTGCACGCGGTCGCGCTCGTCGAACGCGGGCGGCCGGTCGCGCTCGTGAATCGCCGCGGCTTCATCGATCGCTTCGCGCTGCCGTATCACCGCGAGGTGTTCGGTAAGAAGCCGTGCCTGCAGTTCGCGAACGATGCGCCGCTGATGATCGACAACGCGACGACGTTCGAGCAGCTCGCGATGCTGCTCGCGAGCCACGACCAGCGCTATCTCGCGGACGGCTTCGTGATCACCGAACACGGCCGCTACGTCGGGCTCGGCACCGGCGAGAGCCTCGTGCGCGCGGTGACCGAGATGCGCATCGAAGCCGCGCGCTACGCGAACCCGCTGACGTTCCTGCCCGGCAACATTCCGATCAGCGCGCATATCGACCGCCTGCTCCAGCGCGACGCCGGCTTTCATGCGTGCTACGTCGACCTGAACCAGTTCAAGCCGTTCAACGACCAGTACGGCTACTGGCAGGGCGACGAGGTGCTGAAGTTCGCCGCGACGGTGCTGGCCGGCGTGTGCGACCCGCAGCGCGACTTTCTCGGACACGTCGGCGGCGACGATTTCCTCGTGCTGTTCCAGCGCGACGACTGGCACGTGCGCGCGACCGACGCGATCGCGCACTTCAACGAAGGCGCGCAGCGCTTCTACACGCAGGCCGACCGGCAGGCAGGCGGGCTGCGCGGCGAGGACCGCCACGGCAACCCGGCGTTCTTCGGCTTCGTGACGATGGCGATCGGCGCGGTCGGCGTGCCGGCCGGCGCACACGGCGCGGAGCGTTACGGCAGCGACGAGATCGCGTCGGTCGCGGCGCTCGCGAAGCGGCGCGCGAAACAGCGCCCGGGCGGGCTCGCGGTCGTCGATCTCGATGCGGGCCGCGCCGCGCTGCGCAATCGCGGCGAACCGCCGGCCGTGGCGGCGGTGGACTGAACGGCGGGCAGCCGTCGAACGCGGATAAGGCTGTGCTCCGTGCAACGGGGACGGCCGTCCGCCCGTCAACCGGCCGAATCGTTGCACATCGGCTTCGGAAGCCCGGCGCCCGCGCGGGCCACCGGGCACCGTGCGCGGACGCGTTCGACGCAGTCCGCTGACGCAGCCCGCTTTCCTGCCTCTTCCCGCCCCTTTCCCGCCAGCCGCCCGCGCCGCCAGGCACCCGCACGACCACCTTGCCTTTTTCGCGTTTTGTTTAGTATTTTTAGTAACGTCGTTTTCGCAGATTAGCGCCTAAAAACCCACTATTCCCGGGTATTCCCCGGCTATCCGGCCCGAATTCCGCGAAGCGTTTTACTATACAATCGCTTTCACCCTAAACAAACCGGACCCCGAACGATGGGCACCACCATTCGCGATGTCGCGCGGGCGGCAGAGGTCTCGATCGGCACCGTCTCCCGCGCGCTGAAAAACCAGCCGGGCCTGTCGGAAGCAACGCGTGCGCGCATCGTCGAGATCGCACAGCAGCTCGGCTACGATTCCGCGCAGTTGCGGCCGCGCATCCGCCGGCTCACCTTCCTGCTGCACCGCCAGCACAACCGCTTTCCCGCGAGCCCGTTCTTCTCGCACGTGCTGCACGGCGTCGAGGACGCGTGCCGTGAGCGCGGCATCGTGCCGACGCTGCTGACGGTCGGCCCGAACGACGACGTGCTGCGCCAGATGCGCCCGCACGCGCCCGACGCGATCGCGGTCGCCGGCTTCATCGAGCCCGAGACGATCGAGGCGCTCGCCGCAACCGGCCGGCCGCTGGTGCTGATCGACCTGTGGGCGCCCGGGCTGCGCTCGGTCAACATCGACAACGCGACGGGCGCGGCGCTCGCGATGCGCCACCTGCTCGCCACCGGCCGCTCGCGGATCGCGTTCATCGGCGGCTCGCCCGCGCACTACAGCATCGCGCAGCGCGCGATCGGCTACCGGCGCGCGTTCTTCGAGGCCGGGCGGCTGTTCGATCCCGCGTACGAAATGACGATCGACGCGGGGCTCGACCCGGACACGGGCGCCGCGCGCGCGATGGAGCAGTTGCTCGACGCACCGGGCCCGCGCCCCGACGCCGTCTTCGCGTACAACGACGCGGCCGCGCTGGCCGCGCAGCGCGTGTGCACCGCGCGCGGCCTGCGGATTCCGGACGACATCGCGATCGTCGGCTTCGACAACATCCCGGCCGCCGCGCACGCGAGCCCGCCGCTCACGACGCTCGCGGTCGACAAGGAAGCGCTCGGCCGCCGCGGCGTCGAGCTGCTGCTCGCCGAAGCGCCCGAGCGCACCGAGATTTCCCTGCCCGTCGAGCTGATCGTGCGGGCCAGCAGCCAGCCCGCCGGCTCCCCGGCACTCGATACCGCCACGGTCACCGAAGAATCATGAACATGCCCCCGGTCCAACCCTGTACGGCCGCGCCGGCCGCCCATACGCAAGCCGCGCCGTTCGTCGCGAGCTTCCGCGATCCGTCGTTCCTGCTGTCGCACGTCGAGGACACGCTGCGCTTCTACGCGACGAACGCGTTCGACCCGACGGGCGGCTTCTACCACTACTTCCGCGACGACGGCAGCATCTACAACCGCACGTCGCGCCACCTCGTCAGCACCTGCCGGTTCGTCTTCAACTACGCGATGGCGTACCGGCATTTCGGCGATCCGCGTCACCTCGACTATGCGCGCCACGGGCTGCGCTTCCTGCGCGACGCGCACTGGGACGACGAACTGCAGGGCTACGACTGGGAACTCGACTGGCGCGACGGCGCGAAGCGCGCGACGCTCGACGCCACGCGCCACTGCTACGGGCTCGCGTTCGTGCTGCTCGCGGCCGCGCACGCGACGATGGCCGGCATCGACGAAGCACGCCCGCTGATCGCGGCGACCTACGAGCTGGCCGAGCACCGCTTCTGGGATCCGGCCGCGGGCCTGTATGCGGACGACGCGACGCCGAACTGGATCGTGTCGTCGTACCGCGGCCAGAACGCGAACATGCACATGACGGAGGCGCTGCTCGCGGCCTATGAGGCGACCGGCCACCTCACGTACCTCGATCGCGCGGAAAAGCTCGCAAGCCACATCACGCAGCGCCAGGCCGCGCTGTCGGGCGGGCTCGTGTGGGAGCACTACCATGCGGACTGGTCGGTCGACTGGGACTACAACAAGGAAGACAGCTCGAACATCTTCCGTCCGTGGGGCTTCCAGCCCGGACACCAGACCGAATGGGCGAAGCTGCTGCTGATCCTCGAGCGGCACCGCCCGCTCGACTGGCTCGTGCCGCGCGCGGCCGAGCTGTTCGACGCGGCGCTCACGCATGCATGGGACGCCGATCACGGCGGCCTGTACTACGGCTTCGGCCCCGACTTCACGATCTGCGACCACAACAAGTACTTCTGGGTGCAGGCGGAAACCTTCGCGGCAGCGGCGATGCTCGGCGCGCGCACCGGCAGCGAGCGCTTCTGGGACTGGTACGACGAGATCTGGCGCTATAGCTGGGCGCACTTCGTCGATCACCGCTACGGCGCGTGGTACCGGATCCTCACCTGCGACAACCGCAAGTACAGCGACGAGAAGAGCCCGGCCGGCAAGACCGACTATCACACGATGGGCGCGTGCTACGACGTGCTCGCGACCCTTGCGCGCACGGCGCGCAGCGAGCCGACTCAATGAGCGGCGGCACGTTTCCGGCTTTCGTATCGGCGGGCGACATCCTGACCGACATGGTGCGCGCGGGCGATGCGCAGTGGACGTCGGTGCCGGGCGGCGCCGGCTGGAACGTCGCACGTGCGGTCGCGCGGCTCGGTGTGCCGAGCGCGCTCGCGGGCTCGATCGGCGAGGACTGCTTCTCCGACGTGCTGTGGCGCACGAGCGAAGCGGCCGGGCTCGACCTGCGCTTCCTGCAGCGCGTCGCACGGCCGCCGCTGCTCGCGATCGTCCACGAGACGCGCCCGCCCGCGTACTTCTTCATCGGCGAAGCGAGCGCCGATCTCGCGTTCGATCCCGCGCGGCTGCCGGCCGGCTGGACCGGCCACGTGAAATGGGCGCATTTCGGCTGCATCAGCCTCGTGCGCGAACCGCTCGCGGGCACGCTGGCCGCGCTCGCGGCCGACCTTCACGCGCGCGGCGTGAAGATCAGCTTCGACCCGAACGTCCGCAACCTGATGACGGCCGCGTACCGGCCGACGCTGGAGAAGATGGCCGCCCTCGCCGACCTGATCAAGGTGTCCGACGAGGACCTGCGGCACCTGTTCGGCGGCGACGGCCCCGACGCGGTCGCGGCGGTGCGCGCGCTGAACCCGCGCGCGGCCGTGCTCGTCACGCGCGGCGCGCAGGCGGCGACGCTCTACGCGGACGGCGACGTGCACGAGGCCAGCCCGCCGCGCGTCGAGGTGGCCGACACCGTCGGCGCGGGCGACGCGTCGATCGGCGGCATGCTGTTCAGCCTGATGGCCGCGCCGCAGCGATCGTGGCGCGAGCATCTCGCGTTCGCGCTGGCGGCGGGCGCCGCCGCATGCCGGCACACGGGCGCGCACGCGCCGACGCTCGACGAGGTCATCGCGCTGATCGAGGGCTGATCGAAGGTTGATCGAACGCTGACCGGGCGCCGCGACCGGACACCGTGACCGGACACCGTTCGGTCACCGATAAGCCGCGCTGTACATGCTGCGCCGCAGTGCTACGATGAAGTGTCCTTTTGCGGGAGAGGCACGATGGACACCAACACGTTCACGAAAGGCATCTACACGGCCAAGGCGCATACCCAGCATTCGGCCAACGGGCAGTACCAGGGTTACGTGATCCTCGCACGGGACGACGGGGACGACACCGAGAACATGCGCTACGACGTCCACTCGACGAGCCCCAGCGAGGAAGAAGCGTTCGACGAGGCAAAGGCGCTCGCGCACCGGATCCTCGGCGAGATCGAGCTGTAACGCGCACCGCCCTTTCCGGCGCGGCTCAGAGCAGCCGCGCCACCATCGATACCAGCATCGTCAGCACCAGCGTCGACATGAACGGGAACGGGTAGCGCCGTCCGCCGAGCGTCAGCGTGACGTCGCCCGGCATCCGCCCGATGCCGAGCTTGCCGAGCCACGGCCAGCAGCGCGTCAGGATCATCACCGCGACGAACGACGCCATCAGCCAGCGCAGCATGCCGGCCTCAGAGCGCGTGCGAGCGGTCGCCGCGCGCGAACGCGTCGAGCGTGCCGTCGATTCCGCGCGAAAACGCGATCACCTTGAACAGCTCGCCCATCTCGGCTTCGGAGATCAGCTTCTGCACCGCGTTCGCGGCCGGCAGGAACTGCCGGATCTCCGACGGGTCGATCGCGGCCAGCGCGTCGGTGATGCCCGCGTTCAGCAGGAAGCGCGCCTGCGACGTGTAGCCGAGCAGGTCGGCGCCGGTGGCGACGGCCGCGTCGTAGATACCGGTGAATTCGACGTGCGCGGTGATGTCCTGCAGCCCCGGGTACAGGAACGGGTCGTCGTGCGCGTGGTGGCGGTAGTGGCACATCAGCGTGCCGCGGTCGCGCTGCGGATGGTAGTACTCGTGCGCGGGAAAGCCGTAGTCGACCAGCAGCACCGCGCCGCGCGCGAGCATCGCGCAGACGGTGCGCGTGAACGCCAGCGCGGCCTCGTGCGTCTCGGTCACGTAGCCGTCGGCGACATCGGCGGTCAGCCCCGCGAGCACCGGCGGCTGGCTGGCCGGCGCGGCCGGCCGATCCTCGAACACGAACGCATGCCGCGCGTCGAGCGCGACGCCGCGCTCGTGCCACGTGCCGCCCGCCTTCGCGAACAGCCGCACCGGCATCGCATCGAGCACCTCGTTGCCGACCACGACGCCCTCGAACCGCTCGGGCAGCGCGTCGAGCCAGCGGACCTTCGCCGCAAGCGTCGGCGCGGCCGCCGAAATCGTGTCACGCTGCCGTTCGCGCAGCTCGCCGGACAGGTCGACGATCAGGTATTCGTCGAGTTCGACGCCCAGCGCGTCGAGCGCCGCGAGCAGCCCGGCCGCGAGCTTGCCCGTGCCGGCGCCGAATTCCATCACGCGGCGCGTGCCGCTCGCCGCGAGCGCTTCGGCGACCGGCTGCGCGAGGGTCTGCGCGAACAGCGGCGACAGCTCGGGCGCGGTGACGAAGTCGCTGCCGTCGTCGGCGCGGCGCCCGAACTTGCGCGCGCCGCCGCTGTAATAGCCGAGGCCCGGCGCGTACAGCGCGCGCTCCATGAAGCGGTCGAACGGCAGCCAGCCGCCGGCCGCCGCGATCTCGTCGCGCAGTTGCGCGGCAAGGGTTTCGGACTGCGCGAGCGCGTCAGGGCCGGGAGCAGGTAAACTAGCGGGTTCGTGAGCTTTCGGGTTCATCCCGGCATTGTAAATGACCGTTTCAGCCGATAAGTCGACCCTGCGCGTGGTGCTCGTCGCGGGCGCCCTGGGCAGCGCGGCCGACGCCGCGTCGATCGGTCGTGCACTCGCGACGGAATTTGCGCGCCGCGGCTGGGACGTCGCGCTGCAGCGCAGCCACGGCGCGCCGCGCGCGGCCGCCGATGCGATCGTCGCCGAAGTCGCGGCGCTCGGCCGCCGCGCGGCCGTGCTCGACGCCGATCTGGCCCTGGAAGCCGACGCAGCCGCGCTCGTCGCCGCCTGCGGCGCGGCGCTCGGCCGGCCAGCGTGCGCGGTGTTCGTGAGCGCCAGTGCGGGCGCCGACGACGTGCACACGGTGGACGGCGCGTCGCTCGCCGGCGCGCTCGCGCGCAACGTGACGGCGCCGCTCGCGCTGGCCCGCGCGCTCGCCGATGCGACGCCCGACGCCGCACGCGAGCACGAAGCGCTGCGCGCGTGCGCGATCCACGTGCTGGACCAGGCGCTGTTTCACCCGGCGCCGGCGCAGTTGTCGCACGCGCTGATGCAGGCCGCGCTGAACCGCGCGACGTCGGCGCTGGCGCTGGCGCTCGCGCCGAAGGTGCGGGTCGCGGCGCTCGTGCGCGGCCACGCGGCGCACGCGGACGACATCGCGGCGGCCGCCTGCTATCTCGCGAGCGCGCCCGGCGTCACGGGCGCGACGCTGACCGTCGACGGCGGCGAGCACCTCGTGCCGCCCGCCGCCGGCCCGAATGAATGAACCGCGCGGGCGCGCGGCCTGACCACCGCCGCCCGCGCCGCTTTGCGTGCGCGCACGCCAATTTGACTGGGACGACCATGTTTTCCGCTCTCCTGCACCCCCGCCTCGCGGATTGCCGCAGGCTCTACCTGCGCGATTACGAGGTGCACATCAACATCGGTGCCTTCGAACACGAGAAGCGCGGCGAGCAGCGCGTCGTCATCAACGTCGACCTGTTCGTGCCGCTCGCGCTGTCCACCCCCGTCGACGACAGGCTGCATGAAGTCGTCGACTACGACCTGATGAAGCAGAGCGTCGCGCAATGCGTGGCGCGCGGCCACATCCACCTGCAGGAAACGCTGTGCGACGCGATCGCCGCGCGCCTGCTGGCGCACGATGCCGTGCGCGCGGTACGCGTCTGTACCGAGAAACCGGACGCCTATCCGGACTGCGACGCCGTCGGCGTCGAAGTCTTTCGCATCAAGGACGAGGAGCGCGCATGAACGCCCCCCACATGAATGACACGGCGGCCGACGCCGCCACCCTCGACGCGACCGCCGCCCCGGCCGGTCGCCAGGCGCTGACGCGCCGCGAGCAGAAGGAAGCGTACGAGAACAACAAGCTGTTCAAGCGGATCGTGCGTCAGGTCGGCCAGGCGATCGGCGACTACAACATGATCGAGCACGGCGACAAGGTGATGGTCTGCCTGTCGGGCGGCAAGGACAGCTACGCGATGCTCGACGTGCTGCTGCGCCTGCGCGAGCGCGCGCCGATCGACTTCGACATCGTCGCGGTGAACCTCGACCAGAAGCAGCCGGGCTTCCCCGAGCACGTGCTGCCCGAGTACCTGAAGCAGGTCGGCGTGCCGTTCCATATCGAGAACCAGGACACCTACAGCATCGTCAAGCGGCTCGTGCCCGAAGGCAAGACGACCTGCTCGCTGTGCTCGCGGCTGCGCCGCGGGATCCTGTACCGCGTGGCCGGCGAGCTCGGCGCGACCAAGATCGCGCTCGGCCACCACCGCGACGACATCGTGCAGACGCTGCTGCTCAACATGTTCTACGGCGGCAAGCTGAAGGGGATGCCGCCGAAGCTGCAGTCGGACGACGGCAAGAACATCGTGATCCGCCCGCTCGCGTACGTGAAGGAAACCGATCTCGAGAAATTCGCGGAGCTGCGCGAATTCCCGATCATCCCGTGCAACCTGTGCGGCAGCCAGCCGAACCTGAAGCGCGCGGAAATGAAGGCGCTGATCCGCGAATGGGACAAGCGCTTCCCGGGCCGCGTCGAGAACATGTTCAACGCGCTCGCGAAGGTCGTGCCGTCGCACCTGATGGATACGACGCTGTTCCCGTTCACGTCGCTGCGCGCGACCGGCGTTGCCGATCCGCAGGGCGACATCGCGTTCGACGAGGAACCGTGTGCGTCGGGCGACGACGCAGCAGCGCCGGGCGCCGCCCAATCGATCTCGATCGTCCAGTTCGACGACCTGTAAGCGGGGTCGGAAGACCCGCCGGAACGGGGCGCCGGCCGCCCTTTCCGGCGCCGCCGCGCCCGCGCGGCAGGCCCGGAACGGCGGGGGCCGCATGCTAAAATGGACGGCTTCGAACTCCTCTGACAAGCTGGCGCCATGAATATCGTGATTTTGGCGGCAGGCACCGGCAAGCGCATGCGTTCCGCGCTGCCGAAAGTGCTTCACCCCCTGGCCGGCAGGCCGCTCCTCTCCCACGTGATCGACACCGCGCGCACGCTGCAGCCGTCCCGGCTCGTCGTCGTCGTCGGTCATGGCGCCGAGCGGGTCCAGGCTGCCGTCGCCGCACCCGACGTCCAGTTCGCGGTGCAGGCCGAGCAACTCGGCACCGGCCACGCGGTACGCCAGGCGCTGCCGCTCCTCGATCCCGCGCAACCGACGCTCGTGCTGTACGGCGACGTGCCGCTCACCCGCGCGTCGACGCTGCGGCGTCTCGTCGACGCCGCGCGCGAAGGCCGCTACGGGATTCTGACCGTCACGCTCGACGATCCGACCGGCTATGGCCGCATCGTGCGCGACGCGGCCGGCTTCGTCACGCGCATCGTCGAGCAGAAGGACGCGTCGCCGGACGAACTGAAGATCGCCGAGATCAACACCGGCATCATCGTCACGCCCACGGCCCAGCTGTCGATGTGGCTCGGCGCACTGAAGAACGAAAACGCGCAGGGCGAGTACTACCTGACCGACGTCGTCGAGCTCGCGATCGAGGCCGGTTTCGAGGTCGTCACGGCGCAGCCCGACGACGACTGGGAAACGCTCGGCGTGAACAGCAAGGCGCAGCTCGCGGAACTCGAACGCATTCACCAGCGCAATGTCGCGGAAGCGCTGCTCGTCGACGGCGTCACGCTCGCCGATCCGGCGCGCATCGACGTGCGCGGCACGCTGCGCTGCGGCCGCGACGTGTCGATCGACGTGAACTGCGTGTTCGAAGGCAACGTGACGCTCGCCGACAACGTGACGATCGGCGCGAACTGCGTGATCCGCAACGCGTCGGTCGGCGCCGGCACGCGCATCGACGCGTTCTCGCACATCGACGGCGCCGAGCTCGGCGCGAACACCGTGATCGGCCCGTACGCGCGGCTGCGCCCCGGCGCGCAGCTCGCGGACGAAGCGCACGTCGGCAACTTCGTCGAGGTGAAGAACGCGGTGATCGGCCACGGCTCGAAGGCGAACCACCTCACGTACATCGGCGACGCCGACATCGGCGCGCGCGTGAACATCGGCGCGGGCACGATCACCTGCAACTACGACGGCGCGAACAAGTTCCGCACGGTGATCGAGGACGACGTGTTCGTCGGCTCCGACACGCAACTCGTCGCGCCCGTGCGCGTCGGCCGCGGCGTGACGATCGCCGCCGGCACGACGATCTGGAAGGACGTTGCCGACGGCCTGCTCGTATTGAACGAGAAGACCCAGACCACGAAGAGCGGCTACGTCCGCCCGGTCAAGAAGAAAAGCTGAACCCTTTGCGGGCGCCCCGGCGGCGCCCGCGTCGACTTACAGGACTGACCCATTCATGTGCGGCATTGTCGGCGCAGTTGCGCAGCGTAATATCGTTCCGGTGCTGATCGAAGGATTGCGGCGCCTCGAATACCGTGGCTACGACTCGTGCGGCGTCGCCGTGCTCGAGCCGGGCGCACCGAAGCGCGCGCGCAGCGTCGCGCGCGTCGCCGATCTCGACGCGCAGGTGCGCGAATCGCACCTCGAAGGCACGACCGGCGTCGCGCACACGCGCTGGGCGACGCACGGCGCGCCCGTCACGCACAACGCGCACCCGATCTTCTCGTCGAACGCGCTCGCGCTCGTCCACAACGGCATCATCGAGAACTTCGAGCCGCTGCGCGAAGCGCTGCGCGCGAAGGGCTACGAATTCGTGTCGCAGACCGACACCGAAGTGATCGCGCACCTCGTGCACAGCCTGTATCGCGGCAACCTGTTCGACGCGGTGCGCGAAGCCGTGCAGCAGTTGCACGGCGCGTATGCGATCGCGGTGATCCACAAGGACCAGCCGCACACCGTCGTCGGCGCGCGCCAGGGTTCGCCGCTCGTCGTCGGCCACGGCGACGGCGAGAACTTCCTCGCGTCCGATGCGCTCGCGCTCGCGGGCAGCACCGACCGCTTCACGTTCCTCGAGGAAGGCGACGTGTGCGAGCTGTCGCTCGACGGCGTGAAGATCGTCGACCGCCACGGCGCGACCGTGCAGCGCGAAATCCGCGTCGTCAGCGCATACGGCGGCGCGGTCGAGCTGGGCCCGTATCGCCACTTCATGCAGAAGGAAATCTTCGAGCAGCCGCGCGCGATCGGCGACACGGTGCCGCAGACCGACGCGTTCGATGCGACGCTGTTCGGCGACGCCGCGCCCGCCGCGTTCGCGGACATCGACAGCCTGCTGATCCTCGCGTGCGGCACGAGCTACTACTCGGGCCTCACCGCGAAGTACTGGCTCGAATCGATCGCGAAGATCCCGACCCAGGTCGAGATCGCGAGCGAGTACCGGTACCGCGAGTCGGTGCCGAACCCGCGCCAGCTCGTGCTCGTGATCTCGCAGTCGGGCGAGACGGCCGACACGCTCGCGGCGCTCAAGCATGCGCAGTCGCTCGGCCACACGCATACGCTCGCGGTCTGCAACGTCGCGACGAGCGCGATGGTGCGCCTGACCGAAATGCAGTTCCTGACGCACGCGGGCACCGAGATCGGCGTCGCTTCGACGAAGGCGTTCACGACGCAGCTCGTCGCGCTGTTCGTGCTGGCCGCGACGCTCGGCAAGCTGCGCGGGCACGTCGACGCCGCGCAGGAAGCCGAATTCCTGAGGCAGTTGCGCCACCTGCCGGCCGCGCTGAACAGCGTGCTCGCGCTCGAGCCGCAGATCATCGCGTGGTCGGAGGAATTCGCGCGCAAGGAAAACGCGCTGTTCCTCGGCCGCGGGCTGCACTACCCGATCGCGCTCGAAGGCGCGCTGAAGCTGAAGGAAATCTCGTACATCCACGCCGAGGCCTATCCGGCCGGCGAACTGAAGCACGGGCCGCTCGCGCTCGTCACGGAAGCGATGCCGGTCGTCACGGTCGCGCCGAACGACACGCTGCTCGAGAAGCTGAAGTCGAACATGCAGGAAGTGCGTGCCCGCGGCGGCGAGCTGTACGTGTTCGCCGATGCCGATACGCAGATCGTCAACGACGACGGCCTGCACGTGATCCGGATGCCGGAACACTACGGGCAACTGTCGCCGATCCTGCACGTCGTGCCGCTGCAATTGCTCGCGTATCACACCGCGTGTGCACGCGGCACCGACGTCGACAAGCCGCGGAACCTCGCGAAATCGGTGACGGTGGAGTAAAGCCGGTCGACCGGGATGGCCCCCGCCGGGCCGTCCCGACCGCGTATCGGCGCGAAGCAGGCCATTTGGCCAGGTCGAAATATGTACCACGTAGTGGTATATAATCCTGTGCTAACTCGACCGGCCCGACATGCCTGCTTCCGTACGACGCGTCTTCAAGACGAAGTGGTTTCACAAGGCAGCCAGAAAAGCAGGAATCGCCGATGCCGAACTCTGCCGCGCCGCACGGGAACTGGCGCGCGGCCAGGGCGTCGAGCTCGGCGGCAACGTCTGGAAAAAGCGCCTGGACGGGAACCGGCAGCGCGGGATCGTGCTGAGCAAGGTCGGGCAGGCGTGGGTTTTCGTGTTCCTGTTCGCGAAACGCGACAGGGACGACATCGACGAACGCGAACTGCGCGCCTTCAGAAAGCTCGCCGCGGATGTCGAGCGCCGCACCGACGCCGATATCGCGGCGCTGATCGCACTGAAAGAGCTTGTGGAGATTTGCAATGGCTAAGAGTCGATTCAAGAGCGACGCAACCGAGGCGATCCACAGCGCCGCGTCGGGCCTCTATCGCGCAAACCTGATCGACAAGAAAACGATGCGCGAATACGACGATCTCTGCATCGAAGCCGCCCCGCAGTTCGATCCGCAAGCGATCGCCCGCATCCGCAAATCCGTCAACGTCAGCCAGAGCGTGTTCGCGCTCTACCTGAACACGACAACGTCGACGATCCGCCAATGGGAGCAGGGCGACAAACGGCCGAGCGGCATCGCCGCGCGGATGCTCCAGATCGTCGAGAAACACGGGCTCGAGGTGTTCTCCTGAGCCGGCTTCCCCGAATGCGCATGAGCGGCCGACCCCGCACCGGACACCGCGACGCGAGCCGCAAGAAATATGACGGAGAGACAATGGTAAGACTGTTTGGATGCGGATTGCTGGCGCTGACGTTCGCGTCGACAGGCTGGGCCGCCGAGCACTACGTCGAGGTCTGGAACCCGCCCGAGGCGCGGCAGCCGGCGGCGCGTATGCCGGTCGCCCGCGCGGGCGCCGACGTGCGCACCGGCAAGAGCGCCGAGAAGCACGCGAGCGCCACGCCGAAGGCCGCCGCGAAACCGCACAAGCGTCGTGTCGCGCAAACCGTGAAAGCCGGCTCGCATCGCCCGCCTGCCACTGCGGCCGACGCACCGGCCGCACCGCGTCCCGTCGCACAACCCGCGCCGGGGCGTCTCACGGTCATGCAGCCTGCCGGCCCCGACGCGACGCACGCGCTCAATTTCTCCGCTATCCCGCGACAATACACACCGGACGGCAACGTGCTGCGGGTCGGCACGCACAACCGCTCCGCGGAGGTGACTCGATAATGGAAGCGCAACACTACCTCGGCTACCAGATCTGGGGCCACGCGATCCTGCAGCAGGACGAGATCCTGCAGCCCGAACGCTTCGCGGCGAGCGGGACGATCACGCAGAACAACAAGCTCGTCGAAGCGTCCGGCGTGCTCGGCGTGTTCGACACCGAGGACGACGCGCGCGAGGCCGGACTCGAATGGGCCCGCGCGTGGATCGACAGCCACCGCTGACCGGCGTGGCCGCGTGCATCCGGCGCACCGCCGGACACGGGCCGGCCGCGAACCGCAAACGAAAGAAGGGGCGTCCATGACGCCCCTTCTTTCGTACTAACCCGGAACATTCAAGCGGCAGCCCGCGGCGGCCTCATCGCCGCGTGCGGACGACCGACGAGCCGCGTCAGCACGACGATCGCCACCAGCGTCGCAACGTACGCGGCGATCTGGATGCCCGCCGGACGCGCGGTATAACCGATCAGCGTATGCAGCGCCTTGCCGACGATGCTCGTCTCCTTCAGCAGCCACGACGTATCCCAGATCGCGTCGCCCCACGACGGTACGAGGCCGGCCGCCAGCAGGAAACCGACACACTGGCTCGCCATCCCGGCAGCCAGCAGCACGATCAGCCCGTTGGTGACGGAGAACAGGCGCTTCAGCGGAATCTGCAGCAGGCCCGCATACATCGCATAACCAAGCCCGGCCCCACCGAGCACGCCGAGCAGCCCGCCAGCGATCATCTGCGGCGTCTGCCCCGGATCGCCCGCGGCGATGCCGTAAAGGAACAGCACGGCCTCGGAGCCTTCGCGCAGCACCGCGACGCCGACCACGATCGCCAGCCCCGTCAGCGGCCGGCTGCCGGCCGCGACGGCCCGGCCGACTTCGCCCATGTGCAGCGCCATCTCGCGGCCGTGCCGGCTCATCCAGATGCAGTGCCAGGCCAGCATCAGCGTCGCGACGAACATCACGCCGGCGTTGAATACTTCCTGCCCCATGCCGGACGCCCACTGCGAGATCACGTCGGCGAACGCCGCGATCAGGCCCGCGCCGATCACGCCGCCGACGAGCCCGCCGCCGACCCACCAGCCGCGCCGCGGCACGCCCTTCGTGGCGGCCATCACGATCGAGACCACCAGCGCGGCCTCGAGCACTTCACGAAAGACAATCAGCGCGGTAGACAACATGGCGGGATTCGCTTACTTGACGGTCAGGTGGGTCTTCGACTGCGCTTCGTGATACTCGTCGTGAAACTCGTAGGTACCGGCCTTCAGCGGCCCGACCAGGATCTCGGCCGACTTGCCGGCCGGAATGACCTTCTCGGCCTTGAAGTCGTCGCTCTCGAATTCCGCGGGCGTCGCATCGAGGTTCTTCACGACGAACTTCACCTTCTTGCCGGCCGGAATCGTCACGCCATCGGGCGAAAACTTGTGGTCCTTCAGCGTCAGGTTGACGACGTCGTCGGCGGCGAATGCGGTGGCGGCGGACGCGCCCAGCAGGACAGCGGCGAAACCCAGTGCGAAACGGTTCATGTGCGTAACGGAATGAAATATCGAAGAACATTGATACTAAGATCGATTCGCATTTCCATCTCGCGTACCCTTACCGGCATTATGGAGATAGCGTTTCACAAGAACGCACCGAGCCTTGCCAGGCAAGGCTCTCATCGCATGAGGCCGGCGGCGCGTCGGCGTCAATCGGGAAAGATTCCGACTGACGCATGCACTGTCTTCCGATTTGTCTGACTTCATGCTGGCGAGCGATCTCGCCGCGCCGAGGCGGCAATGCATGTGTCACGCTGCATGAATGCGCTTGACCTTCCAACCATGGCAAGCTTCATGCTGACCGTGCTCGTCAATCGTCAACTCAGGAGAACACGATGGAATTCGAAGTCCAGGACATGACCTGCGGCGGCTGTGCCAATGCGATCACGCGTGCGGTGACGGCCGCCGATCCCGCCGCGAAGCTCGACATCGACGTCGCGACGAAGATCGTCAAGGTCGAATCGGCGCAAGGCGCCGAACGCGTGCAGTCGATCATCGAAGCCGCCGGCTTCCACCCCGCGCTGCGCACCGCATGACGCGCGCTGCGGGCTGAGAGCTGCGGGCGCACCGCCGAATGGCGTTGCGCCCGCGGCATCGCATCAGCGCAGCCGGATCAGCGTCGACTTCAGCTCGGTGTACTTCTCGAGCGCGTGCAGCGACTTGTCGCGGCCGTTGCCCGACTGCTTGTAGCCGCCGAACGGGAAGTTCATGTCGCCGCCCTCGTCGTAGCAGTTCACCCACACCGTGCCCGCGCGCAGCCGGCGCGACACGTCGTGCGCGGTCGTCAGGTTCGACGTCCACACGGCCGCGGCCAGCCCGTATTCGGTGTCGTTCGCGATCCGCACGGCCTCGTCGACGTCGTCGAACACGATCACCGACAGCACGGGCCCGAAGATCTCCTCGCGCGCAATCTTCGCATCGGGCTTCACCTCGAACACCGTCGGCTCGACGTAGAAGCCGCCCGTCTCCGCCTTCACGCGCGCACCGCCCGTAACGAGCCTGCCTTCGCTGCGCCCCGCCTCGATATAACCGAGCACGCGCTCGAGCTGGATGCCGTCGACGATCGCGCCCATCGACACCGACGGATCGAGCGGATTGCCGGGTGCGTATGCGCGCGCGGCCGCCAGGAGCTTCTCGATGAATACCTCCTTGATGTCGCGATGCACGAGCAGACGCGAGCCGGCCGTGCACATCTCGCCCATGTTGTAGAAGATCGCGCCGGCCGCCGCCTGTGCCGCGCGGTCGAGATCGGGACAATCGGGCAGCACGATGTTCGGCGACTTGCCGCCGAGTTCGAGCCACGCGCGCTTCAGGTTCGACTGCGCGGCGTACTGCATGATCAGCTTGCCGACCGCCGTCGATCCGGTGAACGCGATGCAGTCGACGTCGCGATGCAGCGCAAGCAGCTTGCCGGGTTCGCCCGCGCCCGGCACGACGTTGAACACGCCGGCCGGGATCCCGGCTTCGTACGCGAGCTGCGCGACGCGAATCGCGGTCAGCGGCGACTTCTCCGACGGCTTCAGCACGACGCTGTTGCCGGCCGCGAGCGCGGGGCCGAATTTCCACGCGGCCATCAGGATCGGAAAGTTCCACGGCACGACCGCCGCCACCACGCCGACCGGCTCGCGCGTGACGAGGCCGACGAGATGATGATCGGCCGGCACGACTTCGCCGCCGACCTTGTCGATCGCTTCCGCGAACCACTCGACGCAGTACGCGGCGCCCGGCACGTCGACCGTCGTCGTATCGCCGATCGGCTTGCCCGCGTCGAGCGTCTCGAGCAGCGACAGTTCGTCGAGATGCTCGCGCATCAGCGCGGCCCAGCGCAGCAGCACGGCCTTGCGTGCGCCCGGATTCAGGCCGGCCCATACGCCTGCGTCGAACGCGCGGCGCGCGGCCGCGACGGCCGCGTTCACGTCGGCTTCGCCGCACTCGGCCACCTTCGCCAGCACGCGGCCGTCGATCGGGCTCACGCAGTCGAACGTCTTGCCGCCGTGCGCGTCGCGCGACGCGCCGTCGATGAATGCGCGCCCTTCGATCTCGAGCGACGCCGCCTTGTCCTGCCAGTCAGCCAAAGTCAACTTGTTCATCAGGATGCCTTATGTTGTGGCATTCGCGGTGCGACGCGCCGCGCGCATCATGCGCGGCCGGCCGCGAATGCGGTGACGCGCGGTCAGAAGGTCGCCGGCGAATTGGCCGAGACGACCTCGCAGATCTGTTCCGCGCTGGGATTGCGAAAACGGTGCGGCAAACGGCTTTCGAAGTAGTAGCCGTCTCCGGGGTCGAGCAGCCACGTCGCGCCGTCGACGGTCAGCTCGAGCCGGCCCGACACGACGACACCGCCCTCATGCCCCGCGTGCACGAGCATCTCGGGCCCCGTATCGGCGTGCGGCTGGTAGATCTCGCGCAGGATGCACATGTTGCGGTCCTTCACGCTCGCGCCGACCAGATGAAACGCGAGCGTGTCGTTGCCGAGGTTCGGCATTTCGTCGCGACGCGACACGACCGAGCGCGATTCGACGAGCTCGAACGTGAAGAACTCCGCGAGACTCATCGGTATGCATTCGAGCAGCTTCTTCAGCGAGCCGACCGACGGGCTCACGCGGCCCTGTTCGATCAGCGAGATCGTGCCGTTGGTCACGCCGGCGCGCTTCGCGAGTTCGCGCTGCGACAGGGCATGCTTGTTGCGCACGTAACGCAGGCGCTCGGCGACTTCGGTGGACATCGATTCGGTTTCGGACACGATAAGTGCGATGACAAAGTGAAACGACGCAGTGGACAGCCGTTGAATATTCTAATCACTTTATGCCGCACATCAGCGGGGAAAACCCTGAAAGGCGTTCGAAATAATGAACACCGTGTCGATTATTCCTTTTGCGAATCTTTTGTTCGCACTGCTCGGGAAAGCCCTGATGCAGGACCGTTAAAAAACATTTGACGCCGTTTTTGGCTCGTATATGCTGGCTCTCAGGTCAGCGTCATTTGGCTTTCACAGGCAGCAAAACGCGTTATTGCAACGCAAAAATTGATGCCCATCAATGTAAATGACGCGTAACCGGCGCCTTGATTATTTTAAACGCCCAGCGCGTTGAAACGGTCAGGTGTTCAATACTTTCAACAACCCAGTCGAGTGTAATCGTGAGAGTCCGTGGCCCTCTGGTGAGGTGGGATCGAAGCGTGGCGCGAAGTTCGCGCAGCGCGGCGTCCCCTTCCGATGGCAGTTGCGGCTGGCATAGTCCTCGCCTGCAGCATCTGTCGATCTACACAATCCTGTCTCGTCGTTCCGTTCGGCGCCACAACGCCGTATCCGCACGCGCATTCGTCGCCGTCGATACCGACGAAGTGGCGTCGCTGCTGCCGTAGCGCCTCTCCTTTCTTTACGTCGTTCGTTTCGTCTGCCGATTCGCCAACCGCATCGTCCATGCGGTGACGGAACGCGTTCGCGCATTCGTTGCCGCGTCGCGTATCGCAACCAAACGAACGACGGCCTGATCGTCGCGCGCAGCGCGGATCGCCACGTCATCCCGCTGCGCCCATTCACCAGCGGCCTCGCGCTCTGCGCCAGGCTGCGGGGCCGTGTCGTGCCTGCGTTTTGCAATATCGGACCCGACGCACGCCACAGCCCTATGGATTACTGATTGACGTCATGGAAAGGAAACCCCTCGTCGGCATCACCGCCGACCACACGCAAATCGGCGCACACGCGTCGCATACGGTCGGCGACAAATACGTCGCCGCGATCGTCGACGGCGCGCAGGCGCTCGCGATGGTGCTGCCCGCGCTCGGCGAGCGCCAGTCGGTCGACGACATCCTCGACACGGTCGACGGCCTGCTGTTTACCGGCAGCTACTCGAACGTCGAGCCGCACCAGTATGGCGGCGAGCCGAGCGCACCCGGCACGAAGCACGACCCGGCACGCGATGCAACGACGCTGCCGCTGCTGCGCGCGGCGATCGCCGCAGGCGTGCCGGTGCTCGCCGTCTGCCGCGGCTTCCAGGAGCTGAACGTCGTCTGCGGCGGCACGCTGCACCAGCGCGTGCACGACGTGCCGGGCCTCGCCGATCACCGCGAGGACGACGACGCGCCGATGGACACGCAATACGGCCCCGCGCACGTCGTGCACCTGACGCCCGGCGGCAAGCTGCACGCGCTGGCCGGCGGCCGCGACGAAGTGCACGTGAACTCGCTGCACAAGCAAGGCATCGCACAGCTCGGCTCCGGCCTCGCCGTCGAAGCCGTCGCGCCGGACGGCCTGATCGAGGCCGTAAGCGTCGTCGATGCACCGGCTTTCGCACTCGCCGTGCAATGGCATCCGGAATGGCGGCATGCGCATGACCCGCTGTCGAGCGCGATCTTCCGCGCCTTCGGCGACGCCTGCCGCGCCCGCCGCCATGCCCGCACGCGCGCCATGGCCGCCGCCGCGCTCGCCTGAGCGCGCCGACCCACTTACGAGAACAGACATGCAAGACATCGAAAGTTTTCTGAAGCAACACCGGATCACCGAAGTCGAGGCGATCATTCCCGACATGGCCGGCATCGCGCGCGGCAAGATCACGCCGCGCAACAAGTTCACGTCCGGCGAATCGATGCGGCTGCCGCAGGCCGTGATGGTGCAGACCGTCACCGGCGAATATCCGGAAGACGGCTCGCTGACCGGCGTGACCGACCCCGACATGGTGTGCGTGCCCGACGAGTCGACGATCCGCCTGATCCCGTGGGCCGTCGACCCGACCGCGCAGGTGATCCACGACTGCGTGCACTTCGACGGCTCGCCGGTCGAGATCTCGCCGCGCTATGTGCTGCGCCGTGTGCTCGAGCTGTACAAGGCGAAGGGCTGGAAGCCCGTCGTCGCACCGGAGCTCGAGTTCTATCTGGTCGACATGAACAAGGACCCCGACCTGCCGCTGCGCCCGCCGGTCGGCCGCACGGGCCGCCCCGAAACGGGCCGCCAGTCGTATTCGATCGAAGCCGTCAACGAGTTCGATCCGCTGTTCGAGGACATCTACGAGTACTGCGAAGCACAGAACCTCGACATCGATACGCTGATCCACGAAGTCGGCGCCGCGCAGATGGAGATCAACTTCATGCACGGCGATGCGCTGTCGCTGGCCGACCAGGTGTTCCTGTTCAAGCGCACGGTGCGCGAGGCCGCACTGCGTCACAACATGTACGCGACGTTCATGGCCAAGCCGATGGAAGACGAACCGGGTTCGGCGATGCACGTGCACCAGAGCATCGTCGACGAGGAAACCGGCCAGAACCTGTTCACGTCTCAGGAGACGGGCGGCGCGACGTCGATGTTCTACAACTACCTCGCGGGGTTGCAGAAGTACACGCCGGCGCTGATGCCGATCTTCGCGCCGTACATCAACTCGTATCGCCGCCTGTCGCGTTTCATGGCCGCGCCGATCAACGTGCAGTGGGGCTACGACAACCGCACGGTCGGCTTCCGCGTCCCGCACTCGGGCCCGGCGGCACGCCGCATCGAGAACCGCATCCCGGGCGTCGACTGCAACCCGTACCTCGCGCTCGCCGCAACGCTCGCGGCCGGCTACCTCGGCATGACGCAACGCCTGGAGCCGACCGAGCCGCTCGTCAGCGACGGCTACAACCTGCCGTACCAGTTGCCGCGCAACCTCGAGGAAGGGCTGACGCTGATGGCCGCGTGCGAACCGCTCGGCGAGATCCTCGGCCACAAGTTCCTGAAGGCGTATTTCGCGCTGAAGGAAACCGAATACGAAGCGTTCTTCCGCGTGATCAGTTCGTGGGAACGCCGCCATCTGCTGCTGCACGTATAAGCGCGCGCACAACCGCCATACGGAATCACGGAGGAAACATGACTTACCGCAACGAATCTGCCTGGATCCAGCCGGCCGCGCCGGCCGCCGCGCCGCGCGCGACGCAGGCACGCTCGACCGCCGAATACCGCGCGCTCGACGCCGCGCACCACATCCACCCGTTCTCGGACATGGGCGCGCTGAACCGCGCGGGCAGCCGCGTGATCGTGAAGGCCGACGGCGTCTACCTGTGGGACTCGGACGGCAACAAGGTCATCGACGGGATGGCCGGCCTCTGGTGCGTGAACGTCGGCTACGGCCGCAAGGAACTCGCCGATGCCGCGTATCGCCAGCTGCAGGAACTGCCGTTCTACAACACGTTCTTCAAGACGACGCACCCGCCGGTGATCGAGCTTTCCGCGATGCTCGCGGAAGTGACGCCCGCCGGCTTCAACCACTTCTTCTATTGCAACAGCGGCTCGGAAGGCAACGACACCGTGCTGCGCCTCGTGCACCAGTACTGGCGCGTGCAGGGCAAGCCGCAGAAGAAATACGTGATCTCGCGCAGGAACGGTTATCACGGCTCGACGATCGCCGGCGGCACGCTCGGCGGGATGGGCTACATGCACGAGCAGATGCCGTCGAAGGTCGAGCACATCGTGCACATCGACCAGCCGTACTTCTTCGGCGAAGCGCAGCCGGGCGAGACACCGGAAGCGTTCGGCCTCGCGCGTGCGCAGCAGCTCGAAGCGAAGATTCTCGAACTCGGCGCGGAGAATGTTGCTGCGTTCATCGGCGAACCGTTCCAGGGTGCGGGCGGCGTGATTTTCCCGCCGTCGACCTACTGGCCGGAAATCCAGCGGATCTGCCGCAAGTACGACATCCTGCTCGTTGCCGACGAAGTGATCGGCGGCTTCGGCCGCACCGGCGAATGGTTCGCGCATCAGCACTTCGGCTTCGAGCCGGACCTGATCACGATGGCGAAGGGCCTGACGTCGGGTTATGTGCCGATGGGCGCGGTCGGGATCCACGAGCGGGTGGCGCGGCCGATCATCGACAACGGCGAATTCAACCATGGCCTCACGTACTCGGGCCATCCGGTCGCCGCGGCCGTCGCGGTCGCGAACCTGAAGCTGCTGCGCGACGAAGGGATCGTCGAGCGCGTGAAGAACGATACGGGCCCGTACTTCCAGGCGCTGATGCGCGAAACCTTCGCGCGTCACCCGATCGTCGGCGAAGTGCACGGCCATGGCCTCGTCGCGAGCCTGCAGCTCGCCGAATCGCCGGCCGAACGCCGCCGCTTCGCGAACGGCGGCGACGTCGGCACGATCTGCCGCGACTTCTGCTTCAACGGCAACCTGATCATGCGCGCGACCGGCGACCGGATGCTGCTGTCGCCGCCGCTCGTGATCTCGCGTCCGGAAATCGATGAACTCGTGTCGAAGGCGAAGAAGGCCGTCGATGCAACCGCCCAGCAACTGGGTATTTCGTAACGGCTTTGTCTACAGGCGTGCGGCGGGCGCCGCACGCCGCCATAACCAGGGGAACTCCACCATGCGTGCCTGCATTCTTCGCCAAGCCTGTTCCGTTGCCGCCCTCGCCGCCGCGGCAGCGTTCACGTCGGTCGCCAGCCCGTCGGCGCATGCCGCCGACGAGCTGAATGTCTACAACTGGTCCGACTACATCGCACCGGACACGATCCCGAACTTCCAGAAGCAGACGGGCATCCACGTCAAGTACGACAACTACGACAGCGACGACACGCTCCAGGCGAAGCTGCTTGCCGGCAGCTCGGGCTACGACATCGTCGTGCCGACGTCGAACTACATGGCCAAGCAGATCCAGGCCGGCGTGTACCAGAAGCTCGACAAGTCGAAGCTGCCGAACCTCGCGAACCTCGACCCGCTGCTGATGAAGATGATCTCGGATGCCGATCCGGGCAACCAGTACGGCGTCCCCTGGGCCTACGGCACGGACGGCATCGGCTACAACGCGCAGGCGGTGAAGAAGGCGCTCGGCGACAAGGCGCCCGTCGACAGCTGGGCACTGGTGTTCGACCCGGCCAACATGGAGAAGCTGAAGAGCTGCGGCGTGTCGTTCCTCGACCAGGCCGTCGACGTGTTCGCCGCCACGCTGCAATACATGGGCAAGGATCCGAACAGCAAGAACCCCGGCGATTACCAGGCTGCGTTCGAAGTCCTGAAGAAAGTCCGCCCGTACATCACCCAGTTCAACTCGTCCGGCTACATCAACGACCTCGCGAACAACGACGTGTGCGTCGTGCTCGGCTGGTCGGGCGACGTCGGTATCGCGCACCGCCGCTCGTCGGAAGCGAAGCGCTCGTACGACATCAAGTTCTCGAACCCGAAGGAAGGTGGCCTGCTGTGGTTCGACGTGATGGTGATCCCGAAGGATGCGCCGCACCCCGAGGCTGCACTGAAGTGGATCAACTACGTGTCCGATCCGAAGGTCAACGCGGCGATCACCAACACGGTGTTCTACCCGACCGCGAACAAGGCCGCGCACCAGTTCGTCACGCCGGCCGTCGCGCAGGACCCGACCGTCTATCCGCCTGAAGACGTGCTGAAGAAGATGGTGCTGATGAAGCCGATGCCGGCCGACATCCTGCGCCTCGAAAACCGTCTGTGGGCGCAGCTGAAAACCGGCCACTGATCGCGATGCATAACGGCGGCGCAGGCATCGCTTCACGCCTGCCCGCCTGAGATTCGCGGACCTCCGTCCGCCCGCGCGCGTCGCGCGCACTGTTCCATCCGGCACGAGCCGTTGTCCGCGAGTCGCGTTGCGCGCCTCGTGCGGGGACGCTCACGCCTGCAATCCGTGAAGAACGAATGGTGACTCCCATGCAATCGATACCCTCTTCCGCTGCTGCACGACAGACCCAACCGGCCACCGCGGCCCGTACGCAAAACGACGCGTTCGTGCGCATCGAAAACGTCGTGAAGAAATTCGGCGACAGCACGGCCGTCGACAACGTGAACCTGACGATCGCGAAAAACGAGTTGTTCGCGCTGCTCGGCAGCTCGGGCTGCGGCAAGTCGACGTTGCTGCGCATGCTCGCCGGGCTGGAAACGGCGACCTCCGGCAAGATCTTCGTCGACGGCGAAGACCTCGCGTCGCTGCCGCCGTACCGCCGACCGGTGAACATGATGTTCCAGTCGTACGCGCTGTTCCCGCACATGACGGTCGAATCGAACGTCGCGTTCGGCCTGAAGCAGGAAGGCACACCGAAGAACGAGATCAAGGAACGCGTGGCCGATGCGCTCGCACTCGTGCAGATGAGCAAGTACGCGAAGCGCAAGCCGCATCAGCTCTCCGGCGGCCAGCAGCAGCGCGTCGCGCTGGCGCGCTCGCTGGTCAAGCGCCCGAAGCTGCTGCTGCTCGACGAGCCGATGTCCGCGCTCGACAAGAAGATCCGCCAGAAGACCCAGCTCGAACTCGTGAACATCATCGAGAAGGTCGACGTGACCTGCGTGATGGTCACGCACGACCAGGAAGAGGCGATGACGATGGCGAGCCGCCTCGCGGTGATGAGCGAAGGCAAGATCGTGCAGATCGGCTCGCCCGGCGAAGTCTACGAATACCCGAACAGCCGTTTCTCGGCCGAATTCATCGGCTCGACCAACCTGTTCGAAGGGCGTGTCGTCGAAGATGAGCCCGACCATATCTTCGTCGAAAGCGACGACCTCGAAGCGCGCATGTACGTGAGCCACGGCGTGACGGGCCCGCTCGGGATGCCGGTCGGCATCTCGGTGCGCCCGGAACGCGTGCACGTGTCGCATGACAAGCCGGGTTCGAAACACAACTGGGCGCGCGGTGTCGTCACCGATATCGCGTACATGGGCAGCTACTCGCTGTATCACGTGCGTTTGCCGAGCGGCAAGACGGTCGTGTCGAACCTGTCGAGCTCGCACCTGATGACCGACAGTGCGCCTTCCTGGAACGACGACGTGTTCGTGTCGTGGTCGCCGGCCAGCGGCGTCGTGCTGACGCAATGAGGACGACACGATGAGAACCTCCGCTTCCACTCCGTCCGCGCCGGTGTCGACCGGCGCAGCAAGCACCGGCGCCGGCCGGTCCCGCCCGGGCCGCTTCACCGCGCTGTCGCGCCTCCTGCCGTCGGGCCGCAGCGTCGCGATCGGGGTGCCGTTCCTGTGGCTCGCAGTCTTCTTCGCGCTGCCGTTCGTGCTGGTGCTGAAGATCAGCTTCGCCGACCAGGTGATGGGCATCCCGCCGTACACGTCGCTCGTCGAGATGAAGGACGGCGTCGTGCACTTCGCGCTGCAGCTGTCGCACTACGCGTTCCTGCTGCAGGACGACCTGTACATCGCGACCTACCTCAGCTCGCTGAAGATGGCCGCCGTGTCGACGGTGCTGTGCCTGCTGATCGGTTACCCGATGGCGTACTACATCGCGCGCGCCGAACCGAACCGGCGCAACGTGCTGATGATGGCCGTGATGCTGCCGTTCTGGACGTCGTTCCTGATCCGCGTGTACGCATGGATCGGCATCCTGAAGGACGACGGCCTGCTGAACCACACGCTGATCGCGCTGGGCATCATCCACACGCCGCTGCGGCTGTACCACAGCGATGCCGGCGTCTACATCGGGATGGTCTATTCGTACCTGCCGTTCATGGTGATGCCGCTGTACGCGCACCTCGTGAAGATGGACCTCACGCTGCTCGAAGCCGCGTACGACCTGGGCGCCAAGCCGTGGGTCGCGTTCACGCGGATCACGCTGCCGCTGTCGAAGAACGGGATCATCGCCGGCAGCCTGCTGGTGTTCATCCCGGCGGTCGGCGAGTACGTGATTCCTGAACTGCTCGGCGGCGCCGACACGCTGATGATCGGCCGCGTGATGTGGGATGAATTCTTCAACAACATGGACTGGCCGATGGCGTCCGCGGTGACGGTCGCGATGGTGATGCTGCTGCTGGTGCCGATGGCGCTGTTCCAGTACTACCAGGTCAAGGAACTGGAGGAAGCGAAATGATCAAGCCGAGCAAACCGCTGTCGACGGGCGTTCTCGCCTTCGGCTTCCTGTTCCTGTACATCCCGATCATCAGCCTGGTCGTGTACTCGTTCAACGAGTCGAAGCTGGTGACGGTGTGGTCGGGCTTCTCGCTGAAGTGGTACGCGGCGCTGCTGGACGACGACGAGCTGCTGACCGCCGCGTGGCTGTCGCTGAAGATCGGCCTGCTGACGGCCACCGCGTCGGTCGTGATCGGCACGTGGGCGGGCTTCGTGCTCGCGCGCTTCGGCCGCTTCAAGGGCTTCACGCTCTACACGGGGATGATCAACGCGCCGCTGGTGATTCCGGAAGTGATCCAGGGCATCTCGCTGCTGCTGCTGTTCGTGGCGCTGGAGCAGATGTTCGGCTGGCCGAAGGGGCGCGGGATGCTGACGATCTGGATCGGTCACGTGATGCTGTGCGTGTCGTACGTGGCGATCATCGTGCAGTCGCGCGTGAAGGAGATGAACAAGTCGCTGGAGGAGGCCGCGCTGGACCTGGGCGCGACGCCGCTGAAAGTGTTCTTCGTGGTGACGCTGCCGCTGATCTCGCAGGCGCTGCTGTCGGGGTGGCTGCTGTCGTTCACGCTGTCGATCGACGACCTGGTGCTGTCGGCGTTCCTGTCGGGGCCGGGTTCGACGACGCTGCCGCTGGTGGTGTTCTCGCGCGTGCGGCTCGGGCTGAACCCGGAGATGAATGCGCTGGCGACGCTGTTCATCACGGCCGTGACGATCGGCGTGATCGTCGTGAACCGGATGATGATCGCGCGCGAGCGGCGCCGCGTGGCCGACATGAAGGCGGCGTTCGCGGTGGCGTGAGCCTCCCCTGTTCTTTTCATCGATAACAAGACCCGCGCGCCGCACCCTGCGGCGCGCAAACCAATCGCACTTTGACTGGCGCACGACAAGGAGAATCCGCAATGAAGAAGAAACTGATCTGCCTGCTGGTGGCCGGCGCGTTGCCGGGCATCGCGCTGGCCGACTCGACATCCGCCGAGATCAAGGCGCTGCAGGCGCAGGTCGCGGCGCTGCAGAAACAGATGAAGGCCATGCAGGCGCAGCTCGCCGCGAAGCCGGGCGGCGCCGCTGTCGCGCAGGCCGGTGCGAAGTCCGGCGCGGCGCCGGTTGCGGTGGCCGTCGATCCGGGCTCGCCGGATTACGGCAAGGCGCAGGCCACGCTGACCAACGACGAGGTCGGCGAAATGAAACAGCAGATCGCGAACCAGCAGCTGAAGGTCGACTCGCTGACCGACGCGGCCAACACGGGCCCGCTCGCCGGCCTGTCGGTGACGGGCTACATCGATCCGACCTACATCTACAATCGCGCGGCCGGCACGTCGTCGTTCCTGTTCGCGAACCACGAGAGCGCGTACAACTACTTCAACAGCACGTTCGGCGACCTCTACCTCGACATCAAGAAGACCTTCGGCGTCGGCCCGATGGCGCCGTCGGCCGAGATCACGCTGATGCCGAACCGCGGCAACGGCATCACGCTGCTGCAGAACTCGCGCGGCAACATCGGCAACAACATCCTGAACACGGCGGTCGTCAACGTGCCGATCAGCGCGACGACGACGCTCGTCGCCGGCCTGATCCCGAGCTTCGGCGGCTACGAGGTGCAGCAGTCGAACCAGATGCTCACGCTCACGCACAACCTGCTGTACGACTTCTCCGATCCGGGCAGCTACATCGGTGCCGGCGCGAACTACACGAAGGGCAACTGGGCGTGGAAGTTCTTCCTCGGCAACGAGCAGTACCGCACGTACGGCTCGGTCACGCAGACGGGCACCAACGCGCTCGGCGATCCGATCAGCACCAGCAACAAGGTGCCGACCTTCACCGCGCGCGCGGACTACACGTGGTCGAGCGCGCTCGACATCGGCGGGTCGTTCAACATCGGGCGGCAGACGCTCGCGAGCGCGATCGACTCGAACGGCGTCGTGCACTACGGCCCGGGCGGCAACGCGCCGAGCGCATACGGCTCGTTCTTCTTCGGCGAACTCGACGCGACCTACACGCTTGCCGATATTCAGTACAACGCCGAAGTCGACTACGGCAGGCAGGATCATGCGGCGTTCAACGGCGGGCTCGCGCAGTGGTACGGGCTGTCGCTGCTCGCGCACCGCAAGTTCAACGCGCCGGTGGTCGGCCGCATGGGCGTGACACTGCGCTACGATGCGCTCGTCAACAGCAAGAACGGCGGCGGCGGCGGCGGTATCGCGCTGAACGGCAACGGGATGGATCCGAGCAACGGCTTCGGCGTCGATTCGGACTGCCTCGCGACGTCGAAGGCCGGCGGCGGCCTCGGCTTCGAGTGCAAGGGCGCGATCCGTCAGGACGTCGCGCTCGACCTGCTGTTCTATCCGACCCAGCAGATCACCGTGAAGGTCGAATACCGGCACGACTGGGCGAACAACAAGGTGTTCCTGCGCAACGACGGTTCGTACAGCAAGTCCAACGACCTGCTCGCGACGCAGTTCATCTATTCGTTCTGACGCAGCACACGCGGGACGCCGTGCCGCGCGCACGGCGTCCCGTGCCGTTTTTGCCGGCCGGATCGCGGTGCGTCGCGCACCGTCTGCCGGCCGTACCGAAGGAGTCGATTTGATGACGCAGTCTTTCACCCGCCGCGCCGATGCGCTCGCGCGCGACTCGTACTACGAAGCGACGGCCACGCGGCCCGTGGTCGATGACCCTGTGCTCGACGCTACGATCGACGTCGACGTCTGCGTGATCGGCGCCGGCTTCGCGGGCCTGTCGACGGCGCTCGATTGCCGCGCGCGCGGGCTGTCCGTCGCGGTGATCGATGCGCACCGGCCCGGCTGGGGTGCGTCGGGCCGCAACGGCGGCCAGGCGATCACCGGCTTCGCGAAGGACGAGGAGATCGAGCGGCAGCTCGGCGCCGACGGCGCGCGCGCCGCGTGGTCGCTGTCGCTCGACGGCGTCGCGCTGATCGCCGAGCGGATCGCGCGCTACGGAATCGACTGCGACTTCACGCGCGGCTACCTGACGGTCGCGACGAAGCCGCGCCGCATCGACGACCTGCGTGCGTGGATGAACGCCACGACGTCGCGCTGGGGCCATCCGTCGCTCGCGTGGCTCGACACCGGCGAGATCCGCGCGCGCATCGCATCGACGCGTTACCTGGCCGGTGTGCACGATCCGGTGTCGGGCCACCTGCATCCGCTCAAGTACTGCCTCGGCCTCGCCGACGCCGCGCGCCGCGAAGGCGTCGCGCTGTATGCGCACACGCCCGCGCTCGACATCGTGCGCGGCGCGCGGCCCGTCGTGCGCACGCCGTCGGGCGAGGTGCACTGCCGCTTCGTCGTGTCGTGCTGCAACGCGGGCCCCGGCGGCGTGCTGCCGGCCGCGACCGCCGCACGCATCGCGCCGATCGCGTCGTACATCATCGCGACCGAGCCGCTCGGCCAGGCACGCGCCGACGCACTGATCGCGCAGCGCGAAGCCGTGTGCGACAACAACTTCTTCCTCGACTATTTCCGGCTGTCGGCCGACCACCGGATGCTGTTCGGCGGCCGCGCGAATTCGGCCGGCGCGTCGCCCGCGACGCTCGCCGAAACGATCCGGCAGCGCATGGTCGGCGTGTTCCCGCAGCTTGGCGACGTGCGCGTCGACCACGCGTGGGGCGGCTTCGTCGACGTCACGCGCAACCGCGCGCCGGATTTCGGCGCGCTCGATCCGAACTTCTTCTACGTCCAGGGTTTCAGCGGGCACGGCGTCGCGCTCACCGGCATCGCCGGACGCGCCATTGCCGGCGCGATCGCAGGCGACACGCGCGCGTTCGACCTGTTCGCGCGCCTGCGTCACCGGCGCTTCCCCGGCGGCGACGCATGGCGGCAACCCGCGCTCGAACTCGGGATGCTGTACCACCGCGTGCGCGAGCTGTTCTGAGCCCTCTTTCTCCGTTCTCCTGACCATGCAGACATTCGCCAACCAGCCGCACGTCGCCTCCTACTATGCGGCGACCGCCAACGACACGACCCGCCACGCGCCGCTCGCCGGCGCGACCGACGCCGACGTGTGCGTGATCGGCGCGGGCCTCACGGGCCTGTCCGCCGCGCTCAACCTCGCCGAGCGCGGCCATTCGGTGACCGTGCTCGAAGCGTCGCGGGTCGGATGGGCGGCAAGCGGCCGCAACGGCGGCCAGTTGATCGGCGGCTTTGCGTGCGACATCGACACGTTCGGGCAATTCATGCCGGAAAGCGACGTGAAGCGCATCTGGGACATGGGACTCGAAACGCTGTCGCTCGTGAAGTCGCGCATCGCGCAGCACGACATCGACTGCGCGCTGGTGACCGGCTACCTGACCGCCGCGAACACCGAACGCGACGCGGATGCGCTGAAGCGCTGGCGCGACGAAGCCGCGAAGCGCTTCGGCTACGACCGCTTCCACTTCGTCGAAGCCGACGAACTCGGCGACTACGTGCAGTCCGACCGCTATTGCGGCGGCCTGTACGACCCGGACAGCGGCCACCTGCATCCGCTCAACTACACGCTCGGCCTCGCCCGTGCGGCGACCGGCGCGGGCGTGCGCATCCACGAGGACAGTTGCGTGACGCGCGTGCGCGACGTCGCGGGTGGCCACGTGGTCGAAACGAGCGGCGGCAACGTACGCGCACGTTACGTCGTGCTCGCGTGCAATACCTACGTCGGCACGCTCGCGCCCGCGCTGTCGAAGAAGATCATGCCGGTCGGCACCTACGTGATCGCGACGGAACCGCTCGGCGAAGCGCGCGCCGCCGCACTGATGCCCGCGCGCGCGGCGATCTGCGACAGCCGCTTCGTGCTCGACTATTTCCGGCCGGCGCCCGACACGCGGCTCGTGTGGGGCGGCAAGGTCAGCTATTCGACGCGGCAGCCGCGCGATCTCGCGGCCGCGATGCGCGCGGACATGCTGAAGACGTTCCCGCAGCTCGCGGACGTGAAGGTCGACTACGCATGGGGCGGCTTCGTCGACATCACGATGAACCGCGCGCCGCACTTCGGCCGCGTCGCGCCGACGATGTACTTCGCGCAGGGATTCTCGGGGCACGGCGTGAACACGACCGCGCTCGCGGGCAAGCTGATCGCCGAGGCGATCGACGGACAGGCGAGCCGCTTCGACCTGTTCGACAAGATCCGGCATCGCGACTTCCCGGGCGGCGAGGCACTGCGCACGCCAGCGCTGGTGCTCGCGATGAGCTGGTATCGATTGCTCGACGCGTTCGGCGTGCATTGAGCCGCGGCGCCGCGCCGGCCGCTTTCCGCATTTCTCCGGCTGCTTCGACGCAAAACGGCCGCGCACCTGACGTGCGCGGCCGTTCCGTTTCGATGCCCCGGTGCAGCAGGCGGCCGGTGTCGATCAGTCGGTACCGTACTTCGGCGAATGCGGCCCGTAGAGCAACCCGCTCGGCGGCCCGGCCGACAACAGCCGGTTGCTCGTGAACGCGGCGACGTCGTGGCTCTGATCCATCAGCGTGTTCGCGACCTGCTTGACCGCGGCCACCACGAGCATGCCGATCAGGCTGCCACCGCCGTTGTTGCCGCCCTCGTCGCTGCTCGCGCTCGCCCGGCCCTGCCATAGCACGTCGCCCGTGCGCAGGTCGACGAGCTTCGCGGACGCGGACACGACCGTCGCGCTCGCGAGAATCCGGTACACGGTGCCGTACTGCGAAACCTTCGAATACAGCGCGGCATCCGCGCCGAAGATTTCGCGCAGTTTCGCGGGCGACGTTTCCTGGATCTCGGCCGCGTTGGTCAGGCCGTTCTGCTTGAACGTCTCGTCCATCACCGCGACCGGCACCACGTAATAGCCGGACTCGGCGAGCGGCAACGTCATTTGCGACAGCACCCCGTAGGTCGCACCGACATCGGAAGTCTCGTTGATCGGCGGCAGCACGAGGATCGAGCGCGGCTGGCTCTTCTTGAACGCCGTGTAGTCGGGTCGTTTCACCGGCTGCGCGCACGCGCTCAGCAGCGCGACGAGCGACAGCACGGACATCAGCTTGAATGAGAGAGTCTTGAACATGGCGGGTGCGTCACTGTTTGGCGGAATTCGAATCGGCGTTCTTCTGGCCGGCGATCGTCTGGTCGGCGCCCTTCTGCCCGGCAGCCTTCTGATCCGCGGGTTTCGCTGCGCCGGTTTTCTTCTTCAGCAGGAAATCCATGTAGGTCGACGATTCCGGGAACAGCTGCTTCTCGGCCTGCAGTTCCTGCTCGGCCTGCTGCTCGTTGCCGACGCTCGCATACAGCATCCCGAGATGTGCATGGAAGCCCGGTGGCGGCGTATGGCCCTTCCCGCGGATCTCCTGCAGCGCCTTTTCGAGCGCGTCGATCTGCTCCTGCGGCGACTTCTGCCCCTTGAAGTATTCGTACACCTGCGGCTGGTAGCCGGTCCACTGATAAAGCGGCGGCGTGGAGCTCGCGCAGCCGGCGAGCAGCAATGCAGCTGCCGTCGCCGGCAGCCAGTTACCCCGTTTCATGGTCTTTTCTCTTTTGATGTCGTGGTGAATCGGTCGAGCGCGACGCCGGCCCCGGCGCCCGCTGCGGCACGTACTTCGAATCTCGCCGCGGTACTTACTGCGGTACCTTCAGCGCCCCGGCGTCAACCTGGTCGGCCAGATGGTTCACGGCTTCCTGGATCGCGAGGTCCAGCACCTTGCCGTTGAGCGTCGAGTCGTAGCCGGCCGTGCCGCCGAAGCCGATCACCTCGCGGTTCGACAGGCTGAACTCGCCCGCGCCCTGGCTCGATGCGACGACTTCCGACGTCGTCGTGTCGACGATGTTCAGGCTGACCTTCGCGTACGCGACCTGCGTCTTGCCGCGGCCGAGGATGCCGAACAGCTGGTGATCGCCGACGTCCTTGCGGCCGAACTCGGTCACGTCGCCCGTCACCACGTAGTTCGCGCCTTTCACGGCCTGCGCCTTCTTCATGAAGCCGGCTTCCTGCTTGATCTCGTCGAGGTTCTCGCGATCGAGCACGTTGAAGCGCCGGCTCTGCTGCAGGCGCGTGACGAGGATCGTCTTCGCCTGTCCGCCGAGACGGTCGATGCCGTCCGAGAAGATGCCGCGCATGTAGCTCGAGCGGTTGTCGAACTTGCCGACCGCGATCGCAACGGGTTTGCCTGCATAAGGCTTCTGCGCGCTGCTCACCACCGGCACGTCGAGCGTGCGCGACGATTCGGTCGCGCAGCCGGACAGCGCTGCGACGACGGCGGCTGCCACGAGTACAGTGCGTCGTGTCTGGATTTTCACTGCTGGTCTCCTTGCGTGGGAAGATTGCCCGGAACGGGCGTGTCGGTGCGAACGTGCGCGCATCGACGCGGCGCACGGACGGCCTGATTCATCGCCGGACTGGCGACTTCGACATTCGAAGGAAAGGTGCGCGCAACAGGCGTGTTGCGGCGAAAAGCGGAAAGGCGGCAGAACACGCGACATGCGCGTGCGCGCCCGTTACCCCGTTATTGCGGATGCTGCGCTGTTGATCGCGCATGATCGGCCCCCTGTATGATTTTGCGCGATGATACCAAACGTATTTATTGAGACGGGACGTCTTTTAAATAATTGACGAAGTTTGTATCGCGGCAGCACGGCGGCGGCGATCGCCCGGTATCGACACGGGACGAACCCGGTCGCCGCGCTCCCTGTCCATTGCTCATCGGCCGATGCGATCGCGAGCGCGATGATCGGCACACGTCGATCAATAGCGAAGAAGACGCCGATTCAACATCTCGGTATCCGGAAAGCAATCGGGGCAGAAAACCGAATGCCCCGATTACCCTGCCGCAGGCACGACCGTGCGTCGCCCTGCGCCGCTAGTCGGCCACCTTCTGCCGCATCGTCACGAACTCCTCGGCCGCGGTCGGATGGATGCCGATCGTGTCGTCGAACTGCGCCTTCGTCGCGCCCGCGCGAATCGCGATCGCGATCCCCTGGATGATCTCGCCCGCGTCGCGGCCGACCATGTGCGCGCCGACCACGCGCTGGCTGTCGCGCGCGACGACGAGCTTCATCAGCGTGCGCTCGTCGCGCCCCGACAGCGTGTGGCGCAGCGCCTTGAACGACGTGCGGTAGATGTCGACGTCGCCGTCGTACAAGTCGCGCGCCGTCGCCTCGGTCAGGCCGACCGTCGCGACCTCGGGCTGGCTGAACACGGCCGACGGCACCCATTCGTGATCGGCCGCGACGCGCGACCCGCCGAACAGCGTGCGCGCGAGCAGCGCGCCGTCGCGCGTCGCCACCGGCGTGAGCTGCGGCCGCGACGTGACATCGCCGATCGCATGGATCGACGCGACCGACGTCGCCGAATACGCATCGACGGCAATCGCGCCGCGCGCGTCGAGCAAGACGCCCGCCTGTTCGAGCCCGAGCCCGTCGACATTCGGCACGCGGCCGGTCGCATAGAGCACCGCGTCGTACGGCCCGTGCTGCGCCTCGCCGGCGCGCACGCTCAGCGTGCCGTCGTCCGCGCGGGAAATCGATTCGACCACCGTGCGCGCGTGGATCGCGACGCCCTGCTTCGTCATCTCGTCGGTCAGGAATTGACGCACGTCGTCGTCGAAGCCGCGCAGGATTTTCTCGCCGCGATAGAACAGGTCGACGTGACTGCCGAAGCCGTTGAAGATGCCCGCGAACTCGACCGCGATATAACCGCCGCCGACCACCGCGATGCGCTTGGGGCACGCCGTGAGCGACAGCGCCTCGCGCGACGTGATCGCGTGCTCGATGCCGGGCCGCGACGGCAGCGACGGACGCGAGCCGGTCGCGATCGCGATGTGGCGCGCACGGATCGTGCGTTCGCCGATCGCGACGGTGTGCGCATCGACGAGCGTTGCGCGCCCCGCGTGCATCTCGACGCCCGATTGCCGCAGCAGGTTGATGTAGATGTCGCTCAGCCGATTGATCTCGCGATCCTTCGCGGCGATCAGCGCGGGCCAGTCGAGCGTGCCGGCGCCGAAGGTCCAGCCGAAGCCCTTCGCGTCCTCGACTTCGTGCGGGTAGTGCGAAGCGTAGACGAGCAGCTTCTTCGGAATGCAGCCGCGCAGCACGCAGGTGCCGCCGATCTGCTCCTCTTCCGCTATGCCGACGCGCGCGCCGTATGATGCCGACATTCGCGCGAGCCTCACGCCGCCCGAGCCGGCCCCGATGACGAACAGGTCGTAGTCGAAATCCATCGCATTGCCTCATCGCAGTTCGGATGACGGCACGATAGCAAGATTCCGGATTTCGTGCGGGGCACGGCGCCGCATGCCGCGCGCCCAACAAAAAACGGCGAGAAGCATCGCCTCTCGCCGGTCAAACCAGCTGCCGGGTGTGTCATGCGTCACCGATCGACCGCATGCCCGACCTGCCGGCGCGCGGCACCAGGTCCGCCCGGGCGCGCGAAGGGCGCACCCGCGGCCGGACCAGCCGCCATGCTCAGGCCTGCGACGTGTCGCTGCCGTCCGTCGCCTGCGTATCGTCTGCCGCCTGTTCGGGCTTCTCTTCCTTCTTCTCGAGCATGCCCTCGATCGCCTCGGCGCCCTTGAAACCGGCGACAGCCGCTGCCGCCTTGGTCAGCAGGCCCGCATCCGGATCCAGCTTTTCCGCGCCTTCGACTGCCGCCACTGCGCCGGCGATTTCACCCACGGTGTTCAGGATACCCATCGTCATCCCCTTTCAAGAAATCGTGAGACCGATCGTCCCACGAAAAAAACCGGCAGACCGTGTCTGTCATCACCGGATACACAAGTTACGCACCAGGCCGGCCGCGCTCGACGAGCGCCACCGGAACGACGCCCGCGCGTGCGCGACGGCACGCAGCGGGCAATGCACGCAGCGTAGCGGAAAGCCTTCGCGCGTACTGTAAAAGTATGTTCTGGAATGCCGACGGATCGCTTACGGCGCGGGGATTCCGTGATGAAGCGATTGCCGAATAGTCGGGTACGCGTATGAACACCGCATGACGAAAAAAAAGAGGCGCCTTGCGGCGCCTCTTCGATGCATGCCGGACGAATGCCGGCGCGTGCGTTCCGACGTTCGTCAGAAGATATTGCGCAGGCCGATCGCGATGCCCGTCTGGTTGCTGCGACCCGGCAGCTCGACGTTCGCCGCGCCGTTCGTCTTGTTGAAGTCGACGGTGCCGTAGATTTCGGTGCGCTTGCTCAGTGCGTACTCGGCGATGCCGACGATCGCGTAGCGGTTGCCGCTCGCGAGCGTGCCGTTCGCGGTCATCGCATTGCGCATGTGGTCGTAGTAGAACGCGCCCGTCAGCGTCAGCGGCGTGCTGACCTGCCAGCTCACGCCCGCGAACGGACCGTCGTCGATCCGGCCCGTGCCCTTCGCGACCGGAATCGACTGCTGCGCGAGCAGGCTGTCGACGAAGCCCGTGTCGTCCTTCGAGCGCAGGTAGCCCGCGTAGACCTTCGCCTTGCTGAACGCGTACACGACGTTCGCGTGGTAGATCGTCTGCTTGCGCGCCGAGTTGTCGCTGTTCTGCTGCGCGCCGGCCGCGATGCTGAGCGGGCCCATCACGTACGACAGCGACACGCCCCACGCATTGCCCTTGCCGAGCGAACCCGGGATCTGGCCCGAGAAGCCGCCGGCGCCGGTCGATTCGTAGTTGGTGCCCGTCGAGTACATCGCCTTCGCGGTCAGGCCCGCGAACGTGCCCGTGTACTTGATCTGGTTGTCCGCATACAGGCCGCCGCCGAGTGCGACCGGCAGCCATGCATTTTCGAAGTAGTTGCCGACCGTCAGCGGATCGTAGGTGTCCGACAGCAGGTCGAACAGCGGCGTCTTCTGGCGGCCGAGGGTCACCGTGCCGTACGGGCTATCCAGGCCGACGTATGCCGCACGGTTGAACAGGCGGCCGCTGTCGGCGAATGCGCCGTTCTGCAGGTTCACGCCGCTTTCGAGCTTGAACACGGCCTTCAGGCCGCTGCCGAGGTCTTCCGTGCCGTAGATGCCGAAGCGGCTGTTGGTGACCGCGCCGTTGGTCATCGACAGCAGGCCGTCGTTCTTGGCGTTCGCGTTGGTCAGGTAGCGGACGCTGACGTCGGCGACGCCCCAGAGCGTGACCGAGCTTTGTGCGGCCGCGTACTGGCTGGCGAATGCGAGCGCGGCGCCCCCTGCGATGGCTGCGAGTCGGGTGGTCTGCTTCATGAGCTTTCCTTTTTGTAGGTGTCTCCGTTCATTGCCGGCCGCGTGCGCAGCCGGGTGGCGATCGCACACGTTTTTGGCGCGCGCGATGTGGCCTGAATCATATGACGACTGCAATCGCTGAAAGAAATTGAAACGCGCGGTAATCGCGTGACTGTCGCCCGGGAACAACGTTTCCCGTGCCGGGCTTGCCCCGCGCGCCGGCGGGACGGTTCGCGACGGTGTCGGCGTGCGCGCGCGGCGCTGTAAGGATCGGCGATGGTGCGGCGCCCACGGCTGCCGCCCGAAACACGCCGTCAGGCCGCTTGCGCCGCCCCGTCGCCGTCGCGACCACCATCGCCGCCGTTCCCCGCGCGACGCCACGCACGCCGCACGATCTCCGCGAACGCGCCGACGAGCAGCAGCACGGCGCCCCACAGCGCGACGTCCGGCGCGAGCCGCGTCACGAGGCCGCCGGCCACCGCGCCGGCCAGGAAGCAGAAGCTGATCGTCGCGAGCAGCGCCGAGTCGTGCAGCGCACCCGCGTCGTAGCGCGGGATCAGCCCGACGAACAGCTTCTGCGCGGCGCGCCGCAGGTTGCCGGTCGTCATCACCGACGTGTACGACAATTCCTCGAGATGGGTGAACGACAGCGTCTGCAGCGTCGCGACGAACGAGATGCCCGGAATCAGCCACGCGCTCGACGCGCCGACGAGGCCGCTCGCGGCGACGGCGAGAAACGCGATCTCGACGATCAGGCTCGCGAACGCGGTGTGCCGCATCCAGCCGCGTTGCGCGACGAGGCCGAGCAGGTGCGCGACGAACACCGCGATCACGAAGCCGACGAGCGGCGGCACGTGATGCAGCGCGGCGGCCCATTCGCCGGCCGACAGATTGATACCTAACAGCGCGACGTTGCCGGTCATCGTGTTCGCGAACACGTGGCCGTGGCCGACGTACGTGTACGCGTCGAGGTAGCCGCCGGACAGCGTCAGCAACGCGGCGACAGTGAGATTGCGGCTGGCGCCGTCGAGATCCATCGATCCTCCCGTGAATATTCGCGCCAGTATGCGGGACAGAAGATGGCTTGTCCTTCGCTCACTGCCCGAAGCCGGTGAGCCCGATCAGCGCGCCGCCCGCGAGCAGCCACAGCGGATGGATGCGGGTGCGCCACGCGAGCACCGCGCACGCGGCCGTGATGCCCCACTGGATCGCCGTGCGGTTCGACGCCTCGGAGATCAGCACCGCGCTCGCCGCGACGAGCCCGGCCGTGACGGGCATCATCCCCTGCTGCACGTAGCGGCGCCACGGCCGGTCGCGAAAGCGCTCCCACGCATGCAGCGCGAGCACCGTGACGATCGACGACGGCCCGAACTTCGCGAGCGACGCGACCAGCAGCCCGGCCCAGCCGGCCACGTGCCAGCCGACCAGCGACACGATCATCATGTTCGGCCCGGGCGCCGCCTGGGCCAGCGCGAACAGCGCGGTGAACTCGTGCGCGCTCATCCAGTGATGCACGTCGACGACCTGCCGCTGCATCTCCGGCAGGATCGTGTTGCCGCCGCCGAACGCGAGCAGCGACAACTGGCTGAAGATCGTCGCGATCGCGACCAGCGTGTCGTTCATGGCCGGCCTCCCGGCTGCGTATCGCGCACCGCAGCCTGCGCCGGCTGCGGCGTGCCCGCGTCGCGGCGCCGCGACGCGAGCCACACGCTGACGGGTGTCAGCACCAGCATCGTCGTCAGCAGCGGAAGGCGCAGCACCGCGATCGCGACGAACGCGAGCGCCGCGATGCCGGCCGCCGCGCGCGCGTGCCGCAGCGGCTTCGCGACCTTCACGGCCATCGCGACGAGCAGCCCGGCGGCGGCCGCGGCGAGCCCCGCGAACAGGTGCTGCACGTGCGGATCGTTCTGCGTCTTCGCGTACAGCACGCCGAGCGCGACGACGACGAGCGTCGGCCCCGCGATCAGCCCGAGAATGCCCGCGAATGCGCCGGCGACGCCGCGAAAGCGCATGCCGACGGCGACCGACAGGTTGATCACGTTGCCGCCCGGCAGGAACTGGCACAGGCCGAGCAGATCGGTGAATTCGTCGGCGGAGAGCCACTTGCGCTCGTCGACGATCGTGCGCCGCGCGAACGGCAGCGCGCCGCCGAACGACATGAGGCCGAGCGACAGGAAGCCGGTGAACAGCTCGGCGAGACCGACGCTGCGAGGTGGCGCGGCAGGCGGCGGGGAAACGGATTGCATTGGGATCCTCATCGAACGATCCGCCGAGGTTACCGCCGTTCCCGATCCCGGCAAAACGATTTTATCGGCGCGCCCTTGTGATCTAGAATCACAAGCATGGCACGCGATCTCCCGCCCTTCTCCGCGCTTCGGGCCTTTGAAGCCGCGGCACGACACGAAAGCTTCAGCGCCGCCGGCGACGAGCTGCATGTGACTCACGGTGCCATCAGCCGGCAGATCGCCGCGTTCGAGGCGTGGCTCGGCAAGCCGGTGTTCCACCGCTACGGCAAGCGCGTGAAGCTCACCGACGAAGGCCGCCGTTACCTGGACACCGTGCGCGCGGCGTTCGACAGCATCGCGCACGCGACCGAGCAGTTGCGCAACACCGGTGCAGCGCGCGTGCTGCGCATCAACGCGCTGCCGACCTTCGCGATGAAATGGCTGCTGCCGCGCCTGTCGCGGTTCCAGCGCGACGTGCCGAACGTCGAGCTGAAGCTGTCGACGTCGAACGCGCCGCTCGACGCGCTCGACGGCTTCGATGTCGCGATCCGCCGCGGCCCCGGCCACTGGCCGAACTGCACGAGCGGCCACTTCCTCGACGAAAGCGTGATTCCGGTCTGCAGCCCGGCGCTGCTCAAGCGCGCGCCGATCGCGCGCGCGGACGACCTCGCACGGCACGTGCTGCTGCATTCGGATACGCGGCCGGAAGGCTGGCGCGACTGGTTCGCGGCGGCCGGCGTGACGATGAAGGGGCGCAAGCGGCAGTCGTTCGACCACTTCTACCTGGCGCTGCAGGCGGCCGTCGACGGGCTCGGCGTCGCGCTCGGCCCGCTGCCGCTGATCGACGACGAACTCGCGAGCGGCCGGCTCGTGATGCCGCTGCCCGGGCCGCGCATCGCGACGCGCAGCTACTGGTGGATCGCGCCGCGCGCACCGGCCGACGATCCGCTCGTCGCGCAGTTCTGCGCCTGGCTGCAGGCGCAGTCGAATACCGGCGCGTGAGTGCGCGCCGACGGGCGGCGTTGCGCCGCCCGTTCCCGGTCACACCACCGGGCCCGGTTCCTTTTCCCGGCGCAGGATCGCGTACAGGATGATCGCGCCGAACGTCGCGGTGCCGATCCCGCCGAGCCCGAAGCCGCCGAACTTCAGCGAGAAGTCGCCGGCGCCGAGCACGAGCGTGACGGCCGCGACGATCAGGTTGCGGTTGTCGGAGAAGTCGACCTTGTTGACGACCCAGATCCGCGCGCCCGTCACCGCGATCAGCCCGAACACGACGATCGACACGCCGCCGAGCACGGGGCCAGGGATCGTCTGGATCACCGCGCCGAATTTCGGCGAGAAGCCGAGCCCGATCGCGATCAGCGCGGCGACCGCGAACACCAGCGTCGAGTAGATCCGCGTGACGGCCATCACGCCGATGTTCTCCGCGTACGTCGTGACGCCCGTGCCGCCGACGCTGCCCGACACGATCGTCGCCAGGCCGTCGCCGATGAACGCGCGGCCGACGTAACGGTCGAGGTTCTGCCCCGTCATCGCGCTGACGGCCTTGATATGGCCGAGGTTCTCGGCGACGAGGATCACCGCGATCGGCGCGAGCATCAGCATCGCGTGCGGGTCGAACACCGGCGCGCGGAACGCCGGCACGCCGAACCACGCGGCATGCCCGACGATCGCGAAGTCGACCGGCTTGCCGAGGCCCATCCCGTTGGTCGCGATCGCGTAGATCGCGTACGCGATCGCGAGCCCGACGAGGATCAGCAGGCGCTGCATCATCCCGCGCGCGAACACCGCGACGCCGCCGACGCAGAGCACCGTGACGAGCGCCATCACCGAGTCGAAGGTCGACGCCGACACGCCCTTGACCGCGATCGGCGCGAGGTTCAGCCCGATCACCGCGACGACCGCGCCGGTCACGACGGGCGGCATCAGCGTCTCGATCCAGCGCGTGCCGATCACCTGCACCAGCGCGCCGAGCGCGACGTACACGACGCCGCACGCGACGATCCCGCCGAGCGCGACCGGGATGTTCGGGTTCGGGCCGCTGCCGCCGTAGCCCGTCACCGCGATCACGAGGCCGATGAATGCGAAGCTCGAGCCGAGGTAGCTCGGCACGCGGCCGCCGACCAGCGCGAAGAACAGCAGCGTGCCGATGCCCGACATGAAGATGCACAGGTTCGGGTCGAAGCCCATCAGGAGCGGCGCGAGCACGGTCGAGCCGAACATCGCGACGACGTGCTGCACGCCCATCGCGACCATCTGCGGCCACGCGAGGCGCTCGTCGGGGCCGACCACGCGCGACGCCGCGCCGGTCGATTGCACCCGCCAGCGCGGGAAGTAGGAATCGGACATGGGAAAAGGGCTCCTGTCGGTCTGTCGCCGGCTGCGGAGGGCGCGCCGGTCTGGAATCTGGCGCGAGTTTACGGAGCGGGACTGGGGCTGGCAAGCGCGGCAAGCCCGAACGCTCGACTGAGAAAGCAGGCGCTCATCGGTCAAAATACGGGTTCGGATTCTCCGACCTCGGACAGTCGAGGAAAACGCGCTTCTGGGAGATCAAGTGAATCGCGCAGTCTCGCTTCTCGCATTGGCCTTTGCCGGCACCGCTTCGGGATACGCCGCCGCCAAGCTGATTCTGGCCTTTGCCCCGGTGTGCGGTTACGACTGCGAGAATCGGTCCGCCGGCATATTCATCATGGTGGTCGGCACATGCCTGCTCGGTTTTGTTTTGATTGGCCACCTTGCCACGCGACGCGCACAGGTCACCGTCAAGCGGCTCTCGCTGACAGCCCTATTCCTGTCCGCCACAGCGCTGCTTGCCGGAAGCGGCTACTACATCGCGGAACTTCACCGACACTACCGGGCAGCCGACGCCGCCCGCCCCGTCCAAGCGAATTTCGATTTCATGTATATGGCCATCACGACGCGCGAGGTTCCGACATACAGCAAGGCATCGCGCGGCTCCGTCGCGATATCAGGCACGATTCCGCGCTGGCAGCGATGTGCAATAGACGGCGCATGGTGCGATACGCGGCCGCGCCAGGCACACATGCGGTGCAAGGCTGGAGAGGTCTATGTCGATGAAGCGGACTGGCCAGCATTCTCCCTCATTCCCGAAGAGAATATCCGAGGCGCGGTGCCCATGAAATCGATGAAACTGTGCGCGCCGGGAAACATCCCGGATGACTGAGCGAGCGCGCATTCCTGCCGGACCGGAATCGACGCCTCCGCTCGGTCCCTGTACATCCCAACCCACGACCCGCGCGATGTGAGCACGCGCTCACATCGCCGCGGACGCGCCGTGCATCAAGGGTTGATGTACTGGAACAGCGACAGGTTCTGAAGCTGCGCGTAAGCCTTCTGCGAGCCGGTCAGCGCGTTCTGCATCTGCAGGAACTGGCTGATCGTCGCCACCATGTTGGTGCTCGTCAGGTCGGCCAGGTTGCTGCTGACCTGCAGCGTGTTGGTCTGGTTCACGGCCTGCATCGCCTTGATTTCCTGCTCGCGGCCGCCGACCGACGCCTGCACGGTGAGGACGTTCGTCATCATGTTGTTCAGCTTCGTCGTGCCGGTGGTCATCGCGTTCGCGAGCGCGGCAGCGACTGTCGTGTTGCTGCTGATCGGCACCTTCAGCGCGGCGATCATCGTGTCGAGCGCCGCGAACACGTCGGTGCCGGCCTGCGGCGCGGGCGTGACCGTGAACGTATCGCCGGCGGCCGGCTTGCCCGACACGGGCACCGACAGGCCGTTGCCGAGCGCGATCCCGGCGCCGGCCGAATACGGCTGCGCGGCGGTCGTGGTCGGCGGCACGACGGAATTGTCGGTCACCGTATAGGTCGGCGCGGCCGCCGTGCCGCCGAACGTGATCGCGAACTGGTGCGCGTTGGTCGCGGCCAACGGGCTCGTGATCGACACCGCGCCGATCGTGCCCGTGCCCGTGTTGCCCGCGCCGGCGAGCGGCACCGGCTGGCTGCCGAGCATCGGCACCGACAGGAACACGTTCGCGCCGTTGTCGCCCTGCGAGATCGAGCGCGTGTCGGCGATCTGCACCTGCCGCGTGCCCGCGTCGCCGCTGTAGGTCACGCCGCCGCCCGGCGCGTTCGCGAACGGCGCCGTGGTCGACTGGAAGCCCGAGAACAGGTAGTTGCCCGAGCCGTCCGTCGAATTCGCGAGCGTCAGCAACTGGTCGCGATAGCCCTGCAGCTGCGTCGACAGCGCCGAGCGGTCGCTGTCGGACAGCGAGCCGTCGCCGGCCTGGATCACGACCGTATGTATGCTGTTCAGCAGGTTGTTGACGCTGATCAGCGACTGGTCTTCCTTCTGCAGCGACGACAGCGCGGCGTTCTGGTTCGACGCGTACTGCGACAGCGTCGCCGACGTCATCGACAACTGCACGGCCTGCGCCGCGCCGAGCGGGTTGTCGGCCGGCGTCGCGAGGCTCACGCCGCTCGAGATCTGCTGGTACAGCTGCGACAGCTGCGCCTGCTGGTCGCTCATCTGAGCGACGTTCTGCTGGTAGAACTGGGTGGTGGAAATCCGCATCGCTTCCCCGAAATCAGTTGAACAGGCCGAGCACGGTCTGGAACAGCGTCGACGCGGTCTGGATCACCTTCGCGTTCGCCTGGTAGAACTGCTGGTACTGCATCAGGTTGGCCGCTTCCTCGTTCTGGTTCACGCCCGACGCCGACTGCTGCGCCTGCGTGATCTGGCCGACCAGCGCGGTCTGCGCGGCGCTCGACGACTTCAGCTGGCTCGTCGTGTTGCCGATGCTGTTCACGTAGCTCGCGTACGCGCCCGTCAGCGTGGTCGAGCCGTTGCCGAACGATTTCGAGTTGACGAGCTTCGACAGCGCGAGCGCGTTGCTGCCGTCGTTCGTACCGCCGGTGTTCGGCGCGACCTTGAACGTGTCGCCCACCGCGGGCGTGCCCGACACCGTCACCGTGACACCGGCCGTCAGCGTGATCGGCGTGCCGGCCTGGTACGGCTGCGCGGCGGTGGTCGTCGGCGGCACGGCCGTGTTGTCGGTGACCGTGTAGGTCGGGCTGGCGGCGGTGCCGCCCATCGTGATCGTGTAGTTGTGCGCGTTGGCCGCGGCCGCCGCGCTCGTGACCGACAGCCCGCCGATCGTCCCGGTGCCCGTGTTCGTCGTGGTGGCCGACGGCACGTACGGCGCCGCCGCCGCGATCGCCGAGCCGTTCGACGTCGTGAGGCCGAAGCCGTTCAGCGCGCCGCGCGTCGGTTGCACGGTGAACTTGTCGCCGGCGCTCATCGAGCCGGACGAGAACGAGAAGTTCAGCCCGCCGATCGAGGCCGGCATCGACGTCGACGAGCCGACCACCGTGCCGCTCGCGCGGTCGGTCAGCGTGTAGTTCGTCCCGTCGTACGCCAGCGTGTAGTCGCCCGTGGTCGGCTGCGACGCGTTCGCGAACGACACGGACAGCGCCGCGTTGCCGGTGTTGCCCTGGTTCGCGTAGATGATCGGCGAGCCGGTCGCGAACAGGTTGCCGCCGACATTGCCCGACAGGTCGATGCCGAGCGCGTTCTGCGCGTTGACCTGCGCGGCGAAGCTGGTCGCGATCGCGCCGAGCTGCGCCTGCGCGGGGTCGAGCGTCTGGCTGCGGAACGCGAGCAGGCCGCCGAGCGTGCCGCCCGACAGCGACGCGTCGGACAGGAACTGGTTCGGCCCCGGCGGGTTTGCGCCGGCGATCCCCTGCGACACGACGGTCAGCTCGCTCGGATCGGACGGCGACGTGACGGTCGCGAGCTGGTAGCTCTTGTCCGCGACGACGAGCGGCGTGCCGCCCGCGAGAAACACGCTGTAGCCGTCGCTGTTGCGCACAACCTGCACGCCGGCAAGGTTCGACAGGTTCGACACCGCGAGGTCGCGCTGGTCCATCAGCTGGTTCGGCGGCTGGCCCTGGCTGCTCGCGGACGCGATCTGCTGGTTCAGTTGCGCGATCTGCGCGGTGTACGCGTTGATCTGCGTCACGGTGCTCGTGAGCTGCGTGTTCACGCTCTGGCGCAGCGCGTCGTACTGCTGGCCGGCCGCCGTGATCTGGTTCGCGAGCGTCTGCGCATTGCTCATCGCGGTCTGCCGCACCGACGCGTCGGACGCGCTGTTCGCGACGTTCTGCAGCCCCGTGAAATAACTCGTGATCGCGGTCGAGATGCCGGCCGTCGGGCTGCCGACGTAGTTGTTCAGCTGCGTGACGAGCGAATACCACGTCGACAGCGCGCCGCCCTGCGTCTGCGCGCCGTTCAGCTGGTCGCTCAGGTACTGGCTGTACTGCCGCTGCACGGTGACGGTATTCACGCCTTGCGGCATGTAGCCGCTGCTCGTGTACTGGCCGCTCGCCTCGGCATAGACGGGTCGTTCGACCGAATAGCCCGGCGTCGCGGCGTTGCTGATGTTCTGGCCGGTCGTCGTGAGGCCCCAGAGCGCGGCATTCAGGCCGCTGACGCCGAGGTTCATGAGTGTGTTGGACATGCGCGATCCTGATGAGCCGGCCGCGCTGCGGCCGCCGGGTTGCGTGACTCCCGGTATATCGGCCGCGGATCGAAAAAATTGAGGAAAAAATGCACGCGCGACGCGCGGGTGCGCATCGCTGGTCGGAGCGTCCGTCCGGCGGGGCCGGCGGCGGTGCGCGGGCGGCCCGTGCGGGGCCGGCGACCGCGTGCGCGTCAGGCCCGCGCGAGCGAGCGGCGCTTCATCTCGAGCTGCGTGATCAGCCGCTGCAGCGTGTTCTCCGCGCTGCCCGGCAGCGACATGTAGCGGAAGCCGAGCTGGTAGCGCCGCGACCCGTTCGGCATCTGCGTCGAGCGCTGCGACACGAGCTGCAGGTCGAGCGACAGCTTGCCGTGGCCGGTCAGCTCGAGCTCGACGTCCGGCAGCAGCGTGCCGACCTCGAGCGCCTCGACGCGTTCGTCGGCCGTGCGCAGCCCCACGCCGCCGAGCGACAGGTTGTGCACCTCGAACAGGAAGCTCTCGCCGTCCGGCAGCTTGCCGCGGCACAGGAACGGATCGACGATCGGCGCATCGACCCGGAAATATTCGCGGCGCTGGATGCACATCAGGACTTCGGGGAAATCGGCGACGAACGCGGGCAGCCCCTCGTAGCGCGTCTCGCGCGGCGTGCCCGTGGTGAATTCGACGCGCACGCCCTCCGGCGAGGCCGCGAACGTGCAGTGCGACGCGGCGAGGATGCCGGCGTTCTGCTCGGACAGCGCGCCCCAGTCGAACGTGAACGTCCGTGCGCCGACGTCGACCTCGAGCAGGCGCGTGACGAGCTGGCCGCCCGGGTACTGGACGGTCAGGAAATCGCCGCGGTTCACGAGGTTGCGCAGCTGCACACCGATTTCCAGCGGATTGCGGCGGGCATAGTCGGGCCCGGAGTGGCCTGCATCCAGGCTGGGGTCCGTCGACGTTTCGATATTCATGGCTAGCCGGTCTTTCTTGTCATGGGCGCCCGGGGCAACCGGTGCGCAATAAAACGGGGCCGGAGCACGGGCCCGGTCGCAGGTCTCTCACACTTAGCGGCAGTGCTGACCGAAAGTTTAGATCGATTTGCCGATTTTTTTCGCGCAAACGTTGAAACCGCGCGCGGCGGGCTGCCGGGCGCGGTCCTGAGAGGGTAACTGGCGGTGGGCCGGGCCTGCTATCAGCCGGTGCTGGCCCTGGCCCGTCAGCCGATCTGCTGCATGATCGAGATCAGCTTCTTCGCGTAGTTGGGGTCGGTCGCGTAACCGGCCTTCTGCATCCCGTGCGCGAAGCCTTCGACGCTGCGGCTCGCGCTCAGCACGCCCGAGTAGCGCGGATTGTTCTTCAGCAGGTTCGCGTAATCGGTCATCGCGTGCTCGTACGAGTCGTACGCTCGGAATTTCGCGACCACGCGGCGCGGCGTGCCGTTCACGTACTCGGTCGTCAGCGCCGACACCGTGCGGCCCGTCCAGCCCTTGTTCGCCTTGATGCCGAACACGTTGTAGCTGGTCGAGCCGTCGGCCGCGCGGATCTCGCGCTTGCCCCAGCCCGATTCGAGCGCGGCCTGGCCGACGATGAAACGCGCCGGGATGCCCGTGGTCGCGCTCGCGGCCTGCGCCGGTGCAGCGAGCCGGTCGACGAACGCGTCGGCGTCCGGCGCGCCGCTCGCGCCCTTCAGCGGCGGCGTCAGCGCACTGCCGGCCGAATAGCCGCGCGCGCCGGCGAGCCCGCCGTTGTTCCCGGCCGCGTTCGCATACGCACGTGCCATCGCGTTCATCGCGGCGAGGCTGCCTTCATTGCCGGCCGTGCCGAGGCCGCCGGCGCCCAAGCCGGCCGCGCCGACGTCGGCCGCCGAGTCGCTGCCCGCGCCCTGCCCCGCATTGCGCAGCAGTTGCTTCATCAGCGCGTCGGCGACGCCGATCCCGCGCGTCGACATCTGCTGTGCGAGCTGCTGGTCGAGCATCGACGTGTACATCTTCGACGTATGCGAATCGAACAATCCGCCGTCGGGCGACGCGTCGCGCATGCTCTTGAGCATCATCTGCGTGAACATCGCGTCGAACTGGCCCGCGACGGCCTTCGCGCCGGCCTGCGGCGACTGCTTCGCCTGCGCGCGCAGCGCGTCGAAACCCTGCACGTCGAGCGCGAAGCGCTGCGTGAGGTCGTTCGCGTTAGAAAGGTTCGCTGCCATTTAGATGACCTCCAGGTCGGCGCGCAACGCGCCGGCCGCCTTCATCGCCTGCAGGATCGACATCAGGTCCGCCGGCGTCGCGCCGAGCGTGTTCAGCGCCTTCACGACGTCGGCGAGATTCGCGCCGGCTGTCACCATCTTCAGCGCGCCGTTGTCCTGCTTCAGCTGGATCTGCGACTGCTGCGCCACCACCGTCTGCCCGTTCGAGAACGGCCCCGGCTGCGACACGACCGGTTGCGTGTTGACGATGACCGACAGGTTGCCGTGCGCGACCGCGCAGCTCTGCAACGTGACCATCTGGTTCATCACGATCGAGCCGGTGCGCGCGTTCAGGATCACCTTCGCCGCGGCCTTGTCCGGGCTCACGTCGAGGTTCTGCAGCCGCGCCATGAACGCGACCTGCTGCGCCGAGTCGGCCGGCGCCGCGAGCTGGATCGTGCGGCCGTCGAGCGCGGTCGCGGTGCCCGGGCCGAAGCTCGAATTGACCGCGGACACGATCCGCTGCGCGGTGCCGTAGTCCATGTCGTTCAGCTGCAGCTGCAGCACGCCGTTCATCTGCGCGATCGCGTTCGGCACCGAACGCTCGACGATCGCGCCGCCGACGATCCGGCCGGCCGCGAGCTGGTTCACCTGCACGCGGCTGCCGTTCGCGCTGGCACCCGCGCCGCCGACCGCCATGTTGCCCTGCGCGAGCGCGTACACCTGCCCGTCCGCGCCCTTCAGCGGCGTGAGCAGCAGCGTGCCGCCGCGCAGGCTCTTGGCGTTGCCGAGCGACGACACGGTCACGTCGAGCGCCTCGCCGGGCCGCGCGAACGGCGGCAGCGTGGCGGTCACCATCACGGCCGCGACGTTCTTCAGCTGCATGTTGTTCAGCGACGACGGGCCGCCGTTGGCCGAGCCGTTGTTGATCGAGATGCCGAGGTTCGCGAGCATGTTCGCGAGCGTCTGCGTCGTGAACGGCGTCTGCATCGTCTGGTCGCCCGTGCCGTCGAGACCGACGACGAGGCCATAGCCGATCAGCGGGTTGTCGCGCACGCCCTGGATCTGCGCGAGATCCTTCAGGCGTTCCGCGTGCGCGGGCGCCGCGCCGAACACGCAGGCCGCGGCCGCGAACGCGACGGCGAACCGCGCGAAGCCTTGCGCGCGGGACGACAGGCGGTCGAACAGGGTCGTCTGCATCGTCATCACCACGGCGAGATGTTGAGGAAGAAGCGCTGCAGCCAGCCCATCGTCTCGGCTTCGTTGATGTAGCCCTTCGCCGAGTATTCGATCCGCGCGTCGGCGACCTGCGTCGAGAAGACGGAGTTCGCGCCCGAGATCGTGTTCGGGTTGACGACGCCCGAGAAGCGCACGAATTCGTTGCCCTGGTTGATCAGCATCTGCTTCTCGCCGCTGACCACGAGGTTGCCGTTCGGCAGCACGTTGGTGACGGTCACCGTGATCGTGCCGTTGAACGTGTTCGCCGCGCTCGCGCCGCCCGTCGCCGCGAACTTGTTGTTGCCGGTCGCCGACAGGTTCGCCTTCGCGAACAGCCCGCCGAGGAAGCCGGCCGTCGGCACGTCGAAGTTGGTATTGCCCTGCCGGTTCGTGTTCGCGCCCGACGATTTGGTCGCGTTGATGTTTTCCGCGATCACGATCGTCAGGATGTCGCCGGTGTTGCGCGGCCGCTGATCCTCGAAGAGCGGCCGCCCCGCGTAGCCGGGGTTGTAGATCGAGCCGGGCGCCTGCATCGACATCGGCGCTGGCGGCGGCGCCGTCATCGGCTGCTGGATGATCGGATCGCGCGGGATCTGCGCGCAACCGGCGAGCGCCGCCACCGCGACCGCGCATGCGGCGCGGACGGTGGCTGACGAGGGGAGGCGAACCTGCTTCATGGCGACGACGGGGTGTTCCGGTTAGGTCTTCATCTGCGTGACGGTCTGCAGCATCTGGTCGGACGTCGTCACGGCCTTGCTGTTGATCTCGTAGGCACGCTGCGTCTGGATCATGTTGACGAGCTCCTGCACGACGTTCACGTTCGACGCTTCGACATAACCCTGGTTGAGCACGCCCGCGCCGTTCAGCCCCGGCTGCGACACGTTGGGCGCGCCCGACGACGTGGTCTCGGAGAACAGGTTCTCGCCGCGCGCCTCGAGGCCGGTCGGGTTGATGAAGGTCGCGATCTGCAGCGAGCCGATCTGCACCGCGTTGCCGGAGCCCGGCTGCGTGACCGACACGACACCGTCCTTGCCGATCGTCAGCGACTGCGCGTTCTGCGGCACGGTGATCGCCGGCAGCACCTGGTAGCCGCTCGACGTGACGAGCTGGCCCTGCGCGTTGGTCTGGAACGAGCCGTCGCGCGTGTATGCGTTCGTGCCGTCCGGCATCAGCACCTGGAAGAAGCCCGCGCCGTTGATCGCGACGTCCTTCGAGTTGCCGGTCTGCGTGAGGCCGCCCTGCGTGTACAGGCGCTCGGTCGCGACCTGCTGCACGCCGGTGCCGAGCTGCAGGCCCGACGGCAGCTCGGTCTGCTGCGTCGAGTTCGCGCCGGGCTGGCGGATCGTCTGGTAAAGCAGATCCTCGAACACCGCGCGCGACGCCTTGAAGCCGTTCGTGCTGGTGTTCGCGAGGTTGTTCGAAATCACGTCCATCTGCGCCTGCTGCGCATTCATGCCGGTGGCGGCGATGTAGAGCGAACGGTTCACTTGTAAGATCTCCTGCGTGGGCTGGCGTAGGCGCTCAGTTGAAGTTGACTGGCGCGGGCGCTCAGCTGAAGTTGAGCAGCTGGTTCGCCGTCTGCTCGTTCTGGTCGGCCGTCTGGATCAGCTTCGACTGAAGCTGGAACGCGCGCGCGTTGTCGATCATCGCGACCATCGCGGTCACCGGGTTGACGTTGCTGCCTTCGAGCGAATTCGGCGTGACGACCACGTTCGTGTCGGCGTCGGCCGGATTGCCGTCGGCGGTGCGGAACAACCCGTCGTTGCCGCGCGTGAGCGTGGCCGGATCGGGATTGACGAGCTTCATCTGGTCGACGATCGCGACCGCCGTCGGCGGGTCGCCCGGCATCAGCGCGGAAACGGTGCCGTCCTTGCCGATCGTCACTTCCGCGTTCGGCGGCACCGAAATCGGGCCGCCGTTGCCGATCACCGGCAGGTTGCTCGCGTTGACGAGCTGGCCGTTCTGGTCGACGTGCAGGTTGCCGGCGCGCGTGTACGCCTCGCTGCCGTCGGCCGTCTGCACCGACAGCCAGCCGGCGCCCTGCACGGCGACGTCGAGCGGATTGCCGGTGCGCGTGATCGGACCCGGCGCGTAGTCCGCGCCGGGCGTCGACGCGAGCACGTAGGTGCGCGTCGTCGTCGGGTCGATGTTGCTGCCGTCGCCGAAATTCATCGGCACGGCGCGATACGTCGCGAGCTGCGCGCGAAAGCCCGTCGTCGATGCGTTCGCGAGGTTGTTCGCGACGATCGCCTGCTGGTCGAGCGACTGCGACGCGCCCGTCATCGCCGTGTAGATCAGTCGGTCCATGGCTGCCGGTTATCCGCGCTTACAGGTTGATGAGCGTCTGGTCGACGGTCTGCTGCGTCTTGATCGTCTGCGCGTTCGCCTGGTAGTTGCGCTGCGCGGTGATCAGGTTGACGAGCTGCGACGTGAGGTCGACGTTCGAGTTCTCGAGCGCGCTGCCCTGCAGCGTGCCGTGGTTCGTGCTGCCCGGTGCGGACACCTGCGGCACGCCCGATGCGGAGGACTCCGCATACTGGTTGCCGCCGAGGTTCACCAGCCCGTTCGGGTTGTTGAAGTTCGCGAGCGCGATCAGGCCGAGCACGGCGGTCTGGCCGTTCGAGTAGTTGCCGGTCAGCTTGCCGTCGGCGCCGATCGAGTAGGTCGTCAGCGTGCCGCTCGCGTAGCCGTTCTGCGCGAGGTTGTTCACGCCGTCCTTGCCGCCGTACTGCGTCGTGCCGGTCAGGTCGAGCGTGAGGCTCTGCGGCGTCGCCGAGCCGTCGGTGTTCGGCACGGTGAACTGGAACTGGCCGAGCGACGCGGTCGGCCCGCCCGCGGCCGGCAGCGTCGTGCTCTGGATCGCGCCCGACGAATTGAACGTGACCGTGCCGAGATCGGTCGTCGCGCCGCCCTGGACGCCCGCGTACGCTTCCCACGTGCCGGCCGCCGACTTCACGAAGTACATGTTGACCGCCTGCGAGCCGCCGAGCGAGTCGTACACCTGGATCGACGTCGAGTAGTTGTACGTCGTGGTGTCGGTCGCGCTGAACGGCGTCTTGACCGGCACCGTGTCCTGCGAGTTCAGGTTGAACTGGCCGGTGATCTTGGTCGTCGCGGTCGGCGCGATGTTGGTCGTCGGCGCCTGCAGCGGCACGGTCTGCGCGGTGTTGATCACGCCGCCCGAGCCGGCCGCGTAGCCCATCAGGTTGCGGCCTTGCGAGTCGACGATGAAGCCGTTCTTGTCGCGCTGGAACGTGCCGTCGCGCGAGTACGTCGTCACGCCGTTGTTCGACATCTGGAAGAAGCCGTTGCCGTTGATCGCGACGTCGAGCGACGAGTTCGTCGTATTGATCGTGCCCTGGCCGAACTGCTGCTGCACCGAGTTCAGCGACGTGCCGATGCCGATCTGCGTGTTGACCGACGTCGCGACCGAGTTCGCGTACATGTCGGCGAACTGCGCGGTGCTCGACTTGAAGCCGACCGTGTTCGCGTTCGCGATGTTGTTGCCGATCACGTCGAGCGCGTTCGACGCGCCGGCGAGGCCGCTCAGACCCTGCTGATAACCCATTTCGGTCTCCGTTTCGAGAAAACTCGATCAGTTGGTGGTGGTGCCGCCGGACGAGGACGACGTCTTGACGTTCGGGAAGATCGACGCGACCTGGGTGAGCCCCACCGTCGTACCGTTCGACAACACGAGCCCCGCCGTGCCGTCGGCCTGCTTGATCACGCTCTGCACCTGCGCGGCCGCCAGCACGGTCGGCGCGTAGGTCTTGCCGTCGGCACCGGTGTACTGCGCGCTGACCGTGTAGGCGCCGTCCGGCAGCGCATTGCCGGCCGCGTCGGTCGGCGTCCAGTTGAACGGCACGGTGCCGGCCGACTGCTTGCCCGCGTTGATCGTGTTGACGACGGCGCCCGAGCTGTTCTTCACGGTGATCGTCAGGTTCGACACGTCGTTCGCCAGCGACACGCCGAACGGCGACGCCGCGCCGCTCTTCACCGCAACGCTGTTGCCCGGCGCGAGCACGTTCGAGCCGATCAGCAGCGCGGCCTGCGTCTGCTGGCCGGCCGTGAGCTGCGTCGACAGCGACGTGAGCGACGTGTTCAGCTGCGCGATGCCGCTCACCGTGTTGATCTGCGCGAGCTGCGTCGTCATCTGCGAGCTGTCGACCGGGCTCGTCGGATCCTGGTTCTGCAGCTGCGTGACGAGCAGCTTCAGGAACGTCGCCTGCAGGTCGCTCGCCGACGTGCCGTTGGTCGACGACGCCTTGTTGGTGTTCATCGTGTCGGTCGGCAAGGTCGACACGTTCGTGCCGTTGCCGCCGATCGTCGTGTTGGAGGATGTCATCCTGGGTGGCCTTCTGTCGGAACTATCGGAACTATCAGAACTGTCGGGTCTGTAAGGTCGGTCGGCGCGCGGCTCACGAGCCGATCGTCAGCGTCTTGAGCATCAGCGTCTTCGCGGTGTTCAGCGTCTCGACGTTGGCCTGGTACGAGCGCGACGCCGAGATCATGTTCACCATCTCCTGCACCGGGTCGACGTTCGGCATCTGCACGTAGCCGTTCGCGTCGGCGGCCGGGTTCGCCGGGTCGTAGGTCGACTTCATCGGCGACGGGTCGTCCATCACCTTCGTCACGCGCACGCCGCCCACGCCCTGGCCGGACGCGGTGCGCGCGCCGCCCATCGGGTCGGTCGCGAACACGACCTGCTTGGCCTTGTACGGCTTGCCGTCGGGGCCGGTGGCGCTGTCGGCGTTCGCGAGGTTCGACGCGGTGACGTTCAGGCGCTGCGATTGCGCGGACAGCGCCGAACCGGCGACGCCGAAGATGTTCATCAACGAAGGCATGGAGGCTCCTTGTACTGGTGCGCGGGTTCGGAAGCGGCGCGCTTACGAGTTCGTCGAGATCGCGGCGATCATGGCCTTGATCTGCTGGGTCATCACGGTCATCCCGGTTTCGTAGTGCAGCGCGTTGTTCGCGAACTGCACGCGTTCGACGTCGAGATCGACCGTGTTGCCGTCGAGCGACGGCTGCAGCGGCATCCGGTACTGCGCGCGGCCGTAGTCGTCGGCCGGGCCGCCCGTCGGGATCAGCTTCGCCGTGCCGGCCATGTGGCCCTGCGCCGTCGACACCATCGACATGCCGCTCGTCACGCCGGCCGGCTGCGTCATCGGCAGCTGCGCGGCGTTGCTCGGCGCGAGGCCGCCGTTGGTCTGCTTCAGCGAGCGCGCGAGCGTCGACGCGAAATCGACGTCGCGGGCCTGGTAGCCGGGCGTGTCGGCGTTCGCGATGTTCGACGACAGCAGTTCCTGCCGGTAGGCGCGCACGTCGAGCGCCTGTCGGCCGAACGCGAATTCCGCATCGAGTTTGTCCAGCATGTGTGCGTCTCTCCGTATGAAGCGCTGCACGCCCCTCGCACCGGATGGCGACCCGAGAGGCTTTTTTCCATGACAGCGATGGTAGGCGTCGCACGCAACCGGCAATCGGGCGAATAACGCGGCAAAGGCCCCCTCTATTCATCGTTTGCGCGGCGGCCCGGCTCCCTAGAATGCGAATCGGATCAACGGATCGAGGACACGGCGATGACGGGCAGCGCACTTCGCGGCAGGAACGGGCGGCTCACGCACGTCCGGCGTGCGTTTGCGCTCGCCGTGGCGCTGTGGATCGCCGCACCGGCCGCGCACGCGGACGACGGGATGATCGTGATTCCCGGACGCGGCGAAACGGCCGAAACCGCGCTTGCGCACGCCAATGCGGCGAGCGGCGGGCAGTTCGGCGGGAATGCGGGGATGGTTTCGGGTGCAGGCACGGCGGCGGACGCCGGACGTGCGGCGGCCGGTGCGGGTGGTGCTGCCGGAGTGGGTGGTGCTGCCGGAGTGGGTGGTACGGCCGGTGCGGGTGGTGCCGCCACTGCCGGCTATGCGGCGCAACCGGCCGGCACGATGATCGTGACGAACGTCCCGCCGCCGGCTGCCGCACCGGCCTCCGTCTACACAGCTGCTCGCGCGAACGCCGCCTACGGCGCGCCGCGCACCGCCGATCCCAACGCCATCGCGATGGTCGTCGCCGGTACGGCGGAGCCCGCGTCGAATCCCGCGCGGCCGGCGCCGCCGGCAGTCGCCGCGCGCATGGCGGCGGCTCGCACCGCGTCAGCCGCGCCGGCGCCGCGCGCGCCGGTGGCTTCCGCCAACCCGGCCCAGGCGGCCCCCGCGGCCCAGCCCGCGACGCCGCCCGGCCAGCAGGACCCTGACGCGATCCGGCGCACGGCCCTCGCATTCCTGCAGCAGCAGATCGCGGGCCTGCCCGGCAAGACCACCGCGACGGTCACGACCGCGTTTCCGCGCGGGCTCGCCGCGTGCACGACGCTCGAGCCGTTCCTGCCGACCGGCGCGCGCCTGTGGGGCCGCACGACGGTCGGCGTGCGCTGCGCGGGCGAGCGGCCGTGGACCGTCTACCTGCAGGCGAAGGTCGCCGTGCAGGCCACCTATTACGTCGCCGCGCGCCAGATCGCGCCCGGCGCGCCGCTGAGCGCGGCCGACCTGGTCGCGCGCGACGGCGACCTGACGGTAATGCCGCTCGCGGTGATCACCGATCCGGCGCAGGCGATCGGCTCGACCGCGCTCGCGCGCATCTCGGCCGGGCTGCCGCTGCGGCAGGACATGCTGAAGAGCGCTGCGTCGGTGTCGGCCGGCCAGACGGTGCGAGTCGTCGCGGCCGGCCCCGGTTTCACGATTTCGGCCGAAGGCAGCGTGCTCGCGAATGCGGCGCCCGGCCAGTCGGTGCGGGTGCGGATGGCGGCGGGCCAGATCGTCACGGCGATCGTCAAGGACGCCGGCACCGTGGAAATTCCGCTGTAGGGCCTGATACCGCTGCAAGATTGCAAAGAATTGTTTATTCGGAGAATTTCGGGCTCACGATGCTAAAGTTCGGGCCGACCCGGCCGTTATCTGGGTCAAACCGTACAGGAAACCCATCGTGAAGATCGATTCCACTCCGAACCCGAGCCCCCTCGCGCCGACCGGCAACGGCGCGACCCGTGCGCAATCCGGCACGGCCCAGTCGTCCGCGCAGGCGGCCGATGCAGGATCGACCGGCGGCGACACGACCGTGAACCTGTCGGGTCTGTCCGGCCAGTTGCGCTCGGCATCCGCATCCGGCAACGCCGATATCGACACGGGCCTGGTCGAGTCGATCAAGGAAGCGCTGAACAACGGCACGCTGACGATCGACGCGAACAAGATTGCCGACGGCGTATTGAATACCGCCCGCGAGCTGCTGCAGCAGCAGCGCCCGGGCAGCTGAGCCGGCCGCCTCGCGGCCGGTCCCCCGGTTTGCCGGCGCACCGCACCACGCGCGCCGGCGCGACGAGCATGACGCGATGAGAGAAGAGCTGCTGGCCACGGTCAACGACGAACACGCGACGGTCGAGGCGTTCGCGTCCCTGCTCGCGTATGAAGAAAAAGCGCTGACGACGCCGGAGCCGCTCGAGATGCTGCCCGGGATCGTCGAGAAGAAGAGCGCGCTGATCGACCGGCTCGCGCAGCTCGAGCGCACGCGCGACACGCAGTTGTCCGCGCTCGGCTTTGCGCCGGGCAAGAAAGGGATGGACCAGGCCGCCGAGCGCGATGCACGCCTCGCCGGCCGCTGGCAGTTGCTGCAGCAGGCCGCCGAACGCGCGCGCCAGGCCAACGCGAACAACGGGATGCTGATCCGGATCCGGATGGACTACAACGAGCGCGCGCTCGCGGTGCTGCGCTCGGCCCCGGCGCCGGCCGGCGTCTACGGCCCCGACGGGCGCGTGTCGGCGCTGATGCGCTGACGTCGCGCGGCGGTCGGTAGTCCGCCCGCCGCTTCATCCGCCTCACCCGCTTCACCCGCCTCACCCTGAATTCCGCTTCGAAAGACCGGACTCCAGTCCGGCGCATATGTCCCCCCGATACGCGGCAGCGCAGCCGCGCTGCCTGATCCAACAACAACAGATCGGAGGGCATCGATGCATCATTCCCGTTTTGAATCCGCGCGCCGCGTGGCCGCCATCGCCACGCTCGGCGCCGCGCTGACGTTCACCGCGTCGCTCGCGCCGGCCGCCCCGGCCCCGCTGCCGACGCCGACCGGCGACATGACGCTGTCGCCGGCCGGCCCGCTCGCGACGCCGGCTTCCGCCCCGCCCGGCGCAGCGCCGCGCGCCGCGTCGCGCGGCAGCGACACCTACACCTACCTGCGCTGCTGGTACCGGATCAGCGACGATCCGCTCAAGCCCGAGGCGACCTATGAATGGGCGCGCGATCCGGCGGGCGGCGACTGGTATCGCGTTCCCGGCTACTGGTGGGCGGACGGCGTCACGCAGTGGAAGAACATGTTCTACAGCGCGACGGCGCAGGACACGCTCGCCGACGTCTGCCGCAAGACGCTCGCCGCGCGCGGCATCCGCGCGAACCTGACGCAGGCGGTCGCGGCGAACAACGCGCTGTCGTTCAACTACACGGTCTGGACCATCGATTCCGCGCAGCAGGACGCGCGGGTCAACAAGCTGATCGTGTTCGGCGACAGCCTGTCCGACACCCAGAACATGTTCAACGCGAGCCAGTGGAAGCTGCCGAACGGCACGAGCTGGCACGCCGGACGCTTCAGCAACGGGCCGGTGTGGGCCGAATACGTCGCGAACGCGCTGCGGCTGCCGTTCTACAACTGGGCGATCGGCGGTGCGGCGACCGACCAGCACCTCGTCGTGCCGGGCCTCGTGCAGGAGGTCGACTCCTGGCGCGAATACATGGATCGCGCGCCGGACTACCGGCCCGCCAATACGCTGTTCGCGGTGTTCGCGGGCGGCAACGATCTCGTGAACTACGGCCGCACGCCCGAGCAGGCGGCAAACGCGGTGCGGGACAGCCTCGAGCGGCTCGCCGCGGCCGGCGCGACGCGCATCCTGCTCGTCACGCTGCCGGACGTGTCGCGCGCGCCGGTGTTCGCGACGCGCACCGACACCGCCAGCGTCGCCGCGCAGGTCAGGGACTACAACCGGCGGCTCGCCGACGCGGCCGCCGCGGTGCGCGCCCGCTACGGCGCGACGCTGCGGCTCGAGGTGTTCGACGCGTACGCGCCGTTCGACGATCTGCTGAGCCACCCCGCGCAATACGGCTTCGACGATGCGAAGCGGTCGTGCCTCGACATCCCGAAGCCGTCGTCGTTCACCTACCTGGCCGCGCAGACGCCGCGCGCGGACTGCCGCGACCCGGCGCGCTTCGTGTTCTGGGACACGCTGCACCCGACGACGCGCACGCACGCGTGGCTCGCCGAGCGGATCGCGCCGTTCGTGCGCGCGCGGTTGCTGGATTGAAATGGATCCGGATCGGGCGCCGGTGATCGGTCATCGATGACCGGCGGACAGCGGGCGGCCGACGCCGCCCGCGCCGGCGCCGCTTACAGCAACGGGCACGCCGTCACCTGCGTGCCGCGCTCCACGCACAGCCGCTCGTAGTCGCGCAGGTACGCGCGCTCGTCGTCGTCCAGCAGGTCGAGATCGATCAGGTCCCAGTCGTAGCCGACCGTCACGATGTTCTCGAACGTCACGGTATCCGGCTGCGCTTCGTCCGACCGGATGATCACGATGTTCTCGATCCGCACGCCGCCCTTGCCCGGCACGTAGATGCCCGGCTCGACCGAAATCACCGCATTCGGCACCAGCCCGTACTTCGCGCCCGGCGCGAAACGCACGCCGCCTTCGTGCACGTGAATCCCGACGCCGTGCCCGGTGCCGTGGCCGAAGTCGTGGCCGTGATCGCGGCACACCTGCCGCACGAGCGCATCGACGTCGCCGCCGGTCGCCGTGCTCGGGAAGCGCGCGACGAGCCCCTTGATGCACGCCTTCAGCGCGACCGTGTAGATCTCGCGCTGCCACGGCTGCGCGACCGTGTCCGCGCGCGTGCGGCGCAGCACGACGCGCGTGCAGTCCGTCGCGAAACCGGCTTCGTAGTACGCGCCGCTGTCGAGCAGCACGAGTTCGCCTTCCGTCAGCTCGACATCGGCACTCGCCGCCGTGTAATGCGCGAACGCGCTGTTCGCGCCGTTCGCCGCGATCGACGGAAACGTCAGCGCAACCGCCGAACGCGCGCCGTACGCGTCGTTGATCGTGCGCGCCAGGTCGTATTCGGTGTGGCGTGCACCCGGCTCGCCGGTCTTCGCCCAGCGCATCGTCTCGGCGATCGCCGCGGAGCTGCGCGCGAACGCATCGCGGAACCGGTCGAGCACCGCGGGCGTCTTCGCGGCCCGCATCGCCTCGACCGGATTGAAGTCGGCATGGCGCGCGTGCGGCCACACGCGGCGCACCGCATCGACGAGCGCGCAGTTCACCGATTCGAAGCCGTAGCACACGTGATCGACCGCGAACTGCGCGAGAAAACGCTCGAGCGCCGCGACGTCACGCCGGATCACGTGCAGCGCCGGATACGACTCGAGCGTGACTTCGCAACGGTCGCAGCCTTCCGGCAAGAACAGCGCGACCTCCCCGCCGACCGCGAACAGGAAGCCGAGATGCGACGACGCATTCGGGATGTGATAACCGCGGCTGTTCAGCAGATACGCGAGATCGTCCGACGCGCAGGTGAAGAACGCGGTCGTGCCGTGGTCCGCACCGGTGTGCGCGGCGAGCTTGCGGTTCAGCGTGTCGAGGTTCTGCGCGACGCTCAGGCCGGTCATCGATTCCGGCACCTCGAAGATCGGCCGCTCGACGGCCCAGCCCGGCAGCGCGATCGCGCGGTCGATCTCGCGATCGGCGAGGCTCGTCCAGTCGAGCACCGCGGCCTGCGTCTGCTCGAGCAGCCGGTTGCGCTGAGCGACGCTGATCCGCAACCCGTCGTAGCCGACCCGCGCGAGCCGGCTCGCATGCGCGAGCAACCAGTCGGCCATCGCCTGCCAGATCGTCACGTTCATCCCGAGCTTCTCGATGCGCACGCGCGCCGGATCGCACTGCTGCTCGGCCTGCAGGTGATAACGGCCGTCGACGAACAGTACGAACGGCGGCACGCCGAGCGCCTGCGCGGTCGCCGCGCTCAGGAAGATCCCGCAGCCGGCCGAGCCGTCGAAGCCCGACAGCGCGTAGCGCGGGTTATTGCTGAGCGGCAGGTACTCGGTGACGTATTCGTCCTGCGACGTGACCACCACCGCGTCGAGCCGCGCGGCGTCGAGCAGGCGCGACAGGCCGGCCTGCGTATCGGCGACGGACGCGTCGTACGGGGGAAGGCCGGAGAAGCTGTATTTCAGTCGATCGATCATCGGATGCCCACGTTATTCATTGTTGTCGGCGGTCGGCGGCGTGACGCGGCGGGGCGCCTGCCTGAAGCAGGCTTGACGCGACACGGCGCCGATGGCCGGACGACGCGCGGCACTGCACGTCGCCGGGCCGCTGTGGCGTGCCAGCGGCAGGTCCGCGGAAATTTTTGTCTCACTTAACTTTGTTTGATGCGCGCGACAGAATCTAGAGCAGGCTGAAATTGAGGTCAAGCTAAAATTTTCGTAGGACTAAAATCGGCGGCACGGTGCCGCAGGCAGGCGCGGCGTGGCGTCGCCCGGCGACACTGCGCGGTACAATGCGCCGGCATCGTCGTCCCGACGGCCGTGCTTCGTGCGATGCGCGGAAAGCAACGTCCCGGCGACTGCACCGCCCCTCCGCTCGCCTCCCGACTCGTTGCCACGAAAGAGATTCATGGATTCAGACATCATGCGTATCGGCCAGCGCATTCGCCGCCTGCGCCGGGAAGCGAAGAAGACGCTGCTGGAAGTCGCGACCGAAGCGAAGCTGTCGGTCGGGTTCCTGTCGCAGGTCGAGCGCCATCTCACGGGCATTTCCCTGTCGTCGCTCGTCAACGTCGCGAAGGCGCTGGGCGTGCCGCTCGGCGCGCTGATCGACCAGCCGCGCCAGGCGCAGCCCGATTCGCACGAGGGCAGCCGCAAGCCGTACGCGGTCGACAGCGCGTCGCAGTGGTACGAACGGCTGTCCACCACGTTCGACGGCAGCCAGATCAACGCGGTCAAGGTGCAGATGATGGAAGGCTACCGGTCGGAATGGGTGTCGCACGGCGGCGACGAATTCGTCTATGTGCTGACCGGCCGCATCTGCTACACGGTCGGCAAGAAGGATTACCCGCTGGCGCCCGGCGACTCGCTGCACTTCGACGCGCGCAAACGGCATCGCGTCGCCAACGTCGGCGACGGGCCCGCCGAGCTGATCGCGGTCAGCACGCTGCCGCTGTTCGACGACAGTTGCGCCGAATTCGTGTCCGCGACGATGGAAATCAGGCAGCCCGCGCCCGTCGTGCGCACTGCGCCGGGCGAGCCGCGCGTGAGCCGCCGAGAACCGGCGCCGAAACGCGGCCGCGACGCCGATCCGGCACGGCCGGCCGGCGCGGCGGAAAAGAAGGTTGCCGGCAAGCCGCGCGCATCCGCCGGCAAACGCCCGGCTGCCGCCACCCCGGCACGCAAGGCAGCCGCGCGCAAGTAGCCGTAACGGCCGGCGGGCGCGCGCCGCCCGCCGTTGTCATCCCTGTCCCTATTCGCCGATCGCGAGCGCCTGCGCGACGGCCTGGATCCGCGCGCGATGCACGGCCTCCTTGATCTTCTCCGCTTCGCTGCCGATGCCGCGCGCGATCGCGCCGGCATCGACGCTGCGCGCGGCCGCGAGCGCCACGCGCAGCCGCTCGGCCTGCGGATACGGCTGCGCGTCGAGCCCAAGCCGCCCGCGCGCATCCGATTCGCACGCCTGCAGCATCTCGGCGAAACGCGCCGGCTTGCGCAGCGCGTCGCTGCGCTCGAACAGCCGCACCAGCGCGGCCGCGCCCATCTCCATCACGCGATGCAGGTTGCCGTGCTCGCGCGCGACCACGAGCGCGAGATCGCGGCAATCGTTCGGCACGCGCAGCCGCTCGCACAACGGCTTGAGCAGGTCGACGCTGCGGCCCTCGTGGCCGACGTGGCGCGGCAGCACGTCCGCCGGCGTCGTCGCCTTGCCGAGATCGTGCGTGAGCGCCGCGAAGCGCACCGGCAGCGAATAGCCCTGCTTCGCCGCGTAGTCGACGACCATCATCACGTGCACGCCCGTATCGACTTCCGGGTGGTAGTCGGCGCGCTGCGGCACGCCCCACAGCGCATCGACCTCGGGCAGGATGCGCGCGAGCGCGCCGCAGTCGCGCAGCACCGCGAACATCCGCGACGGCTTCGCCTCCATCAGCCCCCGCGCGATTTCCTGCCACACGCGCTCGGGCACCAGCGCGTCGGCCTCGCCCGCGTCGACCATCCGCCGCATCAGCGCGAGCGTTTCGCCCGCGACCGTGAAATCCGCGAACCGCGCGGCGAAGCGCGCAATGCGCAGGATCCGCACCGGATCCTCGACGAACGCATCGCTCACGTGCCGGAACACGCGCGCGTGCAGGTCGGCCTGCCCGTCGAACGGATCGATCACGGGCCCGACCAGCGCGCCTTCCGGGCTCACCTCGCGCGCCATCGCGTTGATCGTCAGGTCGCGCCGCGCGAGATCCTCGTCGAGCGTCACGTCCGGCGCGTAATGGAACTGGAAGCCGTGATAGCCGGCCGCCGTCTTGCGCTCGGTGCGCGCCAGCGCGTATTCCTCCTGCGTCTGCGGATGCAGGAACACCGGGAAATCCTTGCCGACCGGCCGGAAGCCCTGCGCGGCCATCTGCTCGGGCGTCGCGCCCACCACCACGTAGTCGCGGTCCTGCACGGGCACGCCGAGCAATTCGTCGCGGATCGCACCGCCTACTGCGTAGATGTTCATGGTTGAGGCTCGTATTCGGCGATCACGTTGGTCTCGCTGCGCGCCGCGTCGATCCAGCGCTGGACGGCCGGCAGCGCCGTCACGCGCGCCGCATAGCCGGCCGCTTCCGGCGACAGGCCCGGCGCATACGTGTTGAAGCGCATCACGACGGGCGCATACATCGCATCGGCGATCCCGAACTCGCCGAACAGGAACGGCCCGCCCGACGCCTCGAGGCACGCGCTCCACAGCGCATCGATGCGCGCGACATCGGCGAGCGCGTCGGGCGTCGCGCCGCGCCCCGGCATCGACGCGCGCACGTTCATGCCCATCTGCGTGCGCAGCGCCGCGAAGCCCGAATGCATCTCGGCCGCGACGCAGCGCGCATGCGCGCGGTCGAGCGGATCTGCCGGCCACATCGGGAACTGCGGATAACGCTCGGCGAGCGTCTCGGCGATCGCGAGCGAATCCCAGATCGCGACACCGTGATCGTCGACCAGGCACGGCACCTTGCCGGACGGCGAATACTCGAGGATGCGCGCGGCCGTGTCGTCGCGGCGCAGCTCGACCGCGATCTCGTCGAACGGGATGCCGAAATGCGCGAGCAGCAGCCACGGACGCATCGACCACGACGAGTAGTTCTTGTCTCCAATGACGAGTTTCATGACGGTGTTCCGGAAAACGCGAAGGTGGAAAAGGAGGTGCCGAACGACGGCGCCCGGGCGAGCCTAACGGCGCGAGCGGAACCAGTCGAACCGCGACCGCGCCGCGGCGTTGCCGAGATAAGCGGGCGCAATGCTTTCGAGACTCGCGGGCGAGATCCCGAGCTCGGGCGCGAGCGGCCCCGACAGCACGTTCGGCACCGACATCGATGCGAGATTATCGCGCGTGATCACCGGTTCGCCGGGCAGGCATTCGAACACGATTGCCTGCAGCCGCGCGAGCGCGTCGGGCAACCGCACGATGCGCGCCTGCCGGCCGACCAGCGTGCCGCAATAGCGCACCAGTTGCTCGAGCGTGTAGACGGTCGGGCCGCCGAGCTCGTAGGTCTTGCCGTGCGCGGCCGCGAGATCGAGCGTGTTGACGAACGCGCGCACGACATCGCCGACGAACACCGGCTGGAAGCGCGCGTCGGGCATCGCGAGCGGCAGCACGGGCACCGTGCGCTGCAGGTTCGCGAACGTGTTGAGGAATGCGTCGCCGGGGCCGAACACGACCGACGGGCGGAAGATCGTCAGCGCGAGCGAATCGGTCGCCGCGATCGCATGCAGCGCGGCCTCGCCGTCGCCCTTCGAGCGCTGGTACATGCTCGCGCCGCGCGAATCGGCGCCGAGCGCGCTCATGTGCAGCAAGCGCTGCACGCCGACCTCGGTGCAGGCGCTCGCGAGCGCGGCCGGCAGCGCGACGTGCGCGCGCTCGAAGCCGGGCCCGTACGGCGTGCCGCGGCCGCCGTGCAGCACGCCGACCAGATTGATCGCCGCGTGCGCGCCGGCGACGAAGCGCGCGAGCGCGCGCGTATCGAGCGCTTCAAGCTCGACGATCTCGACCGGCAGCATCTGCAGGTGGCGCGCGTGGTCGCGCCGCCGCGTGCCGATCCGTACCTGCTTGCCGGCGTCGATCAGCGCATTGACGAGCCGGCTGCCGATGAAGCCGGTGCCGCCCAGCAGCGCGACGGTCTGGCGATCCATTTTCAGAACCTCAAAAGAACACTGCCGCGTCTCGCGCGGCAGTGTGAAGATTGCGAATCAGGGCGAGATCATGCCTAGACGTTTCTTCAACGACTGCGGCTTGCCCTCGAAGAGCGCCGCGTAGTAGACGGTGTTCGACAGCACGTTCTTCACGTAGTCGCGCGTCTCGTTGAACGGAATCGTCTCTGCGAAGATCGCGCCTTCGATCGGCTGCGTCAACACCTGGCGCCACTGGCGCGGCCGGCCCGGGCCCGCGTTGTAGCCGGCGGTGGCCAGCACCGGCGAGCTGTCGAAGTTGTTGAAGATGTCCGCCAGATACCAGGTGCCGAGCTGGATGTTGGTATCGATGTCGTGCATCTGCGCGCGCGTGATCGCGCCCATGCCGAGCTTCTTCGCGACCATCTGGGCCGTCGCCGGCATCAGCTGCATCAGGCCGCCCGCGCCCACCGACGAACGCGCGCTCGTGATGAAGCGCGATTCCTGGCGGATCAGCCCGTACGCCCATTCGACGTCGAGGCCCGTCGATTGCGCATAGCGCTCGACGATATTGCGGTACGGCGACGGGTAGCGCAGCGTGAAGTCGTGCTCGGCCTTCGTGCGGTCGGCCGTGTTGACCGTGCGGTCGAGCAGCTCGACGCGCTTGCCGTATTCGGCGGCCGCAAGCAGTTGGCGATCGGTCATCCCGCGCAGCGGCCAGTTCCATTCGCGGTTGCCTTCGAGGCGCAGGTTCAGCCCGTAGAAGCGCTGCGCAAGCGCGAAGCCCGGAATCTTGCCCATCGCGTCGACCTCGGCGTCGCTCACCTTCGTGCGCGGCGGGATCGTCGTGCGCTGGCCGAGTTCTTCGCCGGCGAGCTGTCCGTAGAAATTGAACTGCCCCGCGACCTGCTCGAATTCCTGGTTCGCCTGCAGCGTGTCGCCGCTCTGCTTGAGCGCACGCGCATGCCAGTAGATCCACGCCGGATCGCTACGCAGCGACGGCGGCATCTGCTCGATCGACCAGCGCACCATCGGCCAGTTGCCGGCGAGCAGCGCGGCGCGCGTGCGCCATTCGTAACCCGGGTTCGACAGCGGCGCATTCGCGGATTTCGCGTACCAGACCGACGCCAGCGCCGAGCGCTTGATCGCGCCCTGGTAACCGATCGCGCCCCACGCGATCGCCTGTTCCTGCTTCGTGAGCGAGCCGGCGACCGACGTCAGCATCCCGGCCGCTGCGTCCGGATCGTTGCGCGCCATGCGGCCGAGCGCGATCAGCGCGAGCTGGTGCGACGCCGCGTCGGAGCCGACGCCGCGCGCGAGGTACAGCGGCGGCGCGCTGGTCGCCTGGTCGAAGCCGGCCGGGCGCGCGCCGAGCGCGTCGACGATCTTGCCGCCGAGCGTCGTGTAGTTCTGCTCGTACGCGAGGCGCGCCTGCTGCCACACGTCGTCGCTCGTGAACTGCTGGTTGACCGTGAGCGCGGTGATCAGGTCGACGCACGCGTCGCCGTAGTTCTTCGGCTCGACGAGCAGCGCGCGCGCCGCCTCGGCGACGTTCTCGCCGCGCGCCGCGCGCGATTCGAGCGCGTAGCACTTGACCTGCGTGTCGTCGTCGAGCACGAAGCGCTTGTATTGATCGTCGAAGCTGCGCCAGTCGTGGCGCGCGCCGAGCACGAGCAGGTAGTCGTTGCGCATGCGGTCGGCGATCGCCTGGCCGTCGTAGCGCTGCAGGAACGACTGCACGGGCGCGTCCGGCGCATCGACGCGCGCGCGGCCCGTGGAATCGAACAACTGCGGCTTGATCTGGAAATACTCGACGTAGGACGGGACCGGATAGTTCGGGATCATCGACGCGAGCTGTGCGGCTTTCGCGGCGTCGTTGCGGCGCGCGGCTTCGCGAAGCTGCACGAAGACCTGGTCATCCCCGGCGACCGTGTCGTCGCCCGGTGCGGCGCACGCGGCCGTACCCGCGACGAGCGCGGCGGCCGAAAGTGTCAGCGCGACCGCGCGATATACTCGGAAAAGGCTGTTCGACATCGTTTTGAATGGAGCGCGAATTGAGCGAAAGCATAGCACGCAACCCTGTGCCGAACCCGAAGGTTGCACTGCGCAAAACGCTGTCCGGCGCGCGTCGCGACGCCGCGTCGCAGCCCGCCGCGAACGCCGCGCTCGACGCGCGGCTGCGCACGCTCCTCGACCGGCTCGCCCCGCGCACGGTCGGGTTCTACTGGCCGCTGCCGGGCGAATTCGATGCGCGCGACGCGGTGCTCGCGTGGTGTGCGGCAGGCGCCGGCCGGCGCGCCGCGCTGCCCGTGATCGGCGAGCGGCACACGCCGCTCGCGTTCCATGCGTGGGACGCGCACACGCCGATGCGCGAAGGTCATCACCGGATTCCGGAACCGGCGGCGGGAATCGTCGTCGTGCCCGACCTGTTGCTGATTCCCTGTGTGGGATTCGATCCGCAGCGCTACCGGCTCGGCTACGGCGGCGGCTACTACGACCGCACGCTCGCCGCGTGGCCGGGCGACACGCTGCCCGTGACGGTCGGCATCGCATACGAAGCGTGCCGCGTCGACGCACTGCCGGCCGAAGCGCACGATCTCGCGCTGCGCTGGATCGTGACCGACGGCGCGCTCTACCCGGCCGCCGGATGACGCGGCGCGCGGCGCCACGGTCGTCTTCGCACGCCCGTCAGCGCAACGCCGCGCGCAACCCTTTCCGCAATCGTTTACAGCGACGCCGCCGCGCGCGCGGCCGTGTCGTAGAGGCCCGATGCGTGGCGCAGCAACTGCGCCGCGTCGCCGATCTGCTCGTTGGTGAGCCCGCTGTCCTTCAGCGTCTCGATCAGGCAGTGCTCGCGCACCTCGCGATACTTCAGGCACAGGTCGCGGCCCGCGTCGGTCGAGAAGAAGAACACTTCCTTGCCGCTCTTCTCGCTTTTCACATAGCCGCGCGCGATCAGTTTTTTCAGCGCATAGGTCGCGACGTGCGTATCCTCGATATTGAGCACGAAGCAGATGTCGGCGAGCTTCTTCTTGCGTTCGCGATGGCTGACGTGATGCAGCAGCGATACCTCGACCGCCGTCATGTCCTTCGCGCCGGCCGCCGACATGCAGCGCACCATCCAGCGGTTGAACGCGTTGCCGGCCATGATGAGCCCGTATTCGAGTTCCGACAGCTCCGCGCTCGAATCGGAAACGAGGTGTTCGGATGACACGATCTTGGTCGGGGGACGCTTCATGGAAAGGCGGCGCAAGCAGGATGTCAGGGTGTGCCGAGTGTACGTCAGAAGCCCCGGTATACGGGCTAGGCGAAAACGCTTATTGGTAAGTTATCGATATCTTATTGACAATGTGCGCTAACATTGCCGTCCGAACCGTGCCAGTCCGATGACGCAACCCCGCTTTTATCCGCTCGGCGATGCCGCCCTCGTCTGCGAGGTGCCGCCGCCCGCCACGCTCGATTGCCAGCGCCGCGTCTGGGCCGTCGCCGAGGCCGCGCGTGCGTGGCCCGACGTAATCGACGTCGTGCCGGGCATGAACAACCTGACCATCGTGTTCGACGCGCTCGCCGCGACGGCCGAGTCGCTCACGCCGGCGCTGCGCGACGCGTGGGAGACGGCCGACGTCGAGCACGCGGACGGCCGCGACGTCGAGATCCCGGTCGAATACGGCGGCGCCGCCGGCCCCGATCTGGCGGCCGTCGCCGCGCACACGGGCCTGTCGGCCGACGAGGTCGTCGCGCGCCACGCGGCCGGCGAATACGTCGTGTTCTTCATCGGCTTCCAGCCGGGTTTCGCGTATCTCGGCGGCCTCGACGCGTCGCTGCACACGCCGCGCCGCGCGGCGCCGCGCCTCGAGGTGCCGGCCGGCTCGGTCGGCATCGGCGGCGCGCAGACGGGCATCTACCCGGCCACGTCGCCCGGCGGCTGGCAACTGATCGGCCGCACGTCGCACGTGCTGTTCGATCCGGTGCGGCCGCAGCCGACGCTGCTGCTGCCCGGCGACCGCGTGCGCTTCACCATTGCGGGAGTCGACGCACGATGACCCAGAGCAACGCACCGGGCACCATCGAGGTGGTGCGGGCCGGCCCGCTGTCGACCGTGCAGGATCTCGGGCGCCGCGGCGCGCGCCATCTCGGCGTCGCGCAGGGCGGCGCGCTCGACGCCCTCGCGCTCGAGGTCGGCAACCGGCTCGTCGGCAACCGCCCCGACGCGGCGGCCGTCGAGATCACGATCGGCCCGGCCGCCTTCCGCTTCACGCGCGCCACCCGCATCGCGATCACCGGCACCGAATTCGGCGCGACGCTCGACGGCCAGCGCGTGTATTCGTGGTGGAGCCTGCCGGTCGAAGCCGGGCAGACGCTCGTGCTGCCGGCCGCGAAACGCGGGATGCGCGGCTACCTGTGCATCGCGGGCGGCATCGACGTGCTGCCGATGCTCGGCTCGCGCAGCACCGATCTCGCGTCGCGCTTCGGCGGCCTCGGCGGCCGCACGCTGCGCGACGGCGATCGGCTCCCGGTCGGTGTGCCGCCGGCCGGCGCGGGCTGCCTCGCGGCCGATGCGCCCGAATTCGGCGTGAAGGCGCCCGCGTGGTGCGCATTCGTCCGTGTCGACGAGCCGCCGCGCCGCCACCGCCCCGCGCATGCGCCGTGGGCGATGCCCGTGCGCGTGCTGCCGGGCCCCGACTACGCGTCGTTCGCGGCCGATTCGCAACAGGCGTTCTGGGACGAGGAATGGCTCGTCACCGCGAACAGCAACCGGATGGGCTATCGCCTCGCCGGCGCCGAGCTCTCGCGCGAGCGGCCGGTCGAGCTGCTGTCGCACGCGGTGCTGCCCGGCACGATCCAGGTGCCGCCGAACGGCCAGCCGATCGTGCTGATGCACGACGCGCAGACCACCGGCGGCTACCCGAAGATCGGCACGGTGATCCGCGCCGACCTGTGGAAGCTCGCGCAGGCCCGGCTCAACCTGCCGATCCGCTTCGTGCGCACGACACCCGACGCCGCGCGCGCCGCCCTGACCGCAGAACGTGCCTATCTGCGGCAGATCGACGTCGCGATCGACATGCGCGAGGAAGCGCGCCGCCGCGCCCAATCGCGCGCGGCGTGACAATGGCGGAAGCAGGACGGAAGACGCGCCACGCAATCAGTGGACGAGGAACATCATGGAAATCGATCTGAATGCCGATCTCGGCGAAGGATGCGGATCGGACGAGGCGCTGCTCGACCTCGTCACGTCGGCGAACATCGCATGCGGGTGGCACGCGGGCGGCGCCAATGCGATGCGCGACTGCGTGCGCTGGGCCGTGCAGAAAGGCGTGTCGATCGGCGCGCACCCGAGCTTTCACGATCCGGAGAATTTCGGCCGCAAGGAAATGCAGCTGCCGGCCGGCGACATCTATGCCGGCGTGCTGTACCAGCTCGGCGCGCTGTCGGCGATCGCGCAGGCCGAAGGCGGGCGCATCGCGCACGTCAAGCCGCACGGCGCGCTGTACAACCAGGCCGCGCGCGACCCGATGATCGCCGATGCGGTGGTGTCCGCGATCCACGATTTCGATCCCTCGCTCGCGGTGTTCGGGCTCGCGAACAGCGTGTTCGTCGCGGCCGCGCGGCATGCGGGGCTCGCCGCGGTGGAGGAAGTGTTCGCCGACCGCGGCTACCGCGCGGACGGCTCGCTCGTGCCGCGCAGCCAGCCCGGCGCGCTGATCGACGATGAAGAGGCGGTGCTCGCGCGCACGCTCGACATGGTGCGCAACCGGCAGGTGCGGGCATTGAGCGGCGAATGGGTGCCGCTGAATGCGCAGACCGTCTGCCTGCACGGCGACGGGCCGCATGCGCTGGCGTTCGCGAAGCGGATTCGCGCGGCGCTGGAGGCCGCCGGTGTCGACGTCGTGGCGCCCGGCGCACTGCAGGCGGACGAAGGCGCGTAGGACATGCGACGCGCGCGATGCGCGTCCGCCGCCTGGCGCGCGCCATGGTCGAAACCCGTCGCACAAAAGCACGCACAAAAGAAAAAAGCGCCCTCGTGGCGCTTTTACGTTGGCGCAATCGCTGCGGCTTTGCCGTCTGTCGATTCGCCCCCCGAAACCGTCTTGCGACGGTGACCGGAAAAACATTCCGGATTAAAAAACGTCCGCCGCCGCCCGATCACTGCATTCCCCGGTCAGACGACGGAACGTTGCTTATCTGCAAGTCGGCCTGCATGCATGTGTTGTCCGACGACGATTGGCCCCGCCGTGCATGCAGACACTCCGCGGCCGGCACGCGCTTCACGTGCCGGCAACGCTAACCCCGCGCTTTATTTCTGCTGCCCCGTAGAACTTATCTATTCTTTTCATTTTTTCAACTTGTGGGATGAAGAATAGATATTGGCAGAACGGGATGTCAATCGTTTCAAACGCTATTTTCCGACGATTCAAGGGTTTTCCTTATCGATAGACACCGCCGCTCAGGCGCCTCGCGCCGGGCGCGCGATGTCGATCAAACAGGGGAAGATCAGTGCGTGCCGCCGGGCGCGATCAGTTCGCGTCGACCCGGTATCCTTGCTGGCGCAACAATTCGAGCACGCCGAGCGGGCCGCCCAGATGCAGCGCGCCGATCGCGACGAACAGCGGCCGGTTCGGCGCGGCGATTGCCGTCATCCGTGCAACGAAGCGCCGGTTGCGCTCATACAGGATCTTGTTGTCGATCGACGCCGACAACGCCTTCGAACGCGCGAGCCGCTCGCTCTTCGCGACGGCCCACGCCGAGATCGCGTCGGCGTCGCCAATTCGCCACAGCCGGTGCAGCGACTTGATGTCGTCCGCGTTCTGCGCGGGTGTCTGCACCATGTCCTGCGCAAGCATCTCGCGCTGCTCGGCCAGCGTCAGCCCGGTGAACGCGCGCATCTGTTCGGCGAGCGTCTCGAGCCCGATCACGCGGCCGCCCTTCTTCTTCAGGAACACGTTCTGCAGTTGCGCCTCGGTGCCGTATTCGGTCTGCAGGCCGGCCGACAGCGAATCGTAGGTCTCGACGACGAGCGCCGCGAGCCACGGTCGCATCTTGCGGATCTCGGCGAGCGCGGCCGGGTTGCCGCGCAGGCGTGCCGCGAGCCGTTGCCACAACGGCTCGGGCAGCAGGCGCTGCAGGCACGGATAACGGCACACGCCGTACTTCGACACGTCGTCCTGCGATTCGAGCAGGTCGTCGGGCGACAGTTCGAGCGCGAGTGTCGGCGACGCGGCGAGCGCCGCGAGGATGCGCGGCCGGAACGGCTGCGCGCTCGGGTAGTCGGACGGGTCGCCCGTGTGCAGCGTGCCGAGCACGTAGAGCGTGACCTTGCCCTTGGTCGCGACGTAGAACGGCATGCGCGCAGGCTGCACGCGCACCGCGCCGCTCGCGACCGTGCCGTTCGACACGGCTGGCGCGTGGAAGCCCGGCAGGCTCATGCCGGGCGGCGGGACTTGCGACGGATGGATCGGTGAAGTGGCCGGCGCGCGCCCTTCGGCGCGCGCGGCCTCGACGGGAACCGCGAGGCTGGCCGCTACGCACGCACCGGCCAGCGCCGCACCCGTCACGGTACGCACGCTCCAGCGCCGCGCGTAGCGGTACGCGCGCATCACGCGCGCGCTGCTTGCCCCCGAACGGCGCACGCCGGACACGCGCGCCGCCAACGCTTCAGGCATTCGCCTCCCCTACCTCCTCGGCGCGATGGCAGGCCACGCGCCGTCCGTCGACCTCGCGCAGCTGCGGCTCCTCGGCGCGGCAGCGCTCGACCGCATACGGGCAGCGCTGGTGGAACGCGCAGCCCGACGGCGGATTGAGCGGCGACGGCAGTTCGCCCTGCAGCTTGATCTGCACGCGGCGGTCTTCCTCGAAGATCGCCGGCGTCGCCGACATCAGCGCGCGCGTGTACGGATGGCGCGGCCGTGCGTAGATCGTCGCCTTGTCGCCGAGCTCGGCGACGCTGCCGAAGTACATCACCATCACGTCGTCCGCGACGTGCTCGACCACCGACAGGTTGTGCGAGATGAACACGTAGCTCGTCTTGAACTGCTCCTGCAGGTCCATGAACAGGTTCAGGATCTGCGCCTGGATCGACACGTCGAGCGCGGACACCGGCTCGTCGGCGACGACGATCCGCGGATCGAGGATCATCGCGCGCGCGATCGCGACCCGCTGCCGCTGGCCGCCCGAAAACATGTGCGGATAGCGCTTCGCGTGCTCGGGCCGCAGGCCGACCGTGCGCATGATCTGCGCGACGCGCTGCGCGCGTTCGGCGGCCGTCAGGTTCGCGTTGATCTCGAGCGGCTCGGAGAGCGTCTGCTCGACGGTCTTGCGCGGGTTCAGCGACGCGAACGGATTCTGGAACACCATCTGCACGCGACGGCGCAGGTCAGCGACCCGGTGGCGGTCCGCGCCCGCGACGTCCTTGCCGTCGATCGACAGGTGGCCGGACGTCGGCGTCTCGATCATCGTCAGCTGCCGTGCGAGCGTCGACTTCCCGCAACCCGATTCGCCGACGACGGCGAGCGTCTTGCCGCGCCTGAGCGAAAACGACACGCCGTTGAGCGCCTTCACCGTGCCGTGGCCGAACATGCCGCGCTTCACCGTGTAGTGTTTCGCGAGCTGGTCGGCGACCAGCACTACGTCCTCGTCGTGCGGCGCGCCTCGCACTTCTTGATTTGCATTCATCGTGGACTCCTGTCGACCGGAGTTTGCGCTTTAGCGCTTACTCCGGTCCCATGCATAGCCGTCAGGTCGAGGTTGGAAACATTGAGCGGCTTGATGCAGCGCGCGCGCATCGCATCGTTGCCGGACACCAGCGTATCGAGCGCCGGCCGCGCCTTGCGGCAATCGTCGACCACGTACTTGCAGCGCGGCGCGAACAGGCACCCGGACGGGCGATCATCGCGGCCCGGCACCATGCCGGGCAATGCGGCAAGGCGACGCGCCCCCTTATTGTGCTCGGGAATCGCCGCGAGCAGCGCTTCGGTGTACGGATGATGCGGCGCGCGGAAGATGTCGGGCACGCGGTTGGTCTCGATGATCTCGCCCGCGTACATCACCGCGACGCGCTGCGCGACCTCCGACACCACGGCCAGGTCGTGCGAGATCAGCACGAGCGCCATCCCGCGATCCTTCTGCAGCTTCACGAGCAGATCCATGATCTGCGCCTGGATCGTCACGTCGAGCGCGGTGGTCGGCTCGTCGGCGATCAACAGCTTCGGGTTGCACGCGACGGCCATCGCGATCATCACGCGCTGGTTCATCCCGCCCGACATCTGGTGCGGGAACGACGTAATGCGGTTCTTCGCATCGGGAATGCCGACCTGGTCGAGCAGTTCGAGCGCGCGCCGGTGCAGCGCGTCGCCGCGCAGCCCCTCGTGCAGCTTCAGCACTTCCTTGATCTGGTAGCCGACCGTGTAGCTCGGGTTCAGGCTCGTCAGCGCATCCTGGAACACCATCGCGATGTCCTTGCCGACGATCTTGCGGCGCGCCTTCGGCGACGCCTTCAGCAGGTCGACGCCGTTGAACGTGACCTCGTCGGCCGTCACCTTGCCCGGCGCGTCGATCAGGCCCATCAGCGCCATCATCGTCACGCTCTTGCCCGAGCCCGATTCGCCGACGACGCCCACCACCTCGCCCGGCGCGATCGACAGGTTGATCCGGTCGACGGCGGGCAGGCCGTTGAAATTCACCGCGAGATTGCGGATGGTCAGAAGATCTTGGCTCATGTCATCCTCCGCCGGGCCGCCCCAAGGAGGATGACCGCCCCCTCGGGGGGCAGCGAACAAAGTGAGCGTGGGGGTTGTTTCATCTCAGGCCATCCGTTTCAGTTTGGGATCGAGCGCGTCGCGCAGCCCGTCGCCGAGCAGGTTGATCGCGAGCACCGAAATCAGGATCGACAGGCCGGGCATCGTCACGATCCACCACGCGTTGTCGATGTAGTCGCGCGCGGATGCGAGCATCGCGCCCCACTCGGGGGTCGGCGGCTGCACGCCGAGGCCGAGGAAGCCGAGCGCGGCCGCGTCGAGGATCGCCGACGAGAAGCCGAGCGTCGCCTGCACGATCAGCGGCGCCGTGCAGTTGGGCAGCACCTGCGAGAACATCAGGCGCAGCGTGCCGGCACCGGCCACGCGCGACGCCGTCACGTATTCCTTCTGCAGCTCGCCGAGCGCCGACGCGCGCGTGAGGCGCACGTAGGCCGGCAGCGCGACGATCGCGATCGCGAACATCGTGTTGGTGAGCCCCGGGCCGATGATCGCGACGACCGCGACCGCGAGCAGCAGCGACGGCAGCGCGAGCAGCACGTCCATGATGCGCATCACGGGCGTGTCGGCCCACTTCTGGAAGAACGCGGCGACGAGCCCGAGCACGATGCCGGGGATCAGCGCGAGCACGACCGACACGAAGCCGATCCAGAACGACATCCGCGCGCCGTACATCAGGCGCGAAAGAATGTCGCGGCCCGCTTCGTCGGTGCCGAGGATGAACTGCCAGTTGCCGCCTGCGAGCCACGCGGGCGGAATCTTCACGTAGTCGCGGTATTGCTCGACCGGGCTGTGCGGCGCGATCAGCGGCGCGAGCAACGCGACCAGGATCAGCGCGAGCACGACGATGCCGGCGCCGACGGCGCCGCGGTTGCGCGAGAAGTTGGCCCAGAACTCGCGCAGCGCGAGCGCACGGCCGCCGGCCGGCGCGGATTCGCTCGGCAGGGTGTTTTGCAGATTGCTCATGGAATTACCTCGTGTGGCGGATGCGCGGATTCAGCACGCCGTACAGCAGGTCGACGACCAGGTTCACGACGATCACGAGCGTCGCGATCAGCAGGATGCCGCCCTGGACGACCGGATAGTCGCGGCGGCCGATCGCATCGATCAGCCACTTGCCGACACCGGGCCACGAAAAGAGCGTCTCGGTCAGCACGGCGCCCGCGAGCAGCGTGCCGATCTGCAGGCCGATCACGGTGACGACCGGGATCAGCGCGTTGCGCAGCGCGTGCACGACGACCACGCGCGCGGGCGACAGCCCCTTCGCGCGTGCGGTGCGGATGTAGTCCTCGCGCAGCACTTCGAGCATCGACGAGCGCGTCATCCGCGCGATCACCGCGAGCGGGATCGTGCCGAGCACGATCGCGGGCAGGATCAGGTGGCTGACCGCCGACTTGAACGAGCCTTCGTCCGGCGCGAGCAGCGCGTCGATCAGCATGAAGCCCGTCGGATGCGGGAAGTCGTATTCGACCGCGATGCGCCCCGACACGGGCGTCCAGCCGAGGTACGACGAAAACACCATGATGAGGATCAGCCCCCACCAGAAGATCGGCATCGAGTAGCCGGTGAGCGCGGTGCCCATCACGCCGTGGTCGACGACCGAGCCGCGCCGCAGCGCGGCGATCACGCCGGCCGGCAGCCCGACCGCGAGCGCGAACACGAGCGCGCACAGCGACAGCTCGACGGTCGCCGGGAAGCGCGCGAAGAACTCGCCCGCGACGCTGGTGTTGGTGATGATCGACGTGCCGAGGTCGCCGTGCATCGCACGGCCGATGTAGTGGACGTACTGCATGGGCAGCGGCTGGTCGAGCCCGAGGCGTTTCATCGCCTCCGCATGCATGGCGGGATCGACGCCGCGCTCGCCCATCATCACTTCGATGGGGTCGCCCGGTATCAGGTGAATCAGCGCAAACGCCAGGATGGTGATGCCGATGAAAGTCGGGATCACCATGCCCACGCGGCGCAACACGAATGTGAACATGATGCGTCTCGTATTTTCTTGTGGGAAATGTGCGACCGGCGACGGGAAGCTCGTGGCCTCCCGCCGCCGGATGAATTACCGGTCTCGGTCTTCGTAGACAGCTTACGCCGGTCGTATTACTTCACGCCGACACCGTCGAAGCGTGCATAACCGAGCGGCTCGATGCGCATGTCGACCACGTTCTTGCGCACCGGCTGGTAGACCGTCGAGTTCGCGATCGGCGAGAACGGCAGCTGTTGCGCGAAGACCTGTTGAGCCTGCGTGTAGAGCTTCGTGCGTGCGTCCTGGCCCGTCGTCGTGCGGCCCTTCTGGACCAGTTCGTCGAACGGCTTGTAGCACCAGTGCGAGAAGTTGTTGCCCTTGATCGCCTCGCAGCCAAGCAGCGTGCCGAGCCAGTTGTCCGGATCGCCGTTGTCGCCCGTCCAGCCGATCAGCATCGTGTCCTGCTCACCCGTGTGCGCACGCTTGATGTACTCGCCCCACTCGTACGTGACGATCTTCGCCTTCACGCCGATCTTCGCCCAGTCGGCCTGGATCATCTCGGCCATCAGGCGGGCATTCGGGTTGTACGCGCGCTGCACGGGCATCGCCCACAGCGTGATCTCGAAACCGTTCGCATAACCGGCCTTCGCGAGCAGCGCCTTCGCCTTCTCGGTGTCGTACGCGGCCATCTTCAGGTTCTTGTCGTACGACCATTGGGTCGGCGGCATCGGCGCGCTGGCAGCCTGGCCCGCACCCTGGTAGACGGATTCGAGGATCGCCTTCTTGTTGATCGCCATGTCGAGCGCCTGACGCACTTCGAGCTTGTCGACCGGCTTGTGCTCGACGTTGTACGCGAGGTAGCCGAGGTTGAAGCCTGCCTGCGACGGCATGTCGACGTTCGAATCGGCCTTCAGCGTCGCGATGTCGGCCGGACGCGGATAGCTCATCACCTGGCATTCGTTGCGCTTGATCTTCTGCACGCGCACGCCCGGATCCGGCGTGATCGAGAAGATCAGCTTCGAGAGCTTCACTTCGCCCTTCTTCCAGTAATCAGGATTGCCGTCGAAACGGATCGTCGCGTCCTTCGTGTAGCTGCGGAAGATGAACGGGCCCGTGCCGACCGGCTTCTGGTTGATGTCTGCGGCCTTGCCTGCCTTCATCAGCTGGTCGCCGTATTCGGCCGACAGGATCGACGCGAATTCCATCGCCATGTTCTGGATGAACGGCGCATTCGGCTCGGCCAGCGTGAACTTCACGGTGTACGGATCGACCTTCTCGACCTTCGTGATCAGCTTGTCGAGGCCCATGTCGGTGAAGTACGGGAACGACACCGGATACGCCTTGCGGAACGCCTGGTTCGGGTCGAGCATGCGCTGGAACGTGAACAGCACGTCGTCCGCGTTGAATTCACGCGTCGGCTTGAAGAAGTCGGTCGTGTGGAACTTCACGCCGTGGCGCAGGTGGAACGTGTACACCTTGCCGTCGGACGACACGTCCCACTTCTCGGCGAGGCCCGGTTCGACCTTCGTGCCGCCGCGCTCGAATTCGACGAGACGGTTGTAAACGGTAAACGTGGCGGCGGTGAAATCGACGCCGGTCGTAAATTGCGCGGAATCGAAACCCGCCGGGCTGCCTTCTGAGCAGTAGACGAGCGTTTTGTTCGGGATCTGTGCGAATGCAGAACCCGCGACGCCGAACGATGCCGCTGCCACGCCTGCAATGGCGGTAACACGCAGGGTGTGCAACAGACGGTTGTATTCCATGTTTCCTCCAGGTCTCCAGATCGGAACCGGTCCCGCCAGGGTCCGGCGTACGCGGATATTACTTGAGCTAGCGATGCTGCAACAAGCTGGAGAAAAAACTCTTCTAGACGCACCCGCACGGGTTTTTGCCGATGTTTTGCACGGTTAAAAAATGCGAGAACGCGCGCGAGCGTCAGTTCCGTTCATTCCGCGCAAGTTTCGTTCGACAACTAAACAATTCGGGCGCGAACTCGAAGGTTCCGTGCGACGTTTCCCGCAATTGGCCGCACATCATTGCGTTTTGCGAAACGATTCGATGACAGTCTTCACGCCGTCATGCGTCATGCGTCATGCGTCACGCCGGCGCGTCGAGGTCGGCGCTGCGCGCGGGCACGAACGCGACCGCGACGATCGACAGCGCGAGCCCGGCCATCACATAGTAGGTCGGCGCCAGCGGCGAACCCGTGACCTTGATCAGCCACGTGACGATGAACTGCCCGAAGCCGCCGAACATCATCACTGCGACGTTGTACGCGATCGACAGTCCGGTCGAGCGTACGTTGGCCGGGAACAGTTCGGCGATCATCGCGCCGAACGGCCCGTAATAGCCGGCGAGCGTCACCGACAGCACGGCCTGCACCGCGATCAGCCGCCCGATGCTCGGCGCCGCGTCGAGCCACGCGAACAGCGGATACATCAGCGCGAGCGTCAGCACGAGCGACCACAGCGACAGCCCCTTGCGGCCGATGCGGTCCGACCATGCGCCCGCGATCGGCGACAGCACCATCAGCAGCAGGTTGCCGACGATCACCGCGTAGAACGACTCCGAGTACGGCAGCTTCAGCTGCTTCACCGCGAAGGTCGGCAGATAGCTGATCAGCACGTAGATCGTCACCGTCAGCGCGATCACCGAGCCGAGCCCGCACAGCACCTCGCGCGGATGGCGCGTGAACACTTCGCCGAGCGTCGCGCGGCGCGCGCTCTGCTGCGCATGCAGGAACGCTTCGGAATCGGCGAGATGGCGGCGGATGTAGAAGCCGATCGGGCCGATCACGAGCCCGAGGACGAACGGCACGCGCCAGCCCCAGCTGTGCAGCGCGTCGTGCGACAACCCGCGCGTGACGGCCGCGCCGACGAGCGCGCCGATCAGCAGCGCGGCCGCCTGGCTCGCCATCTGCCAGCTGCCGTAGAAACCGCGTTTCGAGAACGGCGCGGCCTCGATCAGCAGCGCCGTCGCGCTGCCGAATTCGCCGCCCGCGGAGAAGCCCTGCAGCAGCCGGCCGAGCACGATCAGGATCGGGCCGCCGATACCGATCGCCGCATAGGGCGGCGCGATCGCAAGCAGGAAGATGCCGCCCGTCATCAGCAGGATCACGAGCGACAGCGCGGCCTTGCGGCCCGCGCGGTCCGCGTACAGCCCGAACACGATGCCGCCGATCGGGCGCATGAAGAACGCGACGCCGAACGTCGCGGTGGTCAGCAGCAGCGACGAGTATTCGCTGGAGGTCGGGAAGAACAGCTCGGCGATCACGACCGTCATGAAACCGAACACCGTGAAGTCGTACCACTCGAGCGCGTTGCCGATCACGGCGGCCACGACCGCACGCCGGTTCAGCGCACGCTCGGGCCGGACCGTTTTCGTTGAATTCGCAATCGTCGCCATGCGTGCCTCATCCTCGTGAATTCGCCGTGTCGGGTGGCGCGGCGCAGTGTGCCGCGGCGCGCTGGTTTGCAGCGAGTGTAGAAAGCGACGGAACCGTTTTCAAGCAATAAAAACGCCCGCCATCTTTCGATGGCGGGCGTTTTGCGGTTTTCGCCACATTGCGGCATCGCACGATGCCGCACGGACCTCAACCCATCTTCGAGAATGCGCTGCACCAGCCCTTCGCCGACACCTGCTTGCCGGGGAAGGCGCCGCACGGGCCCGAAGCCGAACCCTTCTTGCCCTGGTACAGCATGCAGGCCGCGCAATCCTGGCCCGCTGCGTATTTCGGGTACTTCGTCTTGTCGACCTTCGTGGCTTCGGCCTTGTAGCCGAGCGCCACCGCGGTCGGATCGGTTTCCGACAGCATCGGCGCATCGGCCAGCGCTTCACGCGACAGCGCCAGCGCGGACACGACGCCAACGCTCGAAATCAGGAAACTCCGACGGGATGTTTTCATGGGGACTCGCTCCAACGTTATCGATATGAAAGCTGTTCTGGCGACAGCCGTTCGACAGAATAACCGCCAAGCGAATAAATGTGCGCGCCGAAATGCCGGAGATAAGGAATTCCACACGGCGCGACACGCACCGGTGCGTCAGCCGTAAGCAGTCATCTCGCCGACCCGCTGCGCGAGCGCGAGCGACGCGGTGAGCCCCGGCGATTCGATGCCGAACAGGTTCACGAGCCCGCGCACGCCATGCTGCGCGGCACCCTGCACGATGAAGTCGGCCGGCGGCTCGCCGGGCCCCGCGAGCTTTGGCCGAATGCCCGCGTACGCAGGCTGCAGCGCGTCGTCGGGCAGATCCGGCCAGTACGCGCGGATCGACGCGTAGAACGCGCCCGCGCGCGCCGGATCGACTTCGTAGCGCAGCGAATCGCACCATTCGACGTCCGGGCCGAAGCGCGCCTGCCCGGCGAGATCGAGCGTCAGGTGCACGCCGAGCCCCGCGCGGTCGGGCATCGGGTAGACGAGATGCGAGAACGGCACGCGACCCGACAGGCTGAAATAATTGCCGCGCGCGAGATAGAGCGGCGGCACCCAGCGCGGGTCGAGGCCGCGCGTGCGGCGCGCCAGCGCTTGCGCACCGAGGCCCGCACTGTTGATCACGCAGGCGGCCTCGATCTCGGTCGGCGTGTCGCCGCCCGTGCGCACGACGAAGCGCCCGCCGCGCAGCACGTCGATCGACTCGACCGGGGATTTCAGCGCGCACACCGCGCCGTCGCGTTCCGCATCGCCCAGCAGCGCAAGCATCAACTGGTGGCTGTCGACGATGCCGGTGGACGGCGAGAACAGCGCTTCCACGCATTCGAGCGCGGGTTCGAGCGTCTGCGCCTCGACGCGCGTGAGCGGCAGCAGGTCGAGCACGCCGTTTTCGGCCGCGCGCGCGGCGATCGCCTTCAACTGTTTCACCTGCGTGACACTCGTCGCGACGAGCAGCTTGCCCGTGCGCCGGTGCGGCACGTGATGGGTGTCGCAGAATTCGTACAGCAGATCGCGGCCGCGCACGCACGACATCGCCTTCAGCGAACCGCGCGGATAGTAGAGCCCCGCGTGGATCACTTCGCTGTTGCGCGAGCTCGTGCCCATGCCGATCGCATCGGTGGCCTCGAGCACGAGCGTGTCCCGCCCGCGCGCAGCCAGTTCGCGTGCAATCGCAAGGCCGACGACGCCCGCGCCGATCACTACACAATCCATCTGCTCCATGACTTTTCGCGCCGCTAGCGCGTCGAGGGGAGAGAACAGAATTGTACGTCCCGGTTCATCCGCTTGCCGAACGCATCTGCATTGCGTCGCGACGACACGGCGCACGACGCAGCGTGCGCACGCCGCCGCCGTGCGCGCCGCCGGTTCAGAAGCCGATCGGCCTGCGCTTCGCCGCCCCCTCGTCCGCGCGGATGTCGTGCGGCCCGATCGCGTCGCGGCCGCCGAGCCGCGCGGCGCCGAATGCGTGCAGCAGCGCGCGGCGCATCGTGCGCGGCGACGTCGCGGCCAGCACGTCGAGCGCGTCGTCGCCGAGCGTTTCGGGGAAGCGCCGCCCCCACGCGTGCGACGTGCGGATCTCGTCGTAGATCGTCTGAGCGATCCGGCGCGCGCCGGCCGCATCGGGCGGCGCGATCTCGTACACGTTCATCCGGTTGAGCAGCGGCTCCGGAATCGCCTGCGCGTCGTTTGCGGTCGCGACCCAGATCACGTTGCCCGCATCGATCGGCACTTCGGCGAATTCGTCGATGAACGCGCGCGCGGTGTCGTGCTCGAGCAACGCATACAGCGCGCCGAGCGGATCGTATTGCGCATCGCTGCCGGCCTTGTCGATCTCGTCGACCGCGATCACCGGGTTCGCGTAGCTGCCGTTCACGAGCGCATCGAACACCTTGCCGGGCTTCGCGTTCTTCCATTGCGACGACGCGCCCGACAGGATCCAGCCGGCCGTCAGCGAACTCATCGGCACGTAGTGGTACGCGGTGCCGAGCAGTTGCGCGAGCGCCTTCGCGAAATGCGTCTTGCCGATGCCGGGCGGCCCGAGCAGCAGGATCGGCATCAGTTCGAGCCGGTCGTCCGTTTCGAGACACAGCGCGACCTGCTTGCGCACGTCGTCGAGCGGTTCGACGAAATTGGGCAGCGCGTCGCCGAGCGCGTCGAACGACGGCATCCGGTTCGGCTTCACGCAAAAGCGCAGATTCCCCGTCTTGAGCATCTTTTCGTAGGTGGCGCGCAATGCATCGCTCGCGCTCTCGTTCAGGTCGCTCAGCGCCGTCTCGACCTGCTCGAGGTCGTACACCGTGCTGAAGGACGCCACCGCCAGTTCCTGTTTCACCATCGCCGTCGTCATACCAACCTCGCTGCCGCTTGCTGTCGCACAACCATCAGACCCTTACGATTTCAGTGTAGCGGGCCCGTATCCGCACGCAAGCAAGCAGCCGTGCGAGTCTGCTGCTAACACCCGGCGTGCGCTGCACGGCTGCGCGGCGCGGCGTATGATCGTCGGTTCACCCACCCGCCCCAAGGCTTCGCCGACGGCGCCCGCGCGGCGCGTCGCGCCCCGTCCCGAAGGTATGCCGATGTCCGTCCCCACTGCTTCCCCGCGCGTCGACGCCGATGCGATCGGCGCCGTCGACACGGCGCTCACGTCGCGCCGCGCGATCCGCGCGTTCCTGCCGACACCCGTGCCGCGCGACACGCTCGAGGCGATCCTCGAAGCCGCGAGCCGCGCGCCGTCGGGCACCAACATCCAGCCGTGGCGCGTGTACGTCGCGACGGGCGCCACGCGCGATGCGCTCGCCGCCGCGCTCACCGCGGCCCACGACGATCCCGCGCGCGACGAGAAATATGTGGCCGAGTACGACTACTACCCGCGCGAATGGGTATCGCCGTATCTCGACCGGCGCCGCAAGGTCGGCTGGGACCTGTACGGGTTGTTGGACATCGGCCGCGACGAGAAGGCGCGCATGCACGCGCAGCACGCGCGCAACTTCCGTTTCTTCGATGCGCCCGTTGCGTTGTTCTTCACGCTCGACCGCGTGATGACGTACGGTGCGTGGCTCGATTGCGGGATGTTCCTGCAAGGCGTGATGACGGCCGCGCGCGCGCACGGGCTCGATACGTGCCCGCAGGCCGCGTTCGTGCCGTTTCACCGGATCGTCGCCGAACACCTCGGCATTCCCGCCAACGAGCAATTCGTCTGCGGCATGTCGCTCGGCCATGCGGACCCCGACGCGATCGAGAACCGCCTCGTCACCGAACGCGCGCCCGTCGCCGAATTCGCGCGCTTTTTCGCTTGAAAACGCATGACGCGCACCTACCTTTCGGACAGGACCGCATCGTGCGGCGAACCGGTCGCGGCGCGTCCTGTCACATCACGATCGAAATCGATCGGGCGTAAGATGTGCGTCCGTTCCCCGCTATCCCGCGTTTCCGGAGACGTTTCATGCTGAAACACGGCCTGGCCGTCCTGCTTGCGAGCGTCGCGCTCGCCGCCCATGCGCAGAGCCCCGCACCGGCCTCCGTCGCATGGGAGATCCAGGTGGTGCGCGACGGTCAGACGATCGACACGTTCCAGCAGCGCACCACCGTGGGTCAGACCCGCACCGATACCCATCGCTATCCTTCCGCCGTGCCGGTCGGCTGCGGCAACGCCGCGCGCGTCGTGCCGACCGAGCGCTCGCGCTCGGTGACGGTCGCGCCGCTCACCGTCGACGCCAGCGCGAACACGGTGTCGCTCGCGCTCGACGTGCAGGAAACGCTCGACGACGAAAACGCGACGCGCAGCGATCCGTGCGTGCCCGCATCGCCGCGGCAGATCGTCGCAAGCCACCCCGGCCTGTCGGTCGGCAGCGACGCATGGACCGACTGGACGCTCGTCGAGCAGCGTCCGCATCTCGTGTACCGCGTGCGTGCGCACGTCGCGAAGGACTGAGCGTCATGTCCGCCGACGCCCTGTCCCTGCCGTTCGCCGAACCGCACGCCGCCCCCGACGAAATCACCGCGGTCAGCTGGAACCTGCACAAGGGCCGCTCGCCGCTCGGCTTCACCGCGTGGAACGCGATGCGCAACTGGATGCAGTCGACGCACGCCGACGTGTATTTCCTGCAGGAAGCGATGGCGCGCCGCATGCCGCGCCCGATGCTCGCCCCCGGCTTCGGCGCGCAGATGGACGACGCGGTCGACGACGTGTGGCACTGCCAGGCCACCGAGATCGCGCATGCGCTCGACTGGCAGATCGCGCTCGGGCCGAACGTGTTCAAGCCGTCGTGGCGGCACGGCAACGCGATCCTGTCGCCGCATCCGCTCGACCTCGGCGGCCGCTGGGACATCTCCGCGCACCGTTTCGAGCGGCGCGGGCTGCTCGTCGCACGCGCGACGCTCGCCGGCGCGCGCCCGGTCACGCTGCTGTGCGCACACCTCGCGCTCACGCGCGCCGCGCGGCTGCGCCAGATGCACTGGATCGCGCACTGGATCGTGCGCAATGCGGGCGACGGCCCGCTGATGCTCGCCGGCGACTTCAACGACTGGCGCAACGATTCGGTCGCGCTGTTCGGCGAGATCGGGATGTCCGAGGTCGCGACGCTGCTCGGCGAATCGGGCCGCACGTTCCCTGCGTTCTCGCCGGCGCTGGCGCTCGACAAGATGTTCGTGCGCGGCCTGACGCCGCTCGAATGGCGCGCGCCGTCCGGCGAGGCCGCGTGGCTGTCGGACCACCTGCCGTACATCGCGCGCCTGCGCCTCGATCCGCAATAACCGCGCAATAACGGCGCGATCGCGATCCGCCGCAAGCGCGGCCGCGCGGCGCACGCTACATTAACGGCTTGCCCATCCCGCCACCGAGCCGTCCGAGGCCCGCGCCGCCATGTCCTACCTGCCGATCCTGCTGCAAATCGCCGTCGTCTATCTCGTCGCGGCGATCACGCCCGGCCCGAATTTCTTCATGATTTCGCAACTGTCGCTCGCGGGGCGGCGCAGCCTCGGCGCCGCGTCGGCGCTCGGCGTCGGCACCGCGTCGGTCGCGTGGGCAACGCTCGCGATGCTCGGCCTCGCCGCCGTGCTGCACCAGGTCGAATGGCTGTACGAGGCGATCCGGATCGGCGGCGCCGTCTATCTCGTGTATTTCGGCTTCAAGCTGCTGCGCTCGGGCGTGCGCCGCGACGCGGCGCCGGCCGACGCACCGGACGAACGCGCGCCGCTGGCCGCGCCGCACGCGCGCGACTACCTGCGCGCCTATCGCGGCGGCCTGTTCACCTGCCTGACGAACCCGAAATCGTGCGCGTTCTGGACCAGCGTATTCGCGGCGATGCTGCCCGCGCATGTGCCGCTGTGGTTCAACGGCGCGGTGCTGGTGACGATCGGCGTGCTGTCGGCCGGCTGGTATTCGTGCGTCGCGTACCTGTTCGCGAGCCCGCGCGCGCAGCGCGGCTACCGGCGCGTGCGGCGCCCGCTCGACGCGCTGTGCGGCGTCGCGCTCGTCGGCCTCGGCGCGAAACTCGCGGCCGACCGATGAAAGCAGATTGAAATAATTCGTTGCGCCAAATCCGCGCAACCGCGGGGGTCAAGCCCGCGATCAGCGCCAACAGGGTAAAATAACGAGTTCGTCAATCGTCTGTCATCGAGAAGGCGCGTGTCCGACGCGCCGGCCGGCCGATCCGCGATCGGGCCGTCGCACTCGGTTTTTTTTGCCCATTTTTGGGCCCGTTACACGCGTTCGCTACGCGCGTCCGTTTTCAAAGCCATGAGCAAATACGACACCGCCACCGTCCAATCCGTCCACCACTGGACCGACACGCTTTTCAGCTTCACCTGCAGCCGTGAGGCGAGCCTGCGCTTCAACAACGGCGAATTCACGATGGTCGGCCTCGAGGTCGACGGCAAGCCGCTCGCGCGCGCCTACTCGATCGTCAGCCCGAACTACGAAGAGCACCTCGAATTCTTCAGCATCAAGGTGCAGAACGGCCCGCTGACGTCGCGCCTGCAACACCTGAAGGTGGGCGATACCGTGCTGATCGGCAAGAAGCCGACGGGCACGCTGGTCGCCGACAACCTGCTGCCGGGCAAGACGCTGTGGATGCTGTCGACGGGCACGGGCCTGGCGCCGTTCATGTCGATCATCCGCGATCCGGACATCTACGACCGCTTCGACAAGGTGATCCTCACGCACACGTGCCGCCTGAAGGGCGAGCTCGCGTACATGGACTACATCAAGCACGACCTGCCGGGCCACGAGTACCTGGGCGACATCATCAAGGAAAAGCTCGTCTACTACCCGACGGTCACGCGCGAAGCGTTCGACAACGAAGGCCGGATCACCGACCTGATCGCGACGGGCAAGCTGTTCACGGATCTCGACGTTCCGCCGTTCTCGCCGGAACACGACCGCGTGATGCTGTGCGGCAGCACCGCGATGCTGAAGGACACGACCGACCTGCTGAAGCAGGCTGGCCTCGTCGAAGGCAAGAACAGCGCGCCGGGCCACTACGTGATCGAACGCGCGTTCGTCGACTGATCCGTCCCCGGAATTTGCGCCGCATCAAAAACCGGAGCTTTCGCTCCGGTTTTTTTTTCGTCCCCACTTGGCGAATTCGTAACAAACTGGGACCATCTCATCTCAAATAGTTACATTTCGATACGTCATCGCCCGGTGCTCGGGTGTCAGTGTTTTTCCTACAACAGCTTCATCCCGATTATTCACATTTACCCTTAAATGTCCGTCTGACATGACTTTTACGGAATTTTTGAGATATTATTCGGCGCGCGTGGTTGCCGCTCGGATACGTGTGAAGGGTCGGATGCAAGTGTTACAAAACGTAACTTTTGTTACCTCGGCATGGGGCGATTCACTGGCGGCGACCGTCATCGAAACGGCAGCCGTTCCACGCAGCCAGCCGGTGTCTGAACCGCTTTCTGACAGCAGGGAGAGTCATGGATACGTCGCTTAACGCGCCCCCGGGCGCCCACGCCCCGTTCCCGTCGCCGCAGCTCGTGCATGGCTGCGCCGCTACTCCGCCCATTGCCGAAGCCGCGCCGACACGCGATGCCTGCGCCGCGCGCATCGCGGCGCTGTCCGCCCAACTGCTTGCCGCCGACGAAGCCGCCCGCCGCCATCTGGCCGGCGAGCTGCACGACGGGCTCGGCGCCGAACTCACCGCCGCGCGTTTCGCGCTCGCAAACGTTCAAACGTGGCTGCCGGCCGATGCGCCGGACGGCTGCCTGCGCGCGCTGGAGCTTGCCCAGCAGGCGCTCGACGCCGCAACCGACGCGAATCGCCGGCTGATCGACGAACGCGACACGCCGGCGCTCGACGCGGGCGTGGTCGGCGCGCTGTCGTCGTGGGTCGACAGTCATGCGACGCGCACGGGCCTGCGCACCAGCTTCGTGTGCGCGGCCGACGCGCGCCTGACGCAGATCGCCGGCGCCAGCGCGCTCGCGGTGTTCCGCGTCGCGCAGGAAGCGCTGTCGAACGTCGCGAAACACGCACGCGCGGCGTCGGTCGACGTGCGGATCGTCACCGACGGCACGCATCTGTCGCTGAGTGTCTCCGACGATGGGACCGGTTTCGCCCGACGCCGCCGCACCGGCTACGGCCTCGCCGGCATGCGCGCCCGCTGCGAAGCGTTCGGCGGCAGCTTCGAGACGGCCACGCCGGAAACCGGCCACGGCACGCGCGTCACCGCGCGCTTCGCGTGGGATTCGCTGCTCGCGGTGCCCGTCGCGGCACGCCGCGCGTCGCTTTCGTGAGGTCGGCATGAGCCTGAACATCCTGCTCGTGGACGATCACGCAATCGTCCGGCAAGGGATCCGCCAGTTGCTGATCGATCGCGGCATCGCGCGCGACGTGACCGAGGCCGAGACCGGCGGCGACGCGATGGCTGCCGTCGACAAACAGGAATTCGACGTGATCCTGCTCGACATCTCGCTGCCGGACACGAACGGCATCGAGGTGCTCAAGCGCCTCAAGCGCAAGCTGTCGCGCACGCCGGTGCTGATGTTCTCGATGTACCGCGAGGACCAGTACGCGGTGCGTGCGCTGAAGGCCGGCGCCGCCGGCTACCTGTCGAAGACGGTCAACGCCGCGCAGATGATCGGCGCGATCCAGCAGGTCGCGGCCGGCCGCAAGTACGTGAGCCCCGCGATGGCCGAGGCGCTCGCCGAATACGTGTCGTTCGAGAACGAGCCGCTGCCGCACGAGAAGCTGTCCGACCGCGAATACCAGACGCTCTGCATGCTCGCATCGGGCAAGCGGCTCACCGACATCGCGAACACGCTGTCGCTGTCCGTGAAGACGGTGAGCGTGTACCGGTCACGGCTGCTCGAGAAGATGCGGCTGTCGAACAACGCGGAACTCACGTTCTACGTGATGAGCAACCGGCTCGTCGACATGGCGCCCGCGGCCGGCGCCTGATTCGTCCGATCCCCCCGACACATCGGATTCGTCCGATCCAACGACGCGGCACGCCGCGTCGCCTTCAACAGCTCCCCGTTTCGCGCGCAAGCGCTTGTTTTACCGGACGATTCCACGGCACGCCGCTGCGCCGCAGCGGGTCTTGTTCGCCAAATCGGCTAAAATTACGGGTTTTCACTCAGTCAGCGCCGCCGCGCTCGCGCGCGCTGGCCATTCATCCGCAATGTCTCTCTTCCGCAAGAAAAACGTCGATCGCATGATCGCCGGCGCGCACGCCGCCGGACTCAAGAAAGCGCTCGGCGCGATCGACCTCACCTTCCTCGGCATCGGCGCGATCATCGGCACCGGCATCTTCGTGCTGACCGGCACCGGCGCCGTGCAGGCCGGCCCCGCACTGATGCTGTCGTTCGTGATCGCCGCGATCGCATGCGGCCTCGCGGCGCTGTCGTACGCGGAATTCGCGTCGACGATCCCCGTCGCCGGCTCGATCTACACGTATTCGTATGCGACGCTCGGCGAGCTGGTCGCATGGATCATCGGCTGGGACCTGATGCTCGAGTACGGCCTCGCGGCATCGGCCGTGTCGGTCGGCTGGTCGGGCTACCTGCAGTCGCTGCTGCAGGGCTTCGGGCTGTCGCTGCCGACCGTGCTGACGGCCGCGCCCGGCGCGGTGCCCGGCGTGGTCACGTGGTTCAACCTGCCCGCGTTCCTCGTGATGCTCGTGATCACGACGCTGCTGTCGATCGGCATCCGCGAATCGACCCGCATCAACAACATCATGGTGTTCATCAAGGTGTCGGTCGTGCTGCTCGTGATCGCGGTCGGCGTGTTCCACGTGACGCCCGCGAACTGGAAGCCGTTCATGCCGCACGGCTGGAACGGCGTGTTCGGCGCGGCGGCCGTGATGTTCTTCGCGTTCATCGGCTTCGACGCGGTGTCGTCGGCGGCCGAGGAAGTGAAGAATCCGAAACGCGACCTGCCGATCGGCATCATCGCGTCGCTCGCGGTGTGCGCGGTGCTGTACGTGACGGTCGCCGCGGTCGCGACCGGCATCGTGCCGTCGGCGCAGTACGCGAACATCTCGCACCCGATCTCGTACGCGCTGCAGGCCGCCGGCGAGAACTGGGTCGCGGGCTTCATCGACCTCGGCGCCGTGCTCGGCATGCTGACCGTGATCCTCGTGATGAGCTACGGCCAGACCCGCATCGTCTTCGCGATGTCGCGCGACGGCCTGCTGCCGGCGACGCTGTCGCGCGTGCATCCGCGCTACGCGACGCCGTTCCTGACGACCTGGCTCGTCGGCCTGTTCTTCGGCCTGATCGCCGCGCTCGTGCCGCTCAACGTGCTCGCCGAACTGATCAACATCGGCACGCTCGCCGCGTTCTCGATGGTGTCGATCGCGGTGCTCGTGCTGCGCCGCACGCACCCGGACCTGCCGCGCGCGTTCCGCTGCCCGGGCGTGCCCGTGGTGCCGATCCTCGCGGTCGCGTCGTGCCTGTTCCTGATGCTGAACCTGCAGCCCGTCACGTGGGCCGCGTTCGGCATCTGGCTCGTGATCGGCCTCGTGATCTACTTCCTGTACTCGCGCCACCACTCGAAGCTCGCGCACGGTCACCACGACGCGCACTGACCTCCGCCGCTGCGCGCGCACGCCGCGCGCAGCGGTTCGACGCCGCGCCGGGCCGTTGCCGGCCTCGCGCGGCACACCCCTTCCCCTGCCGAACCCGCCGCCGGCCACGCGCCGCAGCGCCGTTCCCCCGCGCGATCGTGTCCGATCGTCGCGAAATCTTGCCTGATCGTCCGGATTTGCCCGCACGAATTGCACGCTGCCTGCACACGCGCGCCGGGCGGTTCATAATCCCGCCATCGAACGACGGCCCGGACCGGCGGGCCGTCCGGCAACAGGAAAAAGATGATGGAAAGCGTCGATCTCGATGTACTGAAATCCAGCGCGCGCTGGATCGAAGAAGGCCGCCGCGTGCTGCTCGTGACGGTCGTGAAGACGTGGGGCTCGTCGCCGCGCCCCGAAGGCGCGATGCTCGCGGTGCGCGAGGACGGGCTCGTGGTCGGCTCCGTGTCGGGCGGCTGCATCGAGGACGACCTGATCGCCCGCGTGCACGCGAGCGGGATCGCGGCCGATGCGCGCCCGGAAGCGCTCAAGTACGGCGTGACGGCCGAGGAAGCGCACCGCTTCGGGCTGCCGTGCGGCGGCACGATCCAGCTCGTGCTTGAGCCGCTCACGCGTGACAGCGGAATTGCCGCGCTGTGCGCGGAAGTCGAGGCCGGCCGCCTCGTCACGCGCACGATGACGCTCGCGACCGGCCGCGCGTCGCTGTCGCCCGCACAGGCGGCCGACGGACTCGCGTTCGACGGCGAGCGGCTCGTGACGATCCACGGGCCGCGCTACCGGATGCTCGTGATCGGCGCCGGCCAGTTGTCGCGCTATCTGTGCCAGATCGCGGCCGGGCTCGACTACCAGGTGACGGTGTGCGATCCGCGCGAGGAATACACGGATGCGTGGGACGTGCCGGGCACGCGCGTCGTGCGCACGATGCCCGACGATACGGTGCTCGACATGAAGCTCGATGCGCGTTCGGCCGTGATTGCGCTCACGCACGATCCGAAGCTCGACGATCTCGCGCTGATGGAAGCGCTGAAGACACCCGCGTTCTACGTCGGCGCGCTCGGCTCGCGGCGCAACAACGCGGCGCGGCGCGAGCGGCTGCGCGAGTTCGACCTGAACGAAGCCGAACTGGGCCGGCTGCACGGGCCGGCCGGCATCTACATCGGCAGCCGGACGCCGCCGGAAATCGCGATCTCGATCCTGGCCGAGATCACCGCCGCGAAGAATAACGTGTCGCTGCCGACGATCCTGCAGGTCGAGGGCGCAAAGGCCGCGCGAGAAATCGCGGCGAACAGCGGCGCGGCCTGCGGCCTCTGAGCCGCACCGGCCAACCGCCTCGGCCGCGCCGGATGCGCGCCGGAAGCGAACGAATCGGTTCGCGCCGGCGTCAGGCCGGCGCGATCGTCGCTCAGGTCAGGCCGGCGGCAAGCGCCGCGGCAACCGAACCGACCACCAGCACGACGCCGACCGTGCGGCGCTTGTTCAGCTCGGTCCACAGCAGCACGCCCGTCAGCGACAGCAGGATCAGCGAGCCCGCGATCGTATCCATCAGCAGCACCCAGCCGAGGTTCATCCCGACGCCGCGATGCAGGTTGTTCAGCGTCGTCAGGAACGTGTTGTCCGTGCGCTTCACCGACACATAGCCGTTGCCGACCCAGTATTCGGCCTGCAGGTTCTGGTGCGGGCCGAACAGGCCGAACTGCCAGTGCTCGGGCTGCATCACGCGCTGGTCGCCCCATGCGACGGCCTGCGCGGGATCCTTGCGGATGCGGCCGGGCCGGCCGTCGAAGTGCAGTTCGTGCTGCAGCCATTTCGTCATCGCGGCGGGCGTCTTCGGCACCGGATCGGGCAGCGCGATCTGCATCTGCTCGACCTGCGGCTCGCCGGTCGGAATCTTCAGCGGCGGCGCGCGATGGTTCAGCAGCACGCCCGTCACGCCGAACAGCAGCCCGAGCACCGCCCCCCACAGCCCGACCCAACCGTGCACCTTGCGCAGCCACTTGATGAAGGTCGCGCGGCGCGAGCGCTGGCGGCGCGCGGCCAGTTCGTCGTCGGTCAGCGGGCGGGCCGCCGGATGCAGCACGGTGACGCCCGCGCGCGGCATACCCGTTTTGGGAGGGTCGATCGTTTCGGGCGCGTTCACGCGGAAGGTTCCATTCGTTCAAAACAACGGGCGGCGCGCAGAGATCGCGCGCCGCCCGGCAACATGAAAATGAGAATGGATATCATTACATAAATCGAATTCCGGCTCAATCGGTCCGGCTACGCAGCGGCGGGCTCGACGAACCAAGGAACGCGGACGATGCAGACACGTTGCGCCGGAATATCGACAAATGGACGACAAATGCCGGCCGAATAATCCCGCAAGACCGGGACAGCATTTCGTAAGAAGCGGCGCGGCGGCGCGCCGTTCAGCGCAGCGGCGGCAGCGGAAAACGCGGCGCGGCGCCGTCCGGCGCGGGCTCGGTGCGATCGAGCGCGTACAGCCATGCGAGCAGATCCGCGACGGCCTGGTAGAGCTGCGGTGGAATCCGGTCGTCGAGGTCGACCTGCATCAGCAGCGACACCATCTCCGGCGCCGTATGCACGTACAGCCCCGCATCGTGCGCGCGCGCGACGATCATCTCGGCGAGCACGCCGTAGCCCTTCGCGACCACGCGCGGCGCCGCATCGCCGCCTTTCGGGTCGTAGACGAGCGCGGCCGCACGCTTGCGGGACGTCATGCTCATTGCGGCACCTCGTCGTCGGCGCCCGGCATACCCGCCGCACCGCGCGCATACGCGGCGGCGGCGGCCTGCGCGGCAAACAGGTCGAAGCCGTCCGGCCCGTCGTCGACCGCGCGGATCGACAGTCCGCCCACCCGCAGCCCCGATCCCTCGAGCCGCTGCCGCAGCGCGGCTTCGTGCCGCGTGAGGCGGTCGGCGCCCGTCTGGTTCGCACGCAGCCGCGCGACGAGTTGCGCGCCGTTCAGCACCAGCTCCGCGTCGACCGTGCCGAGCGACGGCAACGTCAGCGTCAGGCGCGTGCGCCATGCGATGCCGTCGCCCGCGTCATCGCCACCGCCGCGCGGCGCGCGGCTGCCCGGATCGTCGGGTTCGATCGTCCAGTCGAGCCGTGCGCCGGGCCACGCCTCGCCGGTCCAGCGAAACTGGTCGGTCGCAAGCGCGTCGAGCTGCTGCCTGACGAGCGGCACGGCGGCCGGGTGCACGGGAGCAAGCGTCTGCGCCTGCGGATCGGACGACGCGGCGGCCAGCTCGGCACGCGCGGGCGTCCAGCGCGGGTCGGCGTGCGCGCCGAGCGGATCGGCGGTGTCGGGCGGCAACGACGCGCCCTGCCGGGCGGCCGCCGGCAACGTCTGCGCGGGGTCGCGAGCGGGTGCGCCGCCTTGGGCCGGCAGGCCCGCTTGCGCGGTCGCCCGCGTGGTCGCCGGCAGCGGCGTGCGCGGCGCGAGCAGTTCGTCGAGCACGTCGGTCGAGTCGTGCTGCGCGGCATCCGGGTCGGCCGGCGCGAGCGCAGCCGTCAGGCGCGCCTGCGGCTCGCGCATCAGCGCCGCGAGCGGACGCTGGCCGGCCAGCCACTGCGCCAGATGGGATTCATAGAAGAGACCGCTCTCGCTCACGGCCTGCGCGAGCGCTGCGCGCAACGCCGTGACCGGCGGCAGCGCGGTCGTTTCGCGCGCCGCCGCTGCGGACGAAGCTGCAGCGGAAGAAGGCGCGGAAGACGCCGCCGGATCGGACGCGGCCGGCGCACGCGCCGGCACGGCCGGATCGGTCAGCAGCACGGCGGGATCGGCCAGCAGCGGCGCACGCCCGGCGATCGCGGGCGTCGCGTCGCCGCCCGCGCGCGAGATCGCGTCGAGCACGCGCCCGACGTCGGACAGCGCGGTCTGCGTGGAGGCTTGCGGCGCGGCGGGCTGGCTGCCGGCCGGAGGCGGGGAAGACACGCCGACGCCCGGCGTGCCGACCTGCGCGGTCGCGCCGCCGCCGGCGGGCGCCGATACGGTGCCGGTCAGCAGGCTGTCGAGGCGGCTCGCCAGCAGCGCGGCCGCAACGGGGTCGATACCGGTCATGATCGGAGCCTGCTCACCTCAGCGACATCGTTGCGAATCCGGGAGCAGCACGCCGGTGCGGCCCACGGGAACAGCGCGCGTGCCACGTGCGGCAACGGGCACGGGCGCCCCGCGCCCGTCTCCCCGGAAAACGGGCCCTACCCGCGCGCGCGGTAGAGATCGGTCAATACCTGGGTCGAGCGCCGCGCCTCGAACAGCGCGGACAGCCGCGCGACATCCGGGCTCGCGAGATCGCGGATCGCGGCGTCGTCGGCCAGGATGCGGCGAATCAGGTCGAGCTTGCGGCCGAGATCCGATTCGTCGAGCGCAACGCCCGGATCGGCTTCCTTCAGCCCGTCGACGAGCTGCATGAATTCGGCCTGCAACCCCGGCAACGCGCTCCAGTCGGCGCTGCGCGCGGCGCACAGCATCCGGCCCGACACGGCGGCGAGCGCCTCGTAACGCGCGAAGTATTCGGCCTTGAGATTCATCGTGCTGCTTCCACTGCCTGTTGCGCGGCCATCCGCGCGACTTCCGGGGCGATGCCCGTCCATGCTTCCTCGAGCGTGGCGAGCAGCCCGTCGATCTCGACCAGCATCGCGTCGCTCGCCTGCGCGTTCGCTTCCAGCAGGCGCCGGCCGATATACGCATACAGCGCGTCGAGCCGGCCCGCGATCTCGCCGCCCGCGTCGCGGTTCAGCGACGCCTGCAGGCCGCTCTCGACGATCCGGATCGCCTTGCCGATCGCTTCGCCGCGTGCGGACACGTTGCCCTGCTGCAGGTGCATGCGCGCCAGTGCGATCGCCTGCCGCGCGCCCTGGTACAGCATCGCGATCAGCCGGTGCGGGGACGCGCCCATCACCCCCGTCTCGACGCCGACACGCGCGTAGGCACTGGCTCCAGCGTGTCCTGGGGAAAACATGCGCTTCTCCTTGTGATGCCTTGGCTATACGGGAGCCGCCGCCGTGCATCGCACGACGCGGCCTTCTCCGGAGTTATCGGAAGGGATTTGAAAAGCTTTAGGCGCGCGGGGCCGCCGGCGGGAGCGGGAAACCGGCCCGCCGGCCCCGGTTGGCAAGCCCGGTTGGCAAGCCCGGTTGGCCGGCCCTGGGTCGCCGTCGCCCGGATAGCCGTCCTGTCACACCGACATCTGCATGATGTCGTTGTAAGCGCTCACTAGCTTGTTGCGGACCTGAAGCCCGAACTGGAAGCCGATGTTGGCTTTCTGCATGTCGACCATCACGTCGTTCAGCGACACGTTCGGCGCGCCGACCTCGAACGCCTGCGCCTGGCCGAGCGCGTGCTGCTGGTCGCCGCTGATCTTGTCGAGCGACGCCTTCATCGCGCTCGCGAACGTGCCGGCCGTCGCCGCGCCCGAGCCGGCAAGCGCCGCCGTCGGGCTCGCGACGCCGCCCGACGCCTGCGCGGCCATCGACTGCATCTGTTGCAACACCGAACCGATTCCGCTGACGTTCGCAGTCATGCTGTCCCCAGACATAAGAGAAGAGACCCGGACGCACCGGGCGTTTCCGCCGGCGCCGCACCACGCGCACCATGCCGGATCGCGAAAAAGGATAGCAGCGCGCCGCGCGGCAAAGCCGAGAAAGTACGGGGGAAACCCCGCTCTTTTCGGTCGATCGGAGTCCGGCCCGGATCACGATAATCGCATCGTGTCATTGTCCGCCCGCTCGTCCGAGCGAGCTCAGTCGTCCCGCTCCGGAGAAACTCGACGCATGGATTCGCAGGCCAACTCGCTGATCAACCCCGACGCCCGCGCGGGCCTCGCCAGCCCGGCGCCCGGCGCCGCCGCGGCCGCCGCGCTGCCGGGCGCGGGCGTCGCCGGCGCGGACTTCGGGCTCGGCGGCTTCGCGGAACGCATTCCCGGCATCTCGCGGATGAAGGGCAACCCGAAGCTGCCGTTCCTGATCGCCGTCGCGTTCGCGATCGCCGCGATTACCGCACTCGTGCTGTGGAGCCGGACGCCCGACTACCGCGTGCTGTACAGCAACCTGTCGGACCGCGACGGCGGCGCGATCATTACCGCGCTCCAGCAGGCAAACGTTCCCTACAAGTTCGCCGATGCCGGCGGCGCGATCCTCGTGCCGTCGAACCAGGTGCATGAAACGCGCCTGAAGCTCGCCGCGATGGGGCTGCCGAAGGGCGGCTCGGTCGGTTTCGAGTTGATGGACAACCAGAAATTCGGCATCAGCCAGTTCGCCGAACAGGTCAACTACCAGCGCGCGCTCGAAGGCGAGCTGCAGCGCACCATCGAATCGATCAACGCGGTGCGCAGCGCCCGCGTGCATCTCGCGATCCCGAAGCCGTCGGTATTCGTGCGCGACAAGGAAGCGCCGAGCGCGTCGGTGTTCGTCGACCTCTACCCGGGCCGCGTGCTCGACGAGGGCCAGGTCCAGGCAATCACGCGGATGGTGTCGTCCGGCGTGCCCGACATGCCCGCGAAGAACGTGACGATCGTCGACCAGGACGGCAACCTGCTGACCCAGTCGGCTTCGGCGTCCGGCCTCGACGCGAGCCAGCTCAAGTACGTGCAGCAGGTCGAGCACAACACGCAGAAGCGCATCGACGCGATCCTCGCGCCGATCTTCGGCACCGGCAACGCACGCTCGCAGGTCAGCGCGGACCTCGATTTCTCGAAGATCGAACAGACCTCGGAAAGCTACGGCCCGAACGGCGTGCCGCAGCAGGCCGCGATCCGCAGCCAGCAGACCAGCAGCGCGACCGAACTCGCGCAGGGCGGCGCGTCGGGCGTGCCGGGCGCGCTGTCGAACACGCCGCCGCAGCCGGCCTCCGCGCCGGTCGTCGCCGGCAACGGCCAGAACGCGCCGCAGACGACGCCGGTCAGCGACCGCAAGGACCAGACGACCAACTACGAAGTCGACAAGACGATCCGCCACCTCGAACAGCCGATGGGCAGCGTGAAGCGGCTGTCGGTCGCGGTCGTCGTCAACTACCAGCCGGTCGCGGACGCGAAGGGCCACGTAACGATGCAGCCGCTGCCGCCCGCGAAGCTCGCGCAGGTCGAGCAGCTCGTGAAGGACGCGATGGGCTACGACGCGAAGCGCGGCGACTCGGTGAACGTCGTGAACAGCGCGTTCTCGACCGTGAGCGACCCGTACGCCGACCTGCCGTGGTGGCGCCAGCCCGACATGATCGCGATGGCGAAGGAAGCCGCGAAGTGGCTCGGCATCGCGGCGGCCGCGGCGGCGCTCTACTTCATGTTCGTGCGCCCGGCGATGCGCCGCGCGTTCCCGCCGCCCGAGCCGGTCGCGCCGGCGCTCGCGGCGCCGGAAGACGTCGTCACGCTCGACGGCCTGCCCGCTCCGGTCAAGGCCGACGACGAGCCCGATCCGCTGCTGCTCGGCTTCGAATCCGAGAAGAACCGCTACGAACGCAACCTCGACTACGCGCGCACGATCGCCCGCCAGGATCCGAAGATCGTCGCCACCGTCGTGAAGAACTGGGTGTCCGATGAACGCTGAAGGCTTGACCAAGAGCGCGCTCCTGCTGATGTCGATCGGCGAGGAAGAGGCCGCTGAGGTATTCAAGTTCCTGGCGCCGCGCGAGGTGCAGAAGATCGGCGCCGCGATGGCCGCGCTGAAGAACGTCACGCGCGAGCAGGTCGAGAGCGTGCTGCAGGACTTCGTGAAGGAAGCCGAGGAGCACACCGCGCTGTCGCTCGATTCGAGCGAATACATCCGCTCGGTGCTGACCAAGGCGCTCGGCGAGGACAAGGCCGGCGTGCTGATCGACCGCATCCTGCAGGGCAGCGACACGAGCGGCATCGAGGGCCTGAAGTGGATGGACTCGGGCGCCGTGGCCGAACTGATCAAGAACGAGCATCCGCAGATCATCGCGACGATCCTCGTGCACCTCGACCGCGACCAGGCGTCCGAGATCGCGTCGTGCTTCACCGAGCGGCTGCGCAACGACGTGCTGCTGCGGATCGCGACGCTCGACGGCATCCAGCCGGCCGCGCTGCGCGAGCTCGACGACGTGCTCACCGGCCTGCTGTCCGGCAGCGACAACCTGAAGCGCAGCCCGATGGGCGGCATCCGCACCGCGGCCGAGATCCTGAACTTCATGACGAGCGTGCATGAGGAAGGCGTGCTCGAAAGCGTGCGCCAGTACGACGCCGATCTCGCGCAGAAGATCGTCGACCAGATGTTCGTGTTCGAGAACCTGCTCGAGCTCGAGGATCGCGCGATCCAGATGGTGCTGAAGGAAGTCGAGTCGGAAACGCTGATCATCGCGCTGAAGGGCGCGCCGCCCGCGCTGCGCCAGAAGTTCCTCGCGAACATGTCGCAGCGCGCGGCCGAACTGCTCGCCGAGGATCTCGACGCGCGCGGCCCGGTGCGCGTGTCCGAAGTCGAGACGCAGCAGCGCCGCATCCTGCAGATCGTGCGCAACCTCGCCGAGAGCGGCCAGATCGTGATCGGCGGCAAGGCGGAAGACGCATATGTCTGATTCGGCGAGCGATCGCGCGGGCACCCTCACCGCCTACCAGCGGTGGGAGATGGCGTCGTTCGACCCGCCGCCGCCCCCGCCGCCGCCCGACGACGCGGCCGCTGCCGCCGCCGCGCTCGCCGAGGAACTGCAGCGCGTGCGCGACGCCGCGCACGCCGAAGGCCATGCGGCCGGCCACGTCGAAGGTCAGGCGCTCGGCTACCAGGCCGGTTTCGAGCAGGGCCGCGCACAGGGGTTCGAAGCCGGCCTGGCCGATGTACGCGAACAGGCCGCGCAGCTTGCGGCGCTCGCCGCGTCGTTCCGCGAGGCCGTATCGACCGCCGAGCACGATCTCGCATCCGACATCGCGCAACTCGCGCTCGATATCGCGCAGCAGGTCGTACGCCAGCACGTGAAGCACGACCCGGCCGCGCTCGTCGCCGCCGTACGCGACGTGCTCGCAGCCGAACCCGCGCTGTCCGGCGCGCCGCATCTCGCGGTGAATCCGGCCGACCTGCCCGTCGTCGAAGCCTATCTGCAGGACGATCTCGATACGCTCGGCTGGACCGTGCGCACCGATGCGTCAATCGCGCGCGGCGGCTGCCGCGCGCACGCCGCGACCGGCGAAGTCGACGCGACGCTGCCCACGCGCTGGCAGCGCGTCGCCGCCGCGATCGGCAAGGTGAGCACGTGGTGACGCGGTCGCCCGAATCGCTCGCGCACGACGGCATGACGCCGCTCGAGCGCGAACTCGCGCTCGCGTCGTTCGGCCCCGCTGCCGCGCACGACACCGCACACGACACGACGCCGCACGCCACCGCTGCGGCGGCGGCCGCACACGACGCCGCGCCGCGCGCGCCGAACAATCCGCATCTCGCGCACTGGCGCACGCACCTGAACGGGCTCGCCGCGCGCAGCCACCGCGCGCTGCCGCTGCGGCCGTGCGGACGCCTCACGCGCGCGGCGGGCCTCGTGCTCGAGGCGATCGGGCTGCGCCTGTCGGTCGGCGCCGAATGCACGATCGAATTGCCGCCCGGCAGCACGCTGCCGCACGCGGAAGCGGAAGTCGTCGGCTTCGCCGGCGACCGCCTGTTCCTGATGCCGACCACCGACGTCGCCGGCGTGCTGCCCGGTGCGCGCGTGTGGCCGCTCGAAAGCGCCCCCGTCGCCGATCCGCTCGCGGGCGCGAAACGGCTGCCGGTCGGCTGGGAGATGCTCGGGCGCGTCGTCGACGCGTCGGGCCGCCCGCTCGACGGCCTCGGCCCGCTCGCGTCGAAGGTCGACGCGCCGCTGTCGGCGCCGTCGATCAACCCGCTCGAACGCGAACCGATCCACCACGTACTCGACGTCGGCGTGCGCGCGATCAACGCGCTGCTCACCGTCGGCCGCGGGCAGCGGATGGGCCTGTTCGCGGGTTCCGGCGTCGGCAAGTCGGTGCTGCTCGGCACGATGGCACGCTACACGAGCGCGGAAGTGATCGTGATCGGACTGATCGGCGAACGCGGCCGCGAAGTGAAGGAATTCATCGAACAAATCCTCGGCGAGGACGGGCTCGCGCGCTCGGTCGTCGTCGCGGCGCCGGCCGACGTGTCGCCGCTGCTGCGGATGCAGGGCGCGGCCTACGCGACGTCGCTCGCCGAGTATTTCCGCGACCAGGGCAAGCACGTGCTGCTGCTGATGGATTCGCTGACGCGCTACGCGATGGCGCAGCGCGAGATCGCGCTGGCGATCGGCGAGCCGCCCGCGACGAAGGGCTATCCGCCGTCGGTGTTCGCGAAGCTGCCCGCGCTCGTCGAGCGCACCGGCAACGGACCCGAAGGCGGCGGCTCGATCACCGCGTTCTACACGGTGCTGACCGAAGGCGACGACCAGCAGGACCCGATCGCCGATTCGGCGCGCGCGATCCTCGACGGCCACATCGTGCTGTCGCGCACGCTCGCCGAGGCCGGACACTATCCGGCGATCGATATCGAGGCGTCGATCAGCCGCGCGATGACCGCGCTGATCGACGAAACGCATCTCGACCACGTGCGGCAGTTCAAGCAGATGCTGTCGCGCTACCAGCGCAATCGCGACCTGATCGCGGTCGGCGCGTACGCACCCGGACGCGACGCGCAGCTCGACCGTGCGATCGCGCTCTATCCGCGCATCGAGGCGTTCCTGCAGCAGGGCTTTCGCGAATGCGCGCCGTTCGCATCGAGCCTCGCCGGGCTCGATGCGCTGTTCGACGCTTACGGAGGCTGATCCAGATGGCTCACGGCTTTCCCCTTCAACTGCTGCTCGACCGCGCGCAGGAAGACCTCGACTCGGCCGCGAAGCAACTCGGCACCGCGCAGCGCGACCGCAGCGCGGCCGCCGAGCAACTCGACGCGCTGCTGCGCTATCGCGACGAATACCACGCGCGCTTCGCGCAATCCGCGCAGCACGGGATGCCGGCCGGCAACTGGCGCAATTTCCAGGCATTCATCGACACGCTCGAATCGGCGATCGCGCAGCAGCGCAACGTGCTGGCCGCGGCCGAAGTCCGCATCGACGAGGCGCGCCCGAACTGGCAACAGAAGAAACGCACCGTCGGCTCGTATGAAATCCTGCAGGCGCGCGGCGTCGCGCAGGAAGCGCAGCGCGACGCCCGGCGCGAACAGCGCGACTCCGACGAACACGCCGCGAAAATCCTGCGCATGCGTGCCGACGCGGCCCGCTCGTCGTAACCGACCACCGCCTTCGAACGAGAGAACCTCATGCCTCCCTTGCCCCTGCTCGGCGCGCTGATCGACACCGCCGGCGCCGCACTCAAGGCCGCCCGCGGCTCGGGTTCGTCCGGCGCTGCCGCCGGCAACGACGCCGCAACCGCCACGACCGCCGTGCCGTTCGCGCAGACGCTGAAGCAAAGCGTCGTCACGCGGCGCGACGCGGCGAATTCCGCCACACCGGATGCGTCGACGACGCAGGCCGCGTCGAAGCCAGCCGCCGGCGCTAAGCCGTCCGGTACGGACGACGACCAGTCGACCGACGACACGAACGCCGCCATCAACCCCGACGCCGGCGCGCTCGCGGCCGCCGCCGCCGTGCAGGCACAACTGCAGGCACGCATGGACAACGCGACGCCGACCGATGCCGCTACCGCCGCTGCCGCTGCCGCTGCCGGTGCCACTGCCACTACCGCTGCCGCTGCCGCGCAAAAGACGGCCGTGTCCGGCCAGCCCGACGCGACGGCGACTCTGGCGGACCACGCCGCCAAGGATGCGGCCGCCCAGCCGGCCACGCCTGCGTCTAGCCGCGACGCGCTGCAAGCGGCGCTCGCCAAGCTGACCGGTGGCTCGGGCGCGATCGCGATGCCCGCGACCGGCGCAACGGCTTCGGCTTCAACATCGGCACCGGCACCGTCTGCGTCGACCGCCGCTGCCGCACCGCTGACGCCGAAAGTGCCGACGTTCGACCGCACGCTCGCCGACGCGAAAGGGGCGCTCGCCACGCAGCAGACGCCGACGCAGGCCACCGCGCAGGCGCTGCAGGCCGACGCGAACGCGCAGTCCGGCGCGCAGCATGCGCTCGCGGCAACCACCGAAGCAACAGACCCGGCCGCCAGCGCGACGCTCGCGGCCGGTGCAACGGCTGCGGCCGCAGCGCAGGCGAACCTGCAGCTGTCGCCCGCCGCGAGCGCGATCGCCGCCGCCAACACGCACGTGCTCGCCCCGCACGTCGGCACCGCCGACTGGACGGACGCGCTGAGCCAGAAGGTCGTATTCCTGTCGAATGCGCACCAGCAGAGCGCCGAGCTGACGCTCAACCCGCCCGATCTCGGGCCGCTGCAGGTGGTGCTGCGCGTCGCGGACAACCACGCGCACGCGCTGTTCGTGTCGCAGCACGCGCAGGTTCGCGACGCGGTCGAAGCCGCGCTGCCGAAGCTGCGCGAAGCGATGGAAGCCGGCGGGCTCGGGCTCGGCAGCGCGACCGTCAGCGACGGCGGCTTCGCGTCGCAGCAAAACCCGCAACAGACCTTCGCCCGCGGCCAGTCGTCGCGGCGCGGGAACGGCGGATCGTCAGCCGTCGACGCACCCACCGACGCTGCGCAATCCGCACCGGCCGCCGCGAGCGTAAGCCGTGCCGGCCTCGTCGATACGTTTGCCTGAGCATTGCCGCCGGGTGCGCGCGCCGCTCAGCGGCCGTGCACCGCGGCAGCCGCCTGGCCGCTCGGCACACCGCCCTTGCGCGCCGCGACGATGAAGTCCGCCGCGCGTTCGCCGATCATCACCGACGGCGCATTCGTGTTCCCGCCGACCAGCGTCGGCATCACCGACGCATCCACCACGCGCAACCCTTCGACGCCGCGCACGCGCAGTTGCGGATCGACGACCGCGCGCGCATCGGAGCCCATCCGGCACGTGCCGACCGGGTGATAGATCGTGTCGGCATGCGCGACGATCGTCGCGCGCAGCTCGGCTTCGCTCTGGTCCGCCCGCGTGTACAGCTCGCGCCCGCCCTGCGACGCGAGCGGCGCCTGCGACAGGATGCGACGCATCGCCTGCGTGCCGCGCACGAGCAGGTCGAGATCGCGCGGATCGCTGAAGAAACGCGGATCGATCAGCGGCGCGTCGCGCGCATCGCCGCTCGCGAGCGCCACCGTGCCGCGGCTGAACGGCCGCAGCGCGCACACGTGCAGCGAATAGCCGAAACCCCAGTGCATCTTGCGGTTGTGGTCGTCGACGAGCGCCGTGCAGAAATGCAGTTGCAGGTCGGGACGCTCGAGCGACGGATCGCTCTTGATGAAGCCGCCGGCCTCCGCGACGTTGCTCGTCATCATCCCCGTGCGGCTCGAGAAATAGCGCGCGAGTGCGGGCGTCATCTTCGCGATCCCGCGCACGCACACGCCGACCAGTTCAGACGAATTCACGCGCGTGTTGATGATGAAGTCGATGTGGTCGATCAGGTTCGTACCGACGTCCGGCGCATCCTGCACGACTGCGATCCCGTGCCGGCGCAATTGCTCCGCCGGGCCGATCCCCGAACACATCAGCAGTTGCGGCGAATTGAACGCGCCGGCCGACAGGATCACTTCCGCGCGCGCGCCGAGCGTCTCGACGCGTCCGTTGCGCGACACCGCGACGCCGACCGCGCGCTTGCCGTCGAAGCCGACGCGCAGCACCGTCGCGTCGGTGATCACGTGCAGGTTCGGCCGGTTGCGGCCATAGATGTAAGCACGCGCGACGCTGCAGCGCGAGCCGTCGCGGTGCGTGACCTGGTAGAAACCGACGCCTTCCTGCGTCGCGCCGTTGAAGTCGTCGTTCAGCGGATAGCCGGCCGCATGCGCGGCCTGGATGAATCGTTCGGAGAACGGATTGCGAAAGCGCAGATCGGACACCGACAGCGGGCCGTCCGCGCCGTGCCACGCATCGGCGCCGCGCTCGTTGCCTTCCGCGCGACGGAAATACGGCAGCACGTCCTGCCAGCCCCAGCCCGTTGCGCCGAGCTGCGCCCACTCGTCGTAGTCGCCCGGGTGGCCGCGCGTATAGATCATCGCGTTGATCGCGCTCGAGCCGCCCATCCCGCGCCCGCGCGGCTGGTAGCCGCGCCGCCCGCCGAGGCCCGGCTGCGGCACCGTCTCGTAGCCGTAGTTCGTGCCGAGCTTGAACGGCACCAGCGCCGCGATGCCGACCGGCATGTTGACGAGCAGGTTGCGCTCCGTATGCGGGCCGGCCTCGATCAGCGCGATCGTCGCATCGGGGCAGGCATCGGCGAGACGGCCTGCCAGGCTCGAACCGCCCGAACCGCCGCCGACGATGATGTAGTCGTATTGCATGTCACGTCTCCGTCGTGTCATGGAAGGCGCCCGGCACCGCCGCGCGACCGCGCCCCCTCTTATAGGTTCTGTTTGCATAGGGAGCGCACATGCGTTCCCTATGCAAACAGACCGTAGTGTTCGGGCATTGTAGGAATGGCCGTCATGCGCGCGGCGCGCGGATTCAAGAGCGATTCCTCTAAACGCCCGCGTGAACTAAATTTAAGATGTATTGATTCGCTTCGCGCGACGCGCCGGCCGCGAGAAGCCGATCCGTCGCGAAACGGGAGAGACGACGATGCAGCGCCAGGTTCTGCAGGCCGGGTGTCGACCGGGTTGTCCGGATGCACCGCACGCGGCCCGCATTTCATTTCAAACGGCTGCCCGCGCGGGGACGGTCGGCGTCATGCGCGCAGCCGATCGAAATCGAACGGCACGCGTCGTCGCCGACCGTTTGGACGGCGGGTCGCCGCAGCGACACGATGCGCCGCGGCACGAATCGGGATGCGTGTCGTGCCGCCCTGCCTCGGTGCCCCGGCAGGTGGTCGCACGGCAGCGTCGCGTGCCCGGTCATCACCGCATCAGGCCGTGCGTGCATGCCGTGCGGCACGACGTTCGCATGCGAAAACCGTCGCGCGGATGCGACGCCCGCCGCACGCTGCAACCGGTTTTCGAGCACCCGTCGCATCCGGCCCCGCGCCGCGCGACGCGCACCACCCCGATCCGCGTCGCCGCGCTCGCCGAGCGCTCGCGTGCGGCGTGACGGCTGGCCGACAAGCCAGGCCCAACTGGAGGAGACGACATGAAGAACGACCTGCCCGAACTGGCCCCGCAAGCACTGCCGTCGGCCGATGCGCTGACGTCGCTGCTGCGCGACCAGCGCGCGGCCTACCTGCGCGCACCGTACCCGGCCTGGGAGACGCGCGTGCAGCACCTGCGTGCGCTGCGCGCGATGCTGCTCGACCACGCGGACGCGCTCGCCGAAGCAATCAGCGCCGATTTCGGCCATCGCTCGAAGCAGGAAGTGCTGCTGTCGGAAATCTGGATGGCGAAGGAAGAGATCGACGACGCGCTCAAGCACGGCAAGCGCTGGATGAAGCCGATCCGCAAGCCGATGAACAAGTGGCTGCGCCCGGCGCGCGCGAAGGTGATTCCGCAGCCGCTCGGCGTGGTCGGCATCGTCGTGCCGTGGAACTACCCGGTGCTGCTCGCGGCCGGCCCGCTGATCTGCGCGCTTGCGGCCGGCAACCGCGCGATCGTCAAGATGTCCGAACTGACGCCGCGCACGTCGGCGCTGTTCGAGCAACTGATCGCGAAGACCTTCACGCGCGACCACGTCGCGGTCGTGAACGGCGATGCGGAGGTCGGCGCCGCGTTCAGCGGGCTGCCGTTCGATCACTTGCTGTTCACCGGCTCGACGCAAGTCGGCCGCCACGTGATGCGCGCGGCCGCCGATAACCTCACGCCCGTCACGCTCGAACTCGGCGGCAAGTCGCCGGCGATCGTCGGCCCGAATGCGCGCTTCGATGCAGCCGTCGACGCGATCGTCGCGGGCAAGACGCTGAACGCGGGCCAGACCTGCATCGCGCCCGACTACGTGCTGCTGCCGCGCGGGATGGAAGCCGCGTTCATCGAGCGGGCGCGAGCAAAGTTCGCGAAGATGTATCCCGACCTGTCGACCAACGGCGATTACACGACGATCGTGTCGCCGCGCCATTACGCGCGGCTGCAGCAACTCGCGAGCGATGCGCAGGCGGCCGGTGCGCAACTGCATCCGCTGTCCGATGCGCAGTCCGATCCGGCGTCGCGCCGCTTCGTACCGTGCGCGGTCACGCAGGTGCCGGCCGCGTCGCAACTGATGCAGGAGGAAATCTTCGGGCCGCTGCTGCCGCTCGTGCCGTACGAGCGGCTCGACGAGGCGATCGCGTATGTGAATGCGCGCCCGCGTCCGCTCGCGCTCTACCTGTTCGACGAGGACGGCGGCACGATCGACCGCGTGATGCGCGAAACGATTTCGGGCGGCGTGACGGTCAACGAGGCGCTGATGCACATCGCATGCGGCAGCCTGCCGTTCGGCGGCGTCGGTGCGAGCGGCATGGGCGCGTATCACGGCTACGACGGCTTCGTGACGTTTTCGAAGATGAAGCCCGTGCTCACGCAGGCGCGGCTGAACACGCGCGGCCTGATCGCGCCGCCGTACGGCAAGCGCTTCGCCGCGGTGATCAAGCTGATGCTGAAGCTCTGATCGGAACGGGCCGCGCGCATCGCGCCGCGGCCCGCGCAAGCCTGTCGCGCGGCGCGGGTGCCGCGCGCACCGTCACACGGGCCAGAGCGGCCCTTCCTGCATCGCGCCGATCTGCTCGCGCAGTTCGAGCACGCGCTCCTCCCAGTAACGATGCGTGTTGAACCACGGAAACGCAGCCGGGAACGCGGGATCGTCCCAGCGCCGCGCGAGCCACGCCGCGTAGTGGATCAGCCGCAGCGTGCGCAGCGCTTCGACGAGATGCAGTTCGCGCGGCTCGAATTCGCAGAAATCCTCGTAGCCGGCCAGCAGGTCCGCCAGCGCGCGCGACGCGCCTTCGCGATCGCCCGGCAACAACAGCCACAGATCCTGGATCGCGGGCGCCATCCGGCTGTCGTCGAAGTCGACGAAATGCGGACCGGCATCGGTCCATAGCACGTTGCTCGGATGACAGTCGCCGTGCGTGCGCAGCAGGCGGATCTCGCCCGCGCGTTCGAACGCGGCCTCGACCCCTTCGAGCGCGAGCGTGACCGCCGTCTCGTACGCCGGTCGTACGTCATCCGGAATGAAATCGTGCGCGAGCAGGTAGTCGCGCGGCTCGTAGCCGAACGTCTTGATGTCGAGCACGGGACGCGCGACATACGGCTGCGTCGCGCCGACCGCATGAATCCGGCCGATGAAGCGGCCGAGCCATTCGAGCGTGTCGCGGCGATCGAGATCGGGTGCACGGCCGCCGCGCCGCTCGAAGACCGAGAAACGAAAGCCGTCGAACGCGTGCAGCGTGCGGCCGTCGAAAGTGCGCGCAGGCACCGCCGGAATCTCGCGCGCGGCGAGTTCGGTGACGAACGCGTGCTCTTCGAGGATCGCGTCGTCCGACCAGCGCGCCGGACGGTAGAACTTCGCGACGACCGGCGGGCCGTCTTCGATGCCGACCTGGTAGACGCGGTTTTCGTAGCTGTTGAGGGCGAGCAGGCGCCCGTCGGTGCGCAGGCCGGCCGGCATCAGCACGCTGTCGAGCGCGTCGAGCACGCACTCGGGCGTGAGGCCGGCGAACGGCGGCGGCCCGGCGGGGGAAGCTGGAGCGGAAGTGACTTCGTTCATGCCCCGCATTGTGCCGCCAGCCGGGCCGAAAGACGAGCGCCCGGTGCGGCTTGCACGCTCAGTGAAGCGCCGCGCCGGCCGGCAGCACGGATTCGCCGGTGTCGATCAGGTCCTCGAGAAAGAACGGCTCGGTGTTGAGTTCTTTCGACTCGCCCGGCACGCCCGCGTACCAGGTCACCATGGCCATGTCGCCCAGGACGCGCTGGACGATGCCGCGCGCGCCCTTCGGCACCGCGATATGGGTAGTGCAGACAATCGACCCGACATGCATGATGGTTCCCCACTCTTGAATCTTGAAACCCGGCCCGCTGGCGAGCCGGCAAATGCGCGATCCGCGCCGCTCTCGACGGAGCGCTGCGCGTAATCCCATTGTTCACGGTTTATCGAAGCGCGAAAAGAAGAAGAAGCAGGCGAAGTGCCGCGAATTCGTCGAATGTCTCCAATCAACCACTGCGCCGCGCGTGCGCTTGCACGGGCGGATACCCCCATCATACCCTGTCGAATGTGACCGCCCGCCGAATCCCCCCGGCACCGCGGCACGCACGTGATCGACGCAACGCGCACATCGTTTGTCCGGTGCCAAGTCGCCGGGAGATTTCGCGTGACCGAGCATGCCGAAATCACGCCGCCGGCCTCGTGCGATGCCCTCGTCTGGTACGCGGCCCGTGCAGCCGCCGGCGCGCACGCGTCGCCCGGCATCACCGCAACACGTCTTTCGTCATGCGGGCTGCCGACAGTTGTTGCGCTGGATGCCGGCCTTGCAGTACCTTTGACGTTCATTCGCGTTCAACCGCATTCCGACACGATGCATCCGCTCACGTCCGCCCTCGCAAAATCCCGGCCGCAGTTCGACTCGCGGCCGCAGGCGTGCGCGCATCCGTCGGTCCTCCCGCCTCCTGTCGCACCGCCGCTCGTCGGCGCCGCGCCGCCCCCTCCGGCGGCACGCGCCGGCTGACCAGCCGGCTTCCGTTTCGTCTTCCATTCGCCCGTCAGCTTCCGTTCGTGCGTCGTGACGCACGGCTCCTTGCTGCGCGCGCGGATGGAACGTTCCGATCCGTTCGACAGGTGGATTCACATGGTTTCGTTCAAACGCGCGCTTGCCGCGCATGGAGCGACGTCGCTCTTCGTGCTGCTGTGGAGCAGCGGCGCGATCTTCGCTGAACTCGGTCTGCGTCACGCATCCGCGTTCGTCTTTCTCACCGCGCGTTTCGCGCTCGCGTCGCTCGTGCTGCTCGCGCTGGCCTTCGTGCGCAAACGCTGGCTGCCGCCGCGCGGCGAGCGGCGCATGGCCGCGCTGACCGGCCTGCTGATGATGGGCGGTTATTCGATCTTCTACCTGCTCGCGCTCGAGCGCGGGATCGCGCCGGGCGTGCTCGCGACGATCCTCGGCGTGCAGCCGATCCTCACGCTCGCGATCGTCGAGCGGCGCTGGCAGCCGGTGCGCGCCGCGGGGCTCGCGCTGTCGCTGGCCGGCCTCGCGCTCGTCGTATGCCGCGGCGTGGGCGATGCCGGCCTGCCGGTCGCGGGCATCGCGTGCGCGCTCACGGCACTCGTCGCGCTGACCGTCGGCTCGCTGCTGCAAAAGCGCGTACGCGCGGCGCCCGCCGACGTGCTGCCCCTGCAGAATGCGATCGGCCTCGCGCTGTGCGTGGCGATCGCGCCGTTCCGGCCGGTGTCGCTCGATATGAGCTGGGCGTTCGTCGTGCCGCTCCTGTGGCTCGGCATCGTGATCTCGGTGATCGCGCAATTGCTGTTCTATCGGTTGATGCAGCGCGGCGATCTCGTCAACGTAACGAGCCTGTTCTACCTCGTGCCCGTCGTCACGACGCTGATGGATGCCGTGTGGCTCGGCAACCGGCCCGAGCCGCTCGCGCTCGCCGGCATGGGCGCGATCATCGCGGGGCTGGCGCTCGTGTTCCGTGCGCCGGCCGCCGGCACGCAACCGAACCGCGCGTAAGCGGACAGGCCGCCGCACCCGTGGGTGCGGCGGCCTGCATCGGACATATACGACAATTCCGCGAGAACCGAAAGGGACGGGAAAGATGCGTGCAAGGCGTTCGTCGAACTTGCGTGAAAAATGCGCGATTCGCGGGGCTTTCCGCTGATTTTTAATGGTTCGGATAGCGAAAAGCGCTGCCGGTTACCTATACTCGAATTGACCGCCCCGCCCGCAATCGGGTCGGACCAAGACTAGAAACCCGGCATGGGAGACACGCATGACGACCTATTTCACGATCGGCGACTTCATCCTGTTGATTCCGATGGCGCTGGCCGGAGCGCTATTTCTCGGCGCGGTGCCGTGCGCAACCGAATTCCGCCACAACCTGCTGCGCGTGCTGGGCGTCATCCTCGGCGTCGGCGTCGCGGTATTGCTGGTCGAAGGTCTGCCTGCGCTGCTCTAGCCGCGCACCTCATGCCTGACGCGCATCGCTGCACCGCAGCGATGCGATGTGCTGCCTGCAAGCCGGGGATACCGGCACGCGATGTTTCGCATGCCGTATCGACTGCCGGTCAGATGGCCTGATCGGTGGACGGCTTTTCCCACAGATTGATGCCGCCTTCCGTCGCGTAACGATCGATCTCCGCGAGTTCTTCCGCCGAGAATTCGAGGTTCTTCAGCGCGCCGACGTTCTCACGCACCTGCTCCGCACGGCTCGCGCCGATCAGCGCGGACGTCACGCGGCCACTGCGCAGCACCCACGCAAGCGCCATCTGCGCGAGGCTCTGCCCGCGCCGTTCGGCGATCGCGTTGAGCTTGCGCACATGCTCGAGGTTGTCCGCGCTCAGGTGATCCTGCTTCAGCGAGCCGCCGCCCGGCTTGTTCACGCGCGCGTCGGCCGGCACGCCGTTCAGGTACTTCGACGTGAGCAGCCCCTGCGCGAGCGGCGTGAACGCGATGCTGCCCGCGCCGACGTCGTCGAGCGTGCCGAGCAGGTCGCTCTCGATCCAGCGGTTCAGCATGTTGTACGAAGGCTGGTGGATCAGTAGCGGCACCTTGTACTGCGCGAGCAACCCGGCCATCTCGCGCGTCTTCGCCGCCGAATACGACGAAATGCCGATGTAGAGCGCCTTGCCCTGCTGCACGGCCGACGCGAGCGCGCCCGCCGTTTCCTCGAGCGGCGTATGCGCGTCGAAGCGGTGCGAATAGAAGATGTCGACGTAGTCGAGCCCCATCCGCTGCAGGCTCTGGTCGAGGCTCGCGAGCACGTACTTGCGCGACCCGCCGCCGCTGCCGTACGGCCCCGGCCACATGTCCCAGCCGGCCTTCGTCGAGATCAGCAACTCGTCGCGATACGGCCGGAAATCCTCCTTCAGCAGCCGGCCGAAGTTGGTTTCCGCGCTGCCGTACGGCGGCCCGTAGTTGTTCGCGAGATCGAAGTGGTTGATGCCGAGGTCGAACGCGGTGCGCAGGATCTCGCGCTGCGTCGAGATCGGCGTCGAGTCGCCGAAGTTGTGCCACAGGCCGAGCGACAGGGCGGGCAGTTTGAGCCCGGATTTGCCGCAGGTGCGGTATTGCATGTCCGCATAACGTTCGGAAGCTGCTTCGTAGGCCATGAGTATTTCCCGTCAGGACGTCGGAGGGAGGGGCGCGCACCGGTCGCGCCCAGGGCACGACGGCGGCGAAGAAAACGCACGACGGCTATGGTAACGAAGGCGGCCGATGCTCGCACGGCGATGGACGCGACCGCGGTCGTCGCCTACACTGCGGCGTCTCGAATCACCGTTTCAGCGAGGTTGGTATGTCCCGGGTCATCTCGGTTGCGCTGCTGGTCGGCGGCGTCGTGCTGCTGTATTTCGGCGGACAGTCGTTCCATTCGATCAACGACAACGTGTCGCGCTTCTTCACCGGCTCGCCCGCCACGAAGACGATCCTGCTGATCGTCGGCGGCGCCGTCGCGTCGTTCGTCGGCCTGATCGGCCTCGCGATGCCGGGCGGCAAGCGCTGATCGCGCAGCCGCGCGACGCGCGAACGGCCCGCGTCACACGTTCGGGCCGCGCAAAACGAAACGGGCGGCCAGGCCGCCCGTTGCTTCATTCGCCCGCGATGCGCCGCGCATCGCGTGATCGTCGCGGCCTCGCCGCGCCGCCCGATCCGCAGCTAGAACTGCACTTCCGGCTTCGCCGCCGAGCGCGTGCCGGGCACCGGCCGGTTGCTCGCGCCGTGGTACGTATACACGAGCGAGAACTTCACCTGGTCGGAACGGTTCTGCCCGGCCGAATGCAGCGTGTTGCTGTGGAAGAACACGACGTCACCCGCCTGCAGCGACGGGCACGTTGCCGCGTCGATCATCTTCCGGTTCTCCGGCAGGTCGCTGCGGAAGAACTTCGCATCGTCGAACGCTTCAGGCCCGAACTCGGCCGTATGCGAACCCGGCACGAGCCACAGCGCGCCGTTCTCGTTCGTTTCCGGCCCCAGCGCGAGCCAAACCGACACCATGTCCGAACGCTCGAACGCCCAGTAACGGAAGTCGCGATGCCAGCCCGTCAGGCTGCCGTACGCGGGGTGCTTGGTCATCATGCAGTTGTGATGCGTGCGCGACAGCACGGGCTCTTCGCCGAAATACTCGCGCATCCACGCGCCGATTTCGGGTGCGATCGCACGCTCGGCGAACGCCGGATCGCGCGAGTACGCATCGAGCAGCCGCCGCACCGTGTGCCCGCCCGGCGCATGCTTCGACTCGGGTGCGCCCGGGTAGCGCAGGTCCGCCTCGAACTCGATCGGCTCGGCGGCCTCCTGCAACTGGCGCTCCGCTATCCGTTTGAGCGCCGCGCACTGTTGCTCGCCGACAAGGCCACGCGCGACGACGAAGCCGCGCTCGCGCAATTCCGCGACTTGCGCGCGGATCGATTCCGACTGCAATGGAGACGACATGGGATGCCAGACGTTTTTTGTGTGAATGTGACGATTGTAAATCGGCGCCGGATGCCGCGAACAGCGCCATTATCGTGCGCAGGGGCATGCCAATCGCCGATTTGATCTGGCGCAAGGGAACTGTGCGGCGCGGCGCTGGCCTCACCGACAGGCGGTATGCGGCACACGCCTTGCGGCACAAGGGTTTATCGCGACTTTTGCCCGTCATGAATCCCTTGTAGCCTGTCGCGGCCTGTCAATTCTGGCGGGCGCGGCGCGCAACGAGTTTCGGTAAGATCCGTTGCGCCATCCGAGGCCGTTCATACCAGTGCGCTCTTCAAGGGCGCCATCCATACAAGCGAAGCATCGTTCACATGCCATTCCGTCTGACTTCCCGTCTCAGCCGCACTGCGAAACGCATCGTGCCGCCCGCTCCTGCCCGCCCGCTGCGCCATCACCGTGCACGCACGCAGGCGCTGGCCGAGCGCGTGCCCGCGCACGGCCGGCTCGACGGCATCCGCGCGTGGTTCCACGCGTTTTTCTCGATGATGAGCACGCAGGCGTTCGCTCGCCGTGCCGGCCTGCGCTCGCTGCTGCAAAAGCCGTCGTCGCTGCGCGCGCTTGCGCTGCGTCGGGCGCTCGGCCCGCAACGCCGGGTCAACCGGCCACGCCGCCTCGCGGCCAGCAATGGCTGGTTCGGGTTCGGCGCGCGCTGAAGCAACGCCTGCGGGCACTGCCCGCCATGATCGCCGCCGTTGCGCCGGCGATCGGAATCCATAAAAAAACCCCGGCATGGCCGGGGTTTTTCGTTTCGGGCGAACGACGCTTACGCGACGCGTGCCGTCGGCTCCACGCCGGCCGCTTCGGCCAGTGCGAGCGCCTTGTCGGTCGCTTCCCACGAGAATTCCGGCTCTTCGCGGCCGAAGTGGCCGTAGGCAGCGGTCTTCTCGTAGATCGGGCGCAGCAGGTCGAGCATCTTGATGATGCCCTTCGGACGCAGGTCGAAATGCTCGCGCACGAGCTTCGTGATCACCGCATCCGACACGCGGCCCGTACCGAACGTGTTGACCATCACCGAGGTCGGCTCGGCAACGCCGATCGCGTACGACACCTGGATCAGCGCGCGCGACGCGAGGCCGGCGGCGACGATGTTCTTCGCGACGTAGCGGCCTGCATACGCAGCCGAACGGTCGACCTTCGACGGATCCTTGCCCGAGAACGCGCCGCCGCCGTGCGGTGCGGCACCGCCGTACGTGTCGACGATGATCTTGCGGCCCGTCAGGCCGCAGTCGCCCTGCGGGCCGCCGATCACGAACCGGCCGGTCGGGTTCACGAGGAACTTGATGTCGCCCTTGATCAGGTCGGCCGGCAGCGTCGGCTTGATGATTTCCTCGATCACGGCTTCACGCAGCGCGGGCAGCTCGATGTCCGGTGCGTGCTGCGTCGACAGCACGACGGTGTCGATCGAATCGGGCTTGCCGTCGACGTAGCGGACCGTCACCTGCGACTTCGCGTCCGGGCGCAGCCATTGCAGGCGGCCGTCGCGGCGCAGGCTGGCCTGGCGTTCGACGAGACGGTGCGACAGGTAGATCGGCAGCGGCATCAGTTCCGGCGTTTCGTCGCACGCATAACCGAACATCAGACCCTGGTCGCCCGCGCCCTGGTCGAGGTTGTCGTCGTGTGCACGATCGACGCCCTGGGCGATGTCCGGCGACTGCTTGTCGTACGCGACGAGCACCGCGCAACCCTTGTAGTCGATGCCGTAGTCGGTGTTGTCGTAGCCGATGCGCTTGATCGTGTCGCGCGCGATCTGGATGTAATCGATGTTGGCCGTCGTGGTGATTTCACCGGCCAGAACGACGAGACCCGTGTTGCACAGCGTTTCCGCCGCGACGCGGGAATATTTGTCCTGCTCGAGGATGGCGTCGAGAATCGCGTCCGAGATTTGGTCCGCGACTTTGTCCGGATGGCCTTCGGAGACGGATTCGGACGTGAAGAAATAATCGTTTGCCACTTTTTCAGGCTCCTGTGTGGTTACGGTTGGTTTCACGTAGCCAGCTTCGTTGGGCCTGAAGCGGCGACGCTTTAGCGGATTACCAGAACCGGGCAGCGCGCTTCGCGCCAGCCGGCTTCGCCCCGCAAGTTGTCAGTTAACTCGGCGAAGCCCGTATTATAGCGGCTTTCCTGAATTGTCACAGAGCGCCGCCCGTGATGTTTCTTCCGCTGTCTTACCACCCTGTTCGCAACGCGCCAGCCATCCGGCCCTACGGAGGTTCCGCATGCTAGGCCGCCTCGGCACGCATCTCGCCATCGGCTTCCTGAAGCTGCTCGCCCTTTTGCCGTACGGCCTGACCGCGCGGCTCGGCGACGGTCTCGGCTGGCTGCTGTACCAGATCCCCAGCGGGCGAAAGCGCATCGTACACACCAACCTGAAACTCTGCTTCCCGGACTGGAGCGACGAACGGCGCGAGGAAGTGGCCGGCCAGCATTTTCGCCATGCGATCCGCAGCTACGTCGAGCGCAGCTACCAGTGGTTCGCGTCGGAACAGGCCTACCGCAAGCTTTTTACCGTCGAGAGCGAAGTCGACCTCAGCGATCCGGACATGCCGCCGACCCTCTTGCTCGGCTTCCATTTCGTCGGCATCGAGGCCGGCTCGATGGCGATCAATCTCGCACTCGGCCGCATGTGCGGCTCGCTCTACACGCCGATGAAGAACCCGGAAATCGACGCCGCGGCCAAGGCCGGCCGCGGCCGCTTCGGTGCGGAGCTGGCGAGCCGGGCGGACAGCGCGCGTACCGTGCTGCGCTGGCTGCGCGACCGCAAGCCGGTGATGCTGGGCGCCGACATGGACTACGGGCTGCGCAACTCGACGTTCGTGCCCTTCTTCGGCATACCCGCCTGCACGCTGACGGCGGTCGGCCGGTTCGCCAAGACCGGCCACGCGCAGGTTCTGCCCTTTATCGGCGAGGTGTTGCCGAACTACAAGGGCTACCGGCTGAAGGTCTTCAAGCCGTGGGCCAACTACCCTACCGGCGACGACGATCTCGACGCACGGCGGATGAACGAATTCCTCGAGGAACAGATCCCGCTGATGCCCGAGCAGTACTACTGGGTCCACAAGCGCTTCAAGACGCGCCCGCCCGGCGAACCGAGCCTGTACTGACCCTGCCGGGCGAAACCCGCGGGCGCGCCGTCATGCGCGCGCCTGCGCCCTCGCCACCTTCGGCGCGCCTTTCGCGCGTGCCTGCCAGAGATCGAACGCAACCTGCTGCGCGAGCCAAAGATCGGCACGCCCGCCATTGTCTTCGCCCAGCCATGCTTCGAGACGCAGCGCCATTTCCGGCGAGATACCGGCGTGGCCGTGCAGGATCCGTGACAGCGCCGCGCGTGTCACGCCGAGCTGCGCGGCGGCCTCGGTGACGGTCAGGCCGAGCGCCGGCAGCACGTCATCGCGCAGCGCTTCGCCCGGATGGGCGGATTGAAAATACCAGTCGACCGATCGGCCGATGCCGCCCATTCCGCGTCGGCCGGCAACGCGAAACGCCCGCCCGCGCAGGACGCCCCTGTCGGCTGCATGTATCATTTGCGGTTGAGATCAGCACGACGAACGAGGCCTCCCGGCATGGCCGCCGGCCGTTCGCGTCGTGCTGGCCGCCTTGTTCGCCATGGAATTCCGGACCCAGTGAAACTCTCGTTCACCAAGATGCACGGCGCGGGCAACGACTTCGTCGTGCTCGACGGCTATTCGCGCGCGTTGCCGCCGCTCACCGAAGCGCAGGTGCGCGCGCTCGCCAACCGGCACTTCGGCATCGGCGCCGACCAGTTGCTGCTCGTCGAAAAGCCGACCGTCGACGGCGCGGATTTCAAGTACCGGATCTTCAATTGCGACGGCGGTGAAGTCGAACACTGCGGCAACGGCGCACGCTGCTTCGTGAAGTTCGTCAGCGACCGCGGCCTGACCGACAAGCGCAGCGTGCGCGTGCAGGTCATGAAGGGCCTGATCACGCTGACGCTGCAGGACAACGGCGAAGTCGTCGTCGACATGGGTGCGCCCGTGTTCGCGCCGGCGCAGGTGCCGTTCGTTGCGTCGGGCCTCGACGGCCGCACCGAAGGCCGCGACACGCTGTGGCCGCTCGACGTCGGCGGCGCGACGCGCTGGATCTCGACGGTGTCGATGGGCAATCCGCACGCGGTGCAGGTCGTCGACGATGCCGAAGCGTATCCCGTGCTGGAAGAGGGCCCGCTGATCGAGCGCCACGCGCGCTTCCCCGAGCGCGTGAACGCCGGCTTCATGCAGATCGTGTCGCGCAATGAAGTGAAGCTGCGCGTGTACGAGCGCGGCGCGGGCGAGACGCTCGCGTGCGGCACGGGTGCGTGCGCAGCGGTCGCGGCCGGCATCCGGCGCGGCCTGCTCGATTCGCCCGTGACCGTGCACACGCACGGCGGCACGCTGACGATCGGCTGGGACGGCGCGAGCGACGAAGCCGCCGCGCTGATGATGGCCGGACCCGCCTCGACCGTGTTCGAAGGCGAGATCGACCTGAACGCCTGACCCTGCAACGTCCTTGATAACTGAACGCGCCAGCCACATGAACGATCGCGAAGTCGCCGACTACCTGCTCGCCAATCCCGAATTCTTCGCGCAGCACGCCGAGCTGCTCGCGACGATCCGTCTCGCGAACCCGCACGGCAAGGCCGCGATCTCGCTGCAGGAGCGGCAGATGGAGATGCTGCGCGACAAGAACAAGCATCTCGAGCGCCGCCTCGCCGAGCTCGTGCGCTACGGCCACGAGAACGACAGCCTGTCCGCGAAGTTCAGCCGCTGGACCGCGCGCGTGATCGCGGAACGCGATCCGTACGCGCTGCCGCGCACGATCGCCGACGGCATCGCCGACGTGTTCGACGTGCCGCAAACCGCGCTGCGCGTGTGGGACGTCGCCGACACCTACGCGCAGGCCGACTTCGCGCGCCAGGTCGGCGAGGAAGTGCGCCTGTTTACGAACGGCCTGTCGACGCCGTACTGCGGCGCGAACACGGGCTTCGAGGCCGCGCAGTGGCTCGCGCCCGCAGTTGCCGCCGCGGCCGCGAATGCGGCGGAAGGCGCTGAAGCCGCACCCGCCGGCGACGGCTCGGCCACATCGGTCGCACTGCTCGCGCTGCGCGCGCCGCTCGCCGGCACCGACGCGCCCGCGTTCGGCCTGCTGGTACTCGGCTCGCCCGATCCGCGCCGCTTCCACGACGGGATGGCCACCGACTTCCTCGCGCAGATCGCAACGCTCGCGAGCGCGGCGCTCACGCGCCTGCTGCCGCACTGACCGCACGCGATGACAGACGATCCGGTCGCCGCCTACCTGTCGAACCTGAAGCACGTCAGGCAGCTGTCGGAACATACGCTGCGCGCGTACACGCACGAACTCGACGAACTGAAGAAGCTCGCGGCCGGCCGGCCGCTCGACACGCTGACGGCTGCCGACATGCGCGGCGCGGTTTCCCGTGCGCATGCGGGCGGGCTGTCCGCGCGGTCGATCTCGCACCGCCTTTCGGCATGGCGCGCGTTCTACCGCTGGCTCGCGCAGCGCATCGAGATGCCCGCGAACCCGGTTGCCGCGGTGCGCGCGCCGAAACGCCCGAAAACCTTGCCGAAGGCGCTGTCGGTCGACGACGCGTCGGCGCTGATGGACGCACCGCTCTCCGGCACGACCGAGAGCATCCGCGATCACGCGATCCTCGAACTGTTCTATTCGTCCGGGCTGCGCCTGGCCGAGCTGATCGGGCTCGACGTCATGTACACGCAGGCCGACGGCTACCGCTCGGCCGGCTGGCTCGATCTCGCCGAAGCCGAAGTCACCGTGCGCGGCAAGGGCAACAAGGAGCGCAAGGTGCCGGTCGGCCGCAAGGCGATCGATGCGCTGAATGCGTGGCTCGCGGTGCGCGGCGAGTTCGTGAAGCACGACCCGCATCCGCTGTTCGTGTCCGTGCGCGGCAACCGGATGTCGCCCGGCGTCGTGCGCGAGCGCGTGAAGCGCGCGGCGCTCGCCGCCGGCATTCCCGCCAACGTCCACCCGCACGTGCTGCGCCACTCGTTCGCGACGCACGTGCTGCAGTCGAGCGGCGACCTGCGCGCGGTGCAGGAATTGCTCGGCCACGCGAGCGTCTCCGCGACGCAGGTCTATACGTCGCTCGACTTCCAGCATCTCGCGAAGATTTACGACAGCGCGCATCCGCGCGCGAAGAAGCGCGACTGACGCGCGTCCCGTGTTACCCGCCGCGCGCGGCGACCGGCAACGGTCGGCTTCGCGCGCGGCCCATTTCGATCCCATCATGCAAACCGTCACCCTCAAGCCGTCCAAGGAAAAATCGCTGCTGCGTCGCCATCCGTGGATCTACGCCAATGCGATCGACCGCGTCGACGGCAAGCCCGCGCCCGGCGCAACCGTGATCGTGCGCTCGCACGACGGCCGCTTCCTCGCGCGCGGCGCGTACAGCCCGCAGTCGCAGATCCGCGTGCGCGTGTGGAGCTTCGACGAGAACGAGCCGATCGACCACGCGTTCTTCAAGCGCCGCGTGCAGCGCGCGGTCGCGCACCGCACGACGATGGTGTCCGGCACGGGTGCGGTGCGGCTCGTGTTCGGCGAGGCCGACGGGCTGCCGGGGCTGATCGTCGATTACTACGTCGCTGACACCGCGGAAGCCGGCGCGGCGCCGCGCGGCCAGCTCGTCTGCCAGTTCATGGCCGCGGGCGTCGAAGCGTGGAAGGACGCGATCGTCGCGGCGCTCACCGGCGCGACGGGCTGCCCGAACGTGTACGAGCGCTCGGACGTGTCGATCCGCGACAAGGAAGGCCTTGAACAGACGACCGGTGTGCTGGCCGGCGATGCGCCGCCCGCGACGCTGATCGCGAACGAAAACGGCGTGCGCTATCACGTCGACGTGCCGAACGGCCACAAGACGGGCTTCTACGTCGACCAGCGCGACAACCGCGCGCTCGTCGCGCAGTACGCGGCCGACCGCGACGTACTGAACTGCTTCTGCTACACGGGCGGCTTCTCGCTCGCGGCGCTCAAGGGCGGTGCGAAACGCGTCGTATCGATCGACTCGTCGGGCGATGCGCTCGCGCTCGCGCAGCAGAACGTCGTCGCCAACGGCTTCGACGCCGAACGCGCGACCTGGCTCGACGCCGACGCATTCAAGACGCTGCGCCGTCTCGTCGACGAAGGCGAGCGTTTCGACCTGATCGTGCTCGATCCGCCAAAGTTCGCGCCGACCCGCGACAGCGTCGATCGCGCGGCGCGCGCGTACAAGGACATCAACCTGAGCGGCTTCAAGCTGCTGCGTCCGGGCGGCCTGCTGTTCACGTACTCGTGCTCGGGTGCGATCGACATGGACCTGTTCCAGAAGATCGTCGCGGGCGCGGCAGCCGACGCGAAGGTCGACGCGCGCATCCTGAAGCGGCTCGGCGCGGGCGTCGATCACCCGCTGCTCGCCGCATTCCCGGAAGGCGAATATCTGAAGGGCCTGCTGTTGCAAATCGTCTGATCGCCCCGATCTTGGCGGACACCCTGGTCCGCCGGCCCCGCCTGGCGGGCCAGCGCTTTCGCCTGTCGTCCGGACGACGGGCGGGGGCTTGACAGGTATGTTTCAATGGATGTTTGTGCGCCCCGGCTCGTCACGCGAGGGCGCGACGCACATCCTGGTTTTGACCCCGATTCACGAACCACAGGCGACCGACATGGCCACTCCCGTCACCATCCTTACCGGCTTTCTCGGCAGCGGCAAGACGACGCTGCTCAAGCGCATCCTGAACGAACAGCACGGCATGAAGATCGCCGTGATCGAGAACGAGTTCGGCGAAGAGAACATCGACAACGAAATCCTCGTGCAGGATTCGAACGAGCAGATCATCCAGATGAGCAACGGCTGCATCTGCTGCACGATCCGCGGCGACCTCGCACGCGCACTCGGCGATCTGGCTGCGAAGAAGCGCGAAGGCAAGCTCGACTTCGACCGCATCGTGATCGAGACGACCGGCCTCGCGAACCCGGGCCCCGTCGCGCAAACCTTCTTCATCGACAGCGAAATCGCCGACGACTTCCTGCTCGACGCGGTCATCACGCTCGTCGACGCGAAGCACGCGAACGCGCAGCTCGACGAACACGAAGTCGTGCAGCGCCAGGTCGGTTTCGCCGACCGCCTGTTCATCACGAAGTCGGATCTCGTCGACGACCAGGCCGTCGCCGGCCTCAAGCACCGCCTGATGCACATGAACCCGAAGGCGACGATCAAGGTCGTGAACTTCGGCGAAGCCGACATCAAGGAAATCTTCGACCTGCGCGGCTTCAACCTGAACGCGAAGCTCGAGATCGACCCCGACTTCCTCGCCGAAGACGATCACGCGCACCATCACCACGATCACGGCCATGATCACGATCACGCCGATTGCGACCACGATCACGGCCAATGCGCGCACGATCACGACCACGGCCACCACCACCACCACGCGCACCACGACGACAAGATCAAGTCGTTCGTGTACCGCAACGATCGCCCGTTCGACCCGAACAAGCTGGAAGACTTCCTCGGCGGCATCCTGCAGATCTACGGCGAGCGGATGCTGCGCTACAAGGGCGTGCTGTTCATGAAGGGCGTCGACCGCAAGGTCGTGTTCCAGGGCGTGCACCAGATGATGGGCAGCGACCTCGCCGCGAAGTGGCTGCCGGCCGAGAAGAAGACCAACAAGATGGTGTTCATCGGCGTCGACCTGCCGCAGGACCTGATCACCGACGGCCTCGACGCCTGCCTCGCCTGACGCGCGCGGGCGCCGTTTGCGCCCCTTTGCGCCCCGTCCGCGCCGCCGCTTTCGCGGCGGTCCCGGGGGCGGCGTGCAGGCAGGGTTTCGCCGTCATCGCTTTTTCGCGATTTGCGCGTTATATTTTCTAGATATTGGCGCAGCCGACGGGGATCGACCCGATACGGCGCCCGCTTGCGATTCAGTTACAATACGTGCCCGCTGGAGTACGGCAACAAACAGGCCCGGTTCTTGCTGAACCAGTTTTCCGGGCATCGCAACCGCGCCGGATCGCCAATCCGCCACCCGGCCGCGGCCGATGCGATCTGCCGCGCAGCACACCGGTTCGCCGCGCGCGCAAATCCGCGCCAGGCCTATCCTGGTATTTGAGAACCGGTTTTCCAGAGGCTTTCGGCCCCGCGGCGGCAAATCGCAAATGAATGCAAACGCGGTTGCGGGTAATCCCAAAGTGCAGGCAATATCTGTCGATTTGCCGCACATTGAAGAAGCAAGCAGATGACGAAGAAACTCTTGACCGAAGCCGAAATCCTGAAGATGAGCGACAAGGATTACATGAATGAGGATCAGCTCGCCTTCTTCAAAAATCGGCTCGAACAGTTGCAGGCGGACATCCTCAAGAATGCAGGCCAGACGACCGAGAACCTCCGCGAGACGGTGATCGTGCCTGATCCCGCCGATCGCGCGACGATCGAGGAAGAGCACGCGCTCGAGCTGCGCACGCGCGATCGCGAACGCAAGCTCCTCAAGAAGGTTCAGCAGTCGCTCGCCCGCATCGATTCCGGCGATTACGGCTGGTGCGAGGAAACCGGCGAGCCGATCGGCATTCCGCGCCTCCTCGCGCGTCCGACGGCCACGCTGTCGCTCGAGGCGCAGGAGCGCCGCGAGTTGCGCCAGAAGCTGTTCGGCGACTGATCGAGCGGCGTTCCGCTCCGACACGCTGCTTCCCGAAAGCGCGCGGCCTGCCGCGCGCTTTTTGTTTTTCCGGCACCGGTTCCCGGCCGATTTGCCCCTCCGCCTCTTGATATCCCGGCGCGCGCCCTAAAATGAAACGGACGCGCGCCGGGCCGCTCCCCGGCGCACTGCGATTCACGCGGCGGCGCCTCGCGCCGCCCGACTCTTCCCCGTTTTTCTCAAGGAACGCAGATGGAGCAATTTCACGGCACGACCATCGTTTCGGTCCGGCGCGGCGACCAGGTCGCGCTCGGCGGCGACGGCCAGGTAACCCTCGGCAACATCGTCATGAAGGGTGGCGCGCGGAAAGTGCGGCGGATCTACAACAACCAGGTTCTGGTCGGATTCGCGGGCGGCACCGCCGATGCGTTCTCGCTGCTCGACCGCTTCGAGGCGAAGCTCGAGAAGCACCAGGGCAACCTGACCCGTGCGGCCGTCGAGCTCGCGAAGGACTGGCGCACCGACCGGATGCTGCGCCGCCTCGAGGCGATGCTGATCACGGCCGATGCGACCACCACGCTCGTGATCACCGGCAACGGCGACGTGCTCGACCCGGAAGGCGGCATCTGCGCGATCGGCTCGGGCGGCGCGTACGCGCAGGCCGCGGCCCGCGCGCTCGTCGAGAACACCGAGCTGTCGCCGCGCGAGATCGTCGAGAAGTCGCTCGGGATCGCCGGTGACATGTGCATCTACACGAACCACAACCGCATCATCGAAACGATCGAGTAAGGACCGCACCATGAGCACCATGACCCCTGCCGAGATCGTCTCGGAACTCGACAAGCACATCATCGGCCAGGACAAGGCGAAAAAGGCCGTCGCGGTCGCGCTGCGCAACCGCTGGCGCCGCCAGCAGGTCGCCGATCCGCTGCGCACGGAAATCACGCCGAAGAACATCCTGATGATCGGGCCGACGGGCGTCGGCAAGACCGAAATCGCGCGCCGCCTCGCGAAGCTCGCCGATGCGCCGTTCATCAAGATCGAAGCGACCAAGTTCACCGAAGTCGGCTACGTCGGCCGCGACGTCGACAGCATCGTGCGCGACCTCATGGAGACCTCGGTCAAGCAGACGCGCGAATCCGAAATGCGCAAGGTGCGCAGCAAGGCGACCGACCAGGCGGAAGACCGCATCCTCGACATCCTGCTGCCGCAACCGCGCGCGGTGGGTTTCGGCGGCAATGCCGAACACGCGAACGACGACAACAACGCGACGCGCCAGACGTTCCGCAAGCGCCTGCGCGAAGGCCAGCTCGACGACAAGGAAGTCGAGCTCGACCTGGAGCAGCCGTCGGCCGGCCTGGACATCATGGCGCCCCCGGGGATGGAAGAGATGACCGAGCAGATCCGCTCGATGTTCTCGAACCTCGGCAGCGGCAAGAAGCAGCGCCGCAAGGTGAAGATCAAGGAGGCGCTGAAGCTGCTGACCGACGAGGAAGCGGCGAAGATGCTCAACGACGAGGAAGTGAAGACGAAGGCCGTGCAGAACGTCGAGCAGAACGGCATCGTGTTCCTCGACGAGATCGACAAGATCACGTCGCGCAACAACGAAGGCAGCGGCGGCGAAGTGTCGCGCCAGGGCGTGCAGCGCGACCTGCTGCCGCTCGTCGAAGGCACGACGATCAACACGAAGTACGGGATGGTGAAGACCGATCACATCCTGTTCATCGCGAGCGGCGCGTTCCACCTCGCGAAGCCGAGCGACCTGATCCCGGAACTGCAGGGCCGCTTCCCGATCCGCGTCGAGCTCGAATCGCTGTCGGTGGAAGACTTCGAGGCGATCCTCGACGCGACCGACGCGAGCCTCGTCAAGCAGTATCAGGCGCTGCTCGCGACCGAGGACGTGCAGCTCGAATTCGCCCAGGACGGCATCCGCCGCCTCGCGGAGATCGCGTATGCGGTCAACGAGAAGACCGAGAACATCGGCGCGCGCCGGCTGTACACGGTGATCGAGAAACTGCTCGATGAAGTGTCGTTCTCGGCCGGCAATCACGCCGGCGAGCGCGTGACGATCGACGCGAAGTATGTCGACCGGGCGCTCGGCGAAGTGTCGCAGGACGAGGATCTGTCGCGCTACGTGCTGTAACGCGGCACCCGGCATCCAACGAAAAACGGGCGGCTCCGCTGGAGCCGCCCGTTTTTTTTGGCGGGCGCAGCGGCCCGCCGACACCGGCCCGTCAGCGGTCGTACTCGACCGACACCGTAAACTGCATGTCGAACGGATCCGACCAGCTCAGATTCGCGAACGAAAAATCGGCACTGCCCGTCCAGCCGGCCACCGACGGAAACGCCACGCCCTGATCGCCCGGCACGTTGAGCGTCACCGCGGTGCCCGGCTGCGCGGGCGTGGCGCGTGCTGACCCGTTGACGAAGACCGCCGACGCTTGCCCCGCCGACGTCGCGCGAATCTGCACGTTGCCGCGCTTGACGAACGGCAGCCCCGCTTTCGACGTCCAGCCGAGCGGGAAGATCGTGCCGCCCGCGAACGTGCTGGCCGTGCCCGGCGTCAGCATGTCGCGCGTCGACTGCGCGGGGTCGTGCCACTGATACTGGCGCAGCGCGTCGGGCAACGGCGACGGAGTACGCAGTCGGACCGTATAGCTCCTTGCCGGCGCGGCCGTGCTGCCGTCCTGGTAGAGGTCGATCGTATAGGCGCTGAACGGCTTGATGTCGGCCAGCTCCGCTGCGCTCAATTGCGGCTTCGACCATGCCGTGTTGTTACGCGGCGCGTCGCCGGGCCATGTGAACACGCCCTGGTTCGCCGGGTCCTGCGCGACGCCGGCCAGCCGATAGTTGTTGCGGCATTGGCTGCCCTTCGCGAGCGCGGCGAGTTGGGCCGGCGTCTGCCCGCCGGCGATCTGCGCGCGGATATTGAGCGTGTCGCACGTGCCGCTCGACGGCTGGAGGAACACGCCGTTGCGCAAGCCCGGACCCTTGACGATCGCGAAATCCACTGCCTTGCCGGCAGCATCGACGATTCCGACCTGCAGGTTCAGCGAGTCGACGAACGCGTTGGTGCCGGTCGACGGATTGGCCGGATTCAGCCAGTCCCACTTCTGCGCGTTCGCATTCACCTTGCTCAGCACCGCGCGCTGGTTGCCGATCACGCGCCAGCCAGTGTCGCCGCTTGTGCGTGCGCCTTCCTTCACCGCCAGTTGCACGTGCTGCTGCATGCCGTCGCGAATGCCGTCCGCTCGCGTCCACGACAGCTTGACCCACATCGTGTCGCCTGCCGTCACGCGAATCACTTCCGGCAGGCTGAAGCTCGCGTTGTTCATCGCATCGTCGGCCACGATGCCCGGCGCCGTGCCGAACTCCTGTTGCGCCGACATCCCGTTGTTGAGGTAGGTGGAAGGCACGCCGGCGTTCAACGCGCCGGAAGCGACGTCGTCGACGACGAGCTGGCTGCAGGCCGCCGCGCCGCCGCCGAGACGCGCGGCGGCGGTGGTGCCGGCGAAGCATTTGTTGAACGCGGCCTGCAGTGCGGCGAGATCGCTGGCGCTCGGCAGGCTCGTCACCGGCGCGCCGTTGATGGTCGCGACAGCCGGCAGGCTGGCCTTGTCGCCGGCTTGCGGCGCCACGCCGGGCGCGAGCTGAAGCTGCGCGGGCGTATCGCTCGAAGCGCCCGCCACCGAGCTGATCTGCACGCCGCCGTCCGGAAGCACGCTGACCTTCAACTGGTCGAGCAGCCGGTCGAGCCCCGGCGCGCCCGCGGTCAGCGGGCCCGCGATCAGGTCGACGCCGGCGTTGCCGGTCGCGGCCAGCACGTCGGCCAGCGCGGCGGAGTAGGCCTGCACGGCGCCGGCGACGGCCTTCGCCGTCACCTTGCTCTGCAGCAGTCCGGTGTTGCCCAGCAACTTCGTGGGGTTGTCGCCGACGATCGTGGCGGCGATCGCATTCGTGAGCGGCGTGATGTTGATCGTCTGCGTGCCCGCGGTGGCGCTGAGCGAGATCAGCGTCGCCTGCGAATCGGCGACATTGCCGACGGCCGACAGCGCGAAGGGCGCGGTCATGCCGGTCACCGTGCAATGGAACGCGCCCGTGGTCGCGTCGGCCGGACAGTCGGCCGACTTGCCCGTCGCGTCGACGAGCGTGACGGTCGCGCCCTGCATCGCGGCACCCGCCGCCGCGACGCCGCTGACCGTCTGCGCGGCCGGCGGCGGCGAACCGCCGGACGACGAATCGCTGCCGCCCCCGCAAGCAGTCAGGACCAGTGCGGCAATACCGAGTACGACAGGTGTGCGTTTCATTGCTTTTCCCCGAGGACCTTCTGGTTATTGCGTGACATACGCGTCGCGCATGCACGCTGAATGGCGGGGATTCTCGCAAAACCGATTTTCCGGATCATCATCCAGGTAGATGAAAATCGCGATCGCGCATGCCCTTGTTCGCAAAGGACCTGTGATAGCCTGACCAAACATTCGGGGTTCGAAGCAATATCATCAGACAAAAGACCGATGCGCCGCGATTGCCACGCGCGACACCGAGGGAAGCGGGGGAACAACAATGCAAAGAGACCACCTCATCGGCGACCTCTATGAGGCCGCGCTGCGCCCGGACGGCTTTCTCGAAGTCTTTCATCAGGTATCCGAATCACTCGGTGCAAACGTTTTTCACATGTTCAGCTGGGACTCCGCGCGCAATGCGCCGCAGTTCTCGATCTACTCGCCGCGCGCGGAACTGGAAAGTGTCGTGGCGCTCTACGACCAGTATTACGGCGCACTCGATCCGCGCCGCAGCTTTGTCGAGCAGGCACCGCTCGGGCAATTCGTCTGCTGTCAGGATCACCTCACCGAGCAGGATGTCGCGCGCAGCGAATTCTTCCAGGACTACCAGATTCCGTCAGGCATTCGCTATCTGATGGGCGTCCGCCTCGCGCGCCCGGGCGGCGACGACATCCTGCTCGGGTTGCTGAGGGCTTGCGGCCGCCCACCCTACTCGCCCGAGGAACGCGCGACCCTGTCGGGCATGGCCGGACATCTGCAACGCGCGATCAACCTCTGGCAGGATGCGACCGTGCTGCACCGCGACGCCGCGCTCGGCGCCGAACTGATGGAAGAGCTGGGGCTGGCCGTGTTCGCGCTGGACCGGCATGCGCGCGTCGTCTTCGTCAATCGGGCCGCGGAGTCGATGTTGCGCGCGACGACCTGCCTCAAGCTCGAGCATGGACACCTGAGTGCCGCGAGCGCGCCGCACAACGATGCGCTGAAGGCCGCACTGGCACGCGTCGCGAAAACCCGCAACGGTGAGAGCCTCGCCCTGGCGGGCTCGCTGGACGCCGCCCACGAAATCTTTCTCGGCATTGCCGCGCTGACCGGACCGGCGCTCCACGCCGCGTTCGGCGGCGCGACGATGCTCGTGACGGCCAGGCGGAGAAGCGCCGCGCCGCTCGTCGTCGCGCAACAGCTGCGGCAGGCGTTCGGCCTGTCGAGTGCCGAAGCCGCCGTTGCGGAGGCGTTGATCGGTGGCAAAACGCCCGAGGAATGCGCGGCGAGCGCCCGGGTGTCGCTCGCCACCATCCGCACCCAGTTGCGCGCGATCTACGAGAAAACGCATTCACGAAACCAGGCCGAGGCGGTGGGAAGAATGCTGTGGGTGCTTCCGCGGCACCCACGCGAAAACTGACGCCACGAATCGGCAAGTGTCGCGCACCCGGCCGTCGGTGCGCTCCCGCGGTGATCCTCGCAGCCCACCGCTACCGCACGCGTCCGAGGCGGCGGCAGCCGGCGCGCGGCCCGACGCCGGCTCCCTCGCGCAAACGGCTTGCCGCGCGAATCCGCGCACGCCCGCCTTACTGCCGCACCGGCTTCTTCGCGAGCTTGCGCTGCAGCGTGCGGCGGTGCATGTTCAGCGCGCGCGCGGTCGCCGAGATGTTGTTGTTGTTCTCCGCGAGCACGCGCTGGATGTGCTCCCATTCGAGCCGGTCGACCGACAGCACGACCGGATTCTCGAGCGCCTCGTCGGCCTGCACTTCGGTCGCGTTGGTCTGCAGAGCAGCCAGGATCGACTCGACGTTCGCGGGCTTCGCGAGATAGTTGTCGGCGCCTTCCTTCACGGCCTGCACGGCGGTCGCGATGCTCGCGTAGCCGGTCAGCACCAGAATCCGCGCATCGGGCTGCAGGTCGCACAGCGGCGCGATCAGGCTCAGGCCCGAATCCTCGCCGAGATGCAGGTCGACGGTGATGAACTGGAACTTGCCGCCCGCGGCGAGCCTGAGCGCCGTCTCCTTGTCGTGCGCCTGCTGGACCGCGTAACCGCGGCGCTCGAGGCCGCGCGCGAGCGTGCCCGCGAACACCTCGTTGTCGTCGATCACCAGGAAATTGTTCTCGCTCATGTGGTTTCTCCGTCTACGTGTTGGTTGAGGCGGCCGGCGCCGCGACGCGCACGACCGGCAGGCGCAGCACGGCCCGCGTGCCGCGCCCGGCGGTTGTTCCGGCCGGGCGGCTGTCCGGCATGCCGGCCGTTCGTTCGGTCGTGCGTTGTGCCGACGCGGCAGCGGCGTGGCCATTCGCCGCACCGCCGGCCCGTCCGTTGCCGCCCGCCGCGCGCGGCGCGACATCGGACAGTTCGATCTCGCCGCCGAGCCGCGCGGCCGCACTGAACGCGAGATACAGGCCGACTCCGTGCCCGCCCTGCGTGCTGTCGACCGGCATCGCGCCGAGCGATTCGCGCAGCGCGGCCGGAATGCCGGGCCCGTCGTCGCATACCTCGAATTCGATCTCGTCGGCCGCGCGGTCGTGCTCGACCTTCGCGGCCAGCGTCACGCGCTGCGGGCTCGCGCGCGCGGCGTTGTCGAGCAGGATCGTCAGGATCTGGCCGGCCGCGACCGTGTCGTCGAGCGCGACGCCCGCCGGACGCGCGCCGAGCAGCTCGAACTGCACGTGCGGATGCCGCAGGCGCCAGTGCTCGACGAACGTGTCGAGCCAGTCGTCCACCGGCTGGCGGCTCGCGGGCGCGCTCGCGCGGCTGCGCAGGCGCGCGAGCGCCGACGTGCAGAGCGTCATCTGTTCCTCGAGCACCTTCAGGTCGGCCTCGTAGCGGGCCAGCCCCGGATCGGCACGCGCCGCGTCGCGCAGCTCCTCGGCGAGCATCGCGATCGTCGACAGCGGCGTGCCCATCTCATGCGCGACGGTGGCCGCCTGCACGCCGAGCGCGACCGCCCGCTCGTCGCGCAGCAGGTGCTGCTGCGCTTCGCCGAGCGCCGCATCGCGCTGGCGCAGCGCATTCGACATGCGCGCGACGAACCACGCGATCAGCCCGACGCTGACCATGAAGTTCGCCCACATCCCGGTGCGGTAGTAGTCGAACAGGTTCGCGGGATTATCCATGTTGAGCGGCACCGAATCGAAGCCGAGCGCCGCGTAGCACGCAACCGCGAACGCCGCGAGCCAGATCATCAGGTGCCACGGCAGCACGGCCGCCGCGATCGCGAGCGACGGCAGGTACAGCGACACGAACGGGTTGGTCGTGCCGCCCGACAGGAACAGCAGCGCCGACAGCGCACCGAGGTCGACCCACAGCTGGCCGAGCAGCTCGAAATTGGTCTCGGGCCGCGCGCGCAGCACGCGCACCCAGGTCAGCGCGTTGAAAACGATTTCGAGCGCGATGACCATCAGCATCGCCGGCAACGGCAGATGCACGCCGAAATAGGTCTGCACGACGCCGATCGTCACGAGCTGGCCAATGATCGCAAGATTGCGAAGCCAGAACAGGTGACTGAGGTTGACGCGCCCGGTGGTGGTAATTCGTTGCATCCGGGCAGTTTACCCGTTTAGCGAGCGGCGCCTCTAGCGGGGCCGGATCGGAGCGGGCAAACGGGAGGACCGCATGCACGGCCAGCGCCGTCAGCCGGCCGTGCCGGCCATGCGCTGCGCGATTTCGTCGGCCAGGCACTCGGGGCACCGGCAGCGCGCGCCGGCCACCGGCTGTGTGCCGCCGGGCAGCACCGGCATCGACGCGCACCAGCATTCGAACGGTTGCGTGCGCGCACCGCAGTCGAAGCCGCGCCCGCAGTGCGGGCAGCGCACGCGGCGCGGGGCGGAACGGTCGGCGGCGGCGGAATCGGTCATGACGGAATCGCGGAAGCGGGCGTGAAGTCGCCCCACGCGACAAGCATAGCGCGGCGGACGGATCTTGCACGCCGGTCGCCCGGCCGAGGTTCGTCGCGAACGCGCGCGGACCAACCCGCCGCCGCAGCCCGCGCACCGCCGCCCGCATCGCGCAGCGCCATAGCCGGCGGGCCGCCGCGTAAGGTGTCCGACCCGCGCCGACCGCTGTCCGGCCAGCCCAAAAACCCGATGCTGCGCTGCGCCACTCCTGTACAATTCGCCCTGTTTCAACCGTTCCCAGCCAGAGCCGCCGCCATGTCCGAGCCCATCGACCTCTCGCAGATCGCCCCTACTCTGAAAGCAGAAATCCTCGCCGAGGCGCTGCCGTACATCCGCCGCTACCACGGCAAGACCGTGGTCATCAAATACGGCGGCAACGCGATGACGGAAGAACGGCTCAAGCAAGGCTTCGCGCGCGACGTGATCCTGCTGAAACTGGTCGGCATCAACCCGGTGATCGTCCACGGCGGCGGTCCGCAGATCGACCAGGCGCTGAAGAAGATCGGCAAGGCCGGCACCTTCATCCAGGGCATGCGCGTCACCGACGAAGAGACGATGGAAGTCGTCGAATGGGTGCTGGGCGGCGAAGTGCAGCAGGACATCGTGACGCTGATCAACCACTTCGGCGGCCACGCGGTGGGCCTGACGGGCAAGGACGGCGGCCTGATCCACGCGCGCAAGCTGCTGATGCCGGACCGCGACAACCCGGGCCAGTACATCGACATCGGCCAGGTCGGCGAAGTCGAGGCGATCAACCCGGCGGTCGTGAAGGCGCTGCAGGACGACGCGTTCATCCCGGTGATCTCGCCGATCGGCTTCGGCGAAGACGGCCTGTCGTACAACATCAACGCGGACCTCGTCGCGGGCAAGCTTGCCACGGTGCTGAACGCCGAGAAGCTGCTGATGATGACCAACATCCCGGGCGTGATGGACAAGGACGGCAACCTGCTGACCGATTTGTCCGCGCGCGAGATCGACGCGCTGTTCGAGGACGGCACGATTTCGGGCGGCATGCTGCCGAAGATCTCGTCGGCGCTCGACGCCGCGAAGAGCGGCGTGAAGTCGGTGCACATCGTCGACGGCCGGATCGAACACTCGGTGCTGCTGGAAATCCTGACCGAGCAGCCGTTCGGCACGATGATCCGCTCGCATTGAGCGCGCGCCGCAAGCCCCCCAGCCCCGACCTGCCGGCCCCGCTGCGGCGCCGGCGCATCTCGCGCAGCCGGCCGCGCGCCGGCGCGCCCGTCTGGCTGTTCGATCTCGACAACACGCTGCACCACGCATCGCATGCGATCTTTCCCGAGATCAACCGTGCGATGACGCAATACATCATCGACACGCTCAACGTCGAGCGCGTCGAAGCCGACCGCTTGCGCACCGGCTACACGGAGCGCTACGGCGCCGCGCTCCTCGGCCTCACGCGCCATCACCCGATCGATCCGCACGACTTCCTGCGCGCGGTCCATACGTTCGCCGATCTCCCCGCGATGGTGCGCGCCGAGCGCGGCCTCGCACGCGTGCTCGCCGCGCTGCCGGGCCGCAAGTTCGTGCTGACCAACGCGCCGGAGAACTATGCGCGCGCGGTGCTGCGCGAGTTGCGCATCGAGCGGCTGTTCGAGCGTGTGATCGCGATCGAGCACATGCGCGACCGCCGCACGTGGCGCGCGAAACCCGACCATATGATGCTGCGCCGGACGCTGCGCGCTGCGCATGCGCGGATCACCGACGCGATCCTCGTCGAGGACACGCGCGGCCACCTGAAGCGCTACAAGCGTCTCGGCATCGGCACGGTCTGGATTACCGGCCATCTTCCCGGCCATTTGCCGGGTACCGGCCGCCCGCACTATGTCGACCAGCGGATTCGTTCGTTAAAATCGCTTCGACTGGGCACTCGATCGGGGCGACAGAAATGCAGCCGACTCACCCGCAGGACCAAGCCGTAACGGACGACCAGGCATCACCCACCCGCACCCGTACTCGCCCGAAGCCGGGCGAGCGCCGCGTGCACATCCTGCAGACGCTCGCGACGATGCTCGAGGCGCCGAAGCGCGAAAAGATCACGACGGCCGCGCTGGCGGCCCGACTCGACGTGTCGGAAGCCGCGCTGTACCGCCATTTCCCGAGCAAGGCGAAGATGTACGAAGGACTGATCGAGTTCATCGAGCAGTCGCTGTTCGGCCTCGTCAACCAGATCGTCGCGAAGGAGCCGAACGGCGTGCAGCAGGCCCGCACGATCGCGCTGACGATGCTCAATTTCGCTGCGAAGAATCCGGGGATGACGCGCGTGCTGACGGGTGAGGCGCTGGTCGGCGAGGACGAACGGCTCACCGAGCGCGTGAACCAGTTGCTCGATCGCATCGAGGCGACGGTCAAGCAGTGCCTGCGGGTCGCGCGCACAGAGGCGAATGCGCCGCCGGACGGCGCGGCGTCGTTCGCACTGCCGGCCGACTACGACCCGGCCGCGCGGGCGAGCCTGCTCGTCAGCTACGTGATCGGCCGGTGGCACCGCTTCGCAAAAGGCGGGTTCCAGAAGCCGCCCGGCGAGCAAGCCGACGCGCATCTGCGGCTGATTCTGCAGTAGCGTACCGTCGACTCGCATCCGGCAACGCCTGCCGGTTGCGCGCATTCGACGACGGATGGTGCGGTCGTCCCGTCAAGGGGCGGTGTCGATTCGCACCTTGCCGCCTCCCTCTGCAGGCGGCAAATACGCCACGCCAATTCGAACTTGTCCAATATCATGCAGCTGCCTCACGAGTTAAATTTGTCTCGTTACAGACAAACTCAGGTGAGATGGTGAATCGCAGATTTCGACATTCCCGGATGAGGGCAGCCCGACGCTTCGCCCATTCGGCATTGCTTGCGGGGGCGGCAGTGCCATGGCCGTCGGCCGCGCAAGTGACCAACGGCGGGCCGCAACAGGCGGACGGTGTCGTGCTTGAAATCGCGCCGGGCGAATATTCGACGACGCGATTGGGCGAGGCCGTGCTTTCCGCCGTCAATGGCGGCACGCTGGTGACGACCGGCAAGACGCGCGTGTTCACCACCGCCAATCTCGCGGCGGGCGCGACTGCGCTAGGCACCGGCTCGAGCGTCAGGCTGAGCGATACGGAAATCCGCACCCGCGGCGACTCCAGTGCCGGCATCGACCTCCGATACGGCGGCAGCGCGACCGCAGAACGCATCTCGATCGATACCGACGGCGACTATGCGCACGGCGCGTCCGTCGACAGCGCCGGCGGCCGGCTCCGCATCGCCGACAGCGTCATCGTCACGCGCGGCAAGGAAGCGTATGGTATTTCGGTGAACTACGTGCCGGGCGGCGTCATCGACATCGCCGACACGCTGATTCGCACCAGCGGCCTGTTTGCCTATGGCATGGCCATCAGCTACGAGGGCGTCCGTGCGACGTTGAATCGCTCGGATATCCGGACGGATGGCGACTACGCGTCGGCGCTGTACCTGCCCGGCGCATCGGCTGTCTCGTTCGCCGACAGCCGCCTCGAAACCGGTGGCGATTACGCTCTCGGCGTGGACGCCCGCGAAGGGCGCGTCGAGCTCGCACGCACGCAAGTCGTCACGCACGGCCGCAGCGCACACGGGCTGTATGCGTCGAAGGAATACACCGACATACCGACCATCGACGCGATCGAAACGCAGGTGGCCACCACCGGCGCACGTTCGATCGGCGTACTGGCCCGGCTCGGCGGCCGGGTCACGATGACACGCGGCGGCATCGTCACGACCGGCGAGCGCGCGCGCGGTGCAATGTCCGCCGGCGCGGGGTCGGTTGTGTCGCTCGTCGACGCAACCGTCGAGACGCGCGGCAACGAGGCCGCAGCGCTCTATGCAAGCGCCGGCGGCAGCATCGACCTGCTGCGCACCGACGCCCGCGCGACCGGCGACGCCGCGCCTGCCGCGAGCGTCCACGGCGGCAGGCTGACGGCGGACGGCGGTTCGCTCTTCAGCGAACGGCATGCGGCCATCGACGCGTCCGACGCCGACATCACGCTGCACAACGGCACCCGCGCCGCCAGCGGCACCGGCACGCTGCTGTCGGTCCGTGCCCAATCAGGCGCGCCCGTGCGCCTGACGCTCGACACCGGCGCGCAAGCGGCGGGTGACATCGTGAACCAGCCGACCGACGACGGCAGCCCGACATCCGCCGTGACCGATGTCGCGCTGTCCGGCGCGTCCGTCTGGACCGGCGCAACGGACGCGGTGCGCACGCTGTCGCTCGACACGGGCAGCCGCTGGACCGTCACCGCCGATTCGTCGGCCGGCTCCATCGCATTGAACGACTCGACGATCGCATTCGCCGCGCCGGACACCGGCACACCGCCCGCGCCGCGCACACTCGTCGTCAACGGCGACTACGCGGCCCGCAATGGCCGGCTCGTCATCCATACGATGCTGCAGGACGACGCGTCGCCCACCGACCGGCTCGTGATCGACGGCGGTCATGCGTCGGGCAACACGGAAATCGTCGTGAAGCGCACGGGCGGCAACGGCGCGCAGACGACACTCGGCATCCCGATCGTCGAGACGCGTCACGGCGGGACGACCGACGCGTCGGCATTCGCGCTCGACGCCGCATCGGACGGCTACCGGAACGGCTTCGGCACGCTGTCGGCGGGCGGTTACGACTACATGCTCAAGCGCGGCGGCACCGGCGGCCACGAGGAGAACTGGTACCTCGTCTCGGCCGCCAAACCCGCGCCGCCGGCACCCGCGCCCGGCCCCACCGATCCCGACCCGCCCGTCAGTCCGGAAACCGTCCCACCGGTCCCGCCGCGCGCTGCCGCGCCCGAACCCGATGCGTACCTGGCCAACGCCGATGCGGCCGCGACAATGGCGATCCATACGCTGCATCAGCGCGAGGACCGTTCGCTGCGCGAGGCTCCCGGCGCGACGCCTTCGCTCGACGGCGCCGTCTGGCTGCGCGCCGAAGGCCAGTTCACGTCGATGTCAGGCGGCAACCGCAGCGTGTCGGGCAACGGCCGCCTGATCCACGCGGGCGCCGACCTGTTCCGTTTCGACGACGGGCGCGGCGGCCGCTTCCGGGTCGGCGCAATGGGCATGTACGGCAGCCAGACGAGCTGGTCGACCCGCCCGCTATGGAACGCGGTCCAACAGCGCATGGCGGATGCCACCGCGCGCGGCAGCGTCGCGGGTTACAACGTCGGGCTGTACGGCACCTGGTACGGCAATCGCGACATCCTGTCCGGGCCCTACGTCGATGCGTGGTTCATGTACGGTGCGTACGCGAACAGCGTCGGCGGCAGCCTCGCCGGCGACTCGTACCGCTCGCGCACCGTGACGGGATCGGTCGAAACCGGCTATTCGATCCGCTTCTACGAGCGCGGCGATACGCGGTTCTTTGTCGAACCCGAGGCGCAACTCGTCGTGTCGGACTATCGCGCGGCGGCGCACGATGCACCGGGCGGCCGCCTCGACGGGCAAGGCTCGACCGACGTGCTGACCCGTCTTGGCGTGCGCGTGCACGGCGTAACCGCGATGCCGTCCGGGCGCGAGCTGCGGCCGTTCATCGAGGCGAACTGGTGGCACGGCCCCGGATCGCGGTCGCTGACACTCGACCGCAATGCGTTCTCGTTCAGCGTGCCGCGCGATCGCGCGGCGTTCCGGGTCGGTGCGACGGGTCAATTGTCGAAGCGCTTCGCGATATCGGCCGGCTTGGGGCTGGAGGCGAACCTGTCCGACTATACGGTAGTCAAGGGCGAACTGACGGCGAAGTACCGCTGGTGACGCCGCACGGCCGGCGCCTCCTGCTCCGTGCGGAAGGGCCGGCGGTCTCCTGCGCGTCCGCGGGGCCGATCCGACGCCTCCCCGAGCGCCCCCGAATCCGCCCTCCGCAATTTCCGCTATACTTTGCCGACTTGCCGCCCCCCTCGGCGGCAGGTCGGAAGCGCGCCGATTTGCTGACTCGATTGCGGGCGCGCGAACCGGCCGGGGCCTTGATTTGTCTTTGTCCCGGCGGTTCACTACAAATGCGGCTAAAGAGGTCGTCAGCCGCGCATCTCCGACTCCGCGCATCGCCGACACCATTTAGCTGCCCAGTCATAAGGCGGAACGAATGGAATCGATCGGCATCGTCGCTCCACAGACCATGCACTTCGCCGAACCGCTGCGCTTGCAAAGCGGCAGCGCGCTCGGCAACTATCAGCTCGTCGTCGAGACGTACGGCGAACTCAACGCCGCGCGCTCGAACGCGGTGCTCGTCTGCCACGCGCTCAACGCGTCGCATCACGTCGCCGGCGTCTACGCGGACGATCCGCGCAGCACCGGCTGGTGGGACAACATGGTCGGCCCCGGCAAGCCGCTCGACACCAACCGCTTCTTCGTGATCGGCGTGAACAACCTCGGCTCGTGTTTCGGCTCGACCGGCCCGATGAGCATCGATCCGTCGTCCGGCAAGCCGTACGGCGCGCGCTTTCCGGTCGTCACCGTCGAGGACTGGGTGCATGCGCAGGCGCGCGTCGCCGACGTGTTCGGCATCGAACGCTTCGCCGCCGTGATGGGCGGCAGCCTCGGTGGGATGCAGGCGCTCGCGTGGAGCCTGATGTATCCGGAGCGCGTCGCGCACTGCATCGACATCGCGTCGACGCCGAAGCTGTCCGCGCAGAACATCGCGTTCAACGAGGTCGCGCGCTCGGCGATCCTGTCCGATCCCGACTTCCACGGCGGCGACTACTACGCGCACGGCGTGAAGCCGAAGCGCGGCCTGCGCGTCGCGCGGATGATCGGCCACATCACCTATCTCTCCGACGACGACATGGCCGAGAAATTCGGCCGCGCGCTGCGCCGCGCCGACGGCGCGCTCGACGCGTACAACTTCAGCTTCGACGTCGAGTTCGAGGTCGAGTCGTACCTGCGCTACCAGGGCGACAAGTTCGCCGACTACTTCGACGCGAACACCTACCTGCTGATCACGCGCGCGCTCGACTATTTCGATCCGGCGAAGGCGTTCGACGGCAACCTGACGGCCGCGCTCGCGCGCACGCAGGCGAAATTCCTGATCGCGAGCTTCTCGACCGACTGGCGTTTCGCGCCCGCGCGTTCGCGCGAGATCGTGAAGGCGCTGCTCGACAACAAGCGCACGGTCAGCTACGCGGAGATCGACGCGCCGCACGGCCACGACGCGTTCCTGCTCGACGACGCGCGCTATCACAACCTGATCCGCGCGTATTACGAACGAATCGCCAACGAGGTGGGCGCATGAACCAGCAAGCGTTGAATTCCCTGTCCGCGCGCGCGGACTTCCGCACGATCGCGCGCTGGGTCGAGCCGCGCTCGACCGTGCTCGACCTCGGCTGCGGCGACGGATCGCTGCTCGCGCTGCTGATGGAGGAGCTGGACGTCACCGGCTACGGGATCGAACTGAACGACGCGGGCGTGCTCGCGAGCGCGAAGAACGGCATCAACGTGATCCAGCAGAACCTCGAGGACGGCCTGCGCCTGTTCGAGGACCACAGCTTCGACATCGCGATCCTGTCGCAAACCCTGCAGACGATCCACCAGACGGCCGCGATCCTGCGCGAGACGGCGCGCGTCGGCCGCGAGTGCATCGTGTCGTTCCCGAACTTCGGCTACTGGTCGCACCGGCTGTCGGTGCTGCACGGCCGGATGCCCGTGTCGAAATCGCTGCCGTACCAGTGGCACAACACGCCGAACGTGCGGGTGCTGACGATCAAGGATTTCGAGGCGCTCGCGCCCGAAGTCGGCGTCACGATCCTCGACCGCGTCGTGCTCCACGAAGGCCAGCCGATTCGATGGGGAGCGAACTGGCGTGGTAGTCTTGCTGTCTACCGCGTCAAGCGCAGCTGAGCCGGGGGCCGTTGACGAACGCCGGGCCCGGCCCGCGCTGCTCCCCCCGCTGCGCGCTGCCGCCGCAATCAGTCAACGCTACCCAGTTCCAGTCCATGTCGAAAACGCCACACGAGGCGCCCGCACTCACCGCTCACGAGGATCACCCCGGCTGGCGAGCCTATCTGAACACGCACATGCTGATCTGCGTGTTCCTGGGCTTCACGTCGGGCCTGCCGCTGTTCACGCTCGTCTACCTCGTGCAGGCATGGCTGCGCTCCGAGGGCGTGAACCTGAAGGAAATCGGTCTGTTCGCGCTGATCCAGTTCCCGTATACGTGGAAGTTCCTGTGGGCGCCGCTGATGGACCGCTACCTCCCGCGCCTGCCCGGCTGGCGGCCGGGCCGCCGGCGCGGCTGGATGCTGCTCACGCAGGTGCTGGTCGCGGGCGCGATCGCCGCGCTCGGCTTCGTGTCGCCGCGCGATTCGATCTGGACGGTTGCCGCGCTCACGACGCTCGTCGCGTTCTTCGGCGCGAGCTCCGACATCGTGATCGACGCGTATCGCCGCGAGCTGCTGCGCGACACCGAGCAGGGCCTCGGCAACGCGGTGCACGTGAACGCGTACAAGCTCGCCGCGCTGATCCCCGGCTCGCTGGCGCTGATCCTGTCCGACCACATGCCGTGGGACGTCGTGTTCGCGCTCACCGGCGCGTTCATGCTGCCGGGCATCCTGATGACGCTCGTCGTGCGCGAGCCCGAAGTGGTCGGCGCACCGCCGCGCAACCTGCGCGACGCGATCGTGCTGCCGTTCCGCGAATTCATCCAGCGCGACGGCTGGACCGGCGCGCTGCTCGTCATCGCGTTCATCTTCCTGTTCAAGATCGGCGACACGATGGCCACCACGCTGTCGACGTCGTTCTTCCTCGACATCGGCTTCACGCGCACCGAGATCGGCATCGTCGCGAAAACCACCGCGCTCGTCGCGAGCGTCGCCGGCGGCATCATCGGCGGCATCTGGCTCGTGAAGATCGGCATCGGCCGCGGGCTGTGGATCTTCGGCGCGCTGCAGATGGTGTCGACGCTCGGCTTCGCGTGGCTGGCGCAGCTCGGCCCCGGTTCGCCCGTGCTCGCGATGCTCTACGACTTCACCGTTTCGTCGAGCCATGCGATCGCATCGGCGCTGTCGGTGTTCGGCATTGCCGTCGCACCGCAATTCAGCCCGATGACGGTCGCGCTCGCGCTCGTCTACGGCGTCGAAACCTTCACCACCGGCCTGACGATGGCCGCGTTCGTCGCGTATATCGCCAGCACGACCGACCCGCGCTACACGGCCACGCAGTTCGCGCTGTTCACGAGCCTCGCATCGGTGCCGCGCACGCTCGCATCGGCCGCGAGCGGCTTCATCGTCGCGAAGATCGGCTGGTTCGACTATTTCATCGTGTGTACCGCGCTCGCGATTCCCGGCATGCTGCTGCTGTTCAAGATCGCGCCGTGGAACGGCGCCGCACGCAACGGCGAGGCCAGCCGTGCGCAGTGACCGCGTGCACCGCCTCGCGCGCGTTGCGGCTTCGTTGAGCGTCGGTGCCGCGGCACTCGCCGCGGGCTTCGCGCATGCGGCCGACACCGGCGCGGCCGCGGCAGGCTCCGCACCGGCCGCTGCGCAGGCAACGCCAGCCACCCCGGCGACTTCCGCCGCACCCGTCCCGCCGTCCGCCGCCGAAGCCGCGCAGCCGACCGGCGGCGCCGTGTCGGCGAAGGCTTATACGCCGACGCCGCAGCAGGTCCGCTACGGCAACGAGATCGCGTTCCGTACGCTGCTTCCGTCGCCGCTGCTCGAGCAACTCACCGGCAACGAATACGCGCAGATCGTGCAGGCAGCCGCCGACAGCAACCTCCTGCTGCCCGCGAACCAGCCGCGCGTGAAGCGCCTGCGCGCGATCGTCGCGAAGCTCGCGCCGTATTCGGTGAAGTGGAACGATCGCGTGAAGAACTGGGCGTGGGACGTCAACGCGATCCGCTCGCGCGACATCCGCCTGACCTGCCTGCCGGGCGGCAAGGTGCTCGTGTACGGCGGCCTGCTCGACCGCCTCCGCCTGAACGACGACGAGTTCGGCGTGCTGCTCGCGCACGGCATCGCGCACGCGCTGCGCGAACACGCGCGCAGCAACTTCAGCGCGACCTCGCAGACGTCGCTGCGCGCGGCCACGCTGCCGCCGCTGTTCGGCGTCGGCGATCCGCTGCCGCAGGCACTGAACCTCGGCGAGCGCCTGCAGGCGCTCCATTACGACCCGACCGACGAGACCGAAGCGGACGTGATCGGCGGCGACATCGCCGCACGCGCGGGCTTCGATCCGCGCGCGGCGATCACGCTGTGGGACAAGCTCGCGGTCGCGACGCGCGCGAACAAGGCGACGGGCTTCATCTACACGCATCCGTACAGCACCGCCCGGCGCCAGGATCTGCTGAACCGCCTGCCGGACCTGATGCCGCTGTACGCGAAGGCTACGGCCAGGCGCGTCGACATGCTGCCCGACTACGCGGGCATCAGCGCGCAGCGACGCAAGGTCGTGCGGCGCTGAGCGGCGCGCGAAGCCGATCGTCAAGCGCCGACGTCCGCCGCGGCCGGCTTGGCCGACGTCGCGCCCGCCGGGCGGCTGCCGGTTTCGCGCATCCAGCGCACCTCGTCACCGGGGCTGCGGCCGAACAGCCGCTTGAACTCGCGGCTGAACTGCGACGCGCTCGCATAGCCGACGCGCGCGGCGGCCGTGCCGGCGCCGACCCCGTCCTGCACCATCATCAGCCGCGCCTGATGCAGGCGCGCGGCCTTCACGTACTGCATCGGCGACGTCGCCGTCACGTGCTTGAACTGCGCGTGGAACACCGCGAGGCTCATCCCGGCCTCGCGCGCGAGCGTCTCGACGTCGAGATCGGCCTTCAGCTCCGCATGGATGCGCCGCAGCGCCTTCGCGATGCGGCCGAAGTGATGCTGCTGCACGAGCGCCGCGCGGATCGCGTCGCCCTGCGCGCCCGTCAGCACGCGATACGCGATCTCGCGCATGATCGCCGGCCCCAGCACGCGCGTGTCGTGCGGCGACGCGAGCGCTTCGAGCAGCCGCACGACCGCGTCGGCCAGCGGCGCGTCGAGCGGCGTCGAATAGACGCCGAGCGGCTCGCTGGCGGCCGCGCCGAGCGTCTCGTCGAGCAGGATCGCGAGCTCGGCGATCACCGCGAGATCGACGCGGATCGAGATCGCGAGAAACGGCTCGTCCATGCTCGCGAAAGTCTCGCATTCGAACGGCAGCGGCACCGACAGCACGAGATACTGCTGCGCGTCGTAGACGAACGAACGGTCGCCGAGATAACCGAGCTTGCGCCCCTGGCACACGACGATGATGCTCGGTTCGTACAGCACGGGCATGCGCGGCACGGGACGGCTCACGCGGATGAAGCGCACGCCGTCGAGCGCCGCCAGCGTGTCGCCCTCGTTCGGCGCGAGGCGCGTGTGCAGCTCGATCATGCGGCGCTGCACACGGTCGCCCGCATCGGCAAAAAGGGGCTGGAAGCTCATCGGCGTGGTCCTGTCCGGCAAGAGAATCTGGCTCGCAATGTAGCACCATGAATGCGTTTTGACGGGCGTTCGCGCGCAATTCGAGAGGAATAGGCAAATCTTCCAGACCTTCGTGTATTTCGCCGCGCCGCCGCGCTCCTTACGATGACGTCCTGCCTCGCCGCATCGCCACATGGTGCGACGGCAGTCTGTTTCGCCGGATGTTTTTCCCGGACAAGGAGCCCCCTGCATGAGCACCACCTACGCTTACGCGGCGACCGATTCGCAGTCGCCGCTCGCCCCGTTCGAATTCCAGCGTCGCGCGCTGCGCGATCTCGACGTCCAGATCGACGTCCTCTACTGCGGCGTCTGCCACTCGGACCTGCACCAGGCCCGCAACGAATGGCGCAACACGATCTATCCGGTCGTGCCGGGCCATGAAATCGTCGGCCGTGTGACCGCGACCGGCCCGCAGGTATCGCGCTTCAAGGTCGGCGAGCTGGTCGGCGTCGGCTGCCTCGTCGATTCGTGCCGCACCTGCCCGAGCTGCGCCGACGGCCTCGAGCAGTATTGCGAGAACGGCTTCGTCGGCACCTACAACGGCCAGGACCGCGTGACGGGCGACGTCACGTACGGCGGCTACTCGACGCAGCTCGTCGTCGACGAGGCGTTCGTGCTGCGCGTGCCCGAGACGCTCGATCCGGCCGGCGCCGCGCCGCTGCTGTGCGCGGGGATCACGACCTACTCGCCGCTGCGGCAGTGGAACGTCGGCCCTGGCAAGAAGGTCGGCATCGTCGGTCTCGGCGGCCTCGGCCACATGGGCGTGAAGCTGGCGCGCGCGATGGGCGCGCACGTCGTGCTGTTCACGACGTCGCCGTCGAAGATCGATGACGGCAAGCGCGTCGGCGCGCACGAAGTCGTGATCTCGAAGGACGAAGCGCAGATGAACGCGCACCTGAACAGCTTCGACTTCATCCTGAACACGGTCGCCGCACAGCACGACCTGAACCCGTTCCTGAACCTGCTGAAGCGCGACGGCACGATGACGCTCGTCGGCGCGCCGGAGCACGACCATCCGTCGCCGCAGGTGTTCAACCTGATCTTCAAGCGCCGCCGCCTCGCGGGCTCGCTGATCGGCGGGATCGCGGAAACGCAGGAAATGCTCGACTTCTGCGCGGAGCACGGGATCACGTCGGACATCGAAACGATTCCGATGCAGCAGATCAACGAGGCCTACGAGCGGATGCTGAAGAGCGACGTGAAGTACCGGTTCGTGGTGGACATGGCGTCGATCAAGCACTGAGCGTCGCCGGGCGGCAGGCACGATCGCCGCGCCGAGGCAAGAAACGAAACGGGCCGCATGTTCGACATGCGGCCCGTTTTGCATCCTGCCACCGGAGGGTTCGACCGCTACGCGCACTGCGTAGCGCCGGCGCTCACTTCTTGTAGTCGTAGTCGATCGTCAGCGGCGCGTGATCGCTGAACTTGATGTCCTTGAAGATCGACGTGCTCTTCGCAGTGCCGGCCACGCCCGGCGTCGCGATCTGGTAGTCGATCCGCCACCCGACGTTCTTCGCATACGCCTGGCCGCGGTTGCTCCACCACGTGTACTGCTCGGCGCGCTGGTCTAGCGTGCGGAACACGTCGACATAACCGACATCGTCGAACAGCTTCGTGAGCCACTCGCGTTCTTCCGGCAGGCAGCCCGAATTCTTCTGGTTGCTCTTCCAGTTCTTGATGTCGATTTCCTTGTGGACGATGTTCACGTCGCCGCACAGGATCACCTCGCGCTTCTTCTTGAGCTGGGCGAGGTGCGGCATGAATTCGTCCATGAAGCGGTACTTCGCCTGCTGGCGCTCGTCGCCGCTCGAGCCGGACGGCACGTACACCGACACGACCGACAGCTTGCCGTAGCGCGCCTCGACGTAGCGCCCCTCGGAATCGAATTCGCTGCTGCCGAAGCCGATGATCACGTCATCGGGCTCATGGCGGCTGTACACGCCCGCGCCGCTATAGCCCTTCTTCTCGGCGTGGTGGAAGTAGCTTTTGAAGCCGTGCGGCTCGACGAATTCGACCGGCAGGTCGTCGGCCGATACCTTGATTTCCTGCACGCACACGCAATCGGCGTTCTGTTCGCCGAGCCAGTCGAAGAAGCCCTTCTTCGCGGCAGAGCGGATGCCGTTCAGGTTGGCGGTAATCACTCGCATCATGTCGGGTTCCGTTCAGTTCGATGTTTTACAGGGTGGCAGCTTAACGGATCTTCACGCCTTCGAGCTCGGGCTTCGGCGGCGGGAATTCCAGCTTCATGTCGGTCATCGTGCGCAGCAGCAGCTCGGCGATCATCACGTTGCGGTGCGTCTTCGAGTCCGCCGGGATCACGTACCACGGCGCATGCTCGGCCGACGTCGCGGCGAGCGCGTCGCGGTACGCGGACTGGTACGCGTCCCAGTGCTTGCGCGCGTCGAGATCGGAGATGTCGAATTTCCAGTGCTTGGTCGGATCGTCGATGCGCGCCTGCAGCCGCTCGCGCTGCTCGTCCTTCGAGATGTGCAGGAAGCACTTGATGATGGTCGTGCCGTTCTCGACCAGCATCGTCTCGAAATCGCGGATCTGCCGGTAGCGGCGCTCGCATTCCTTGCCGTCGATCGCGTCGAGCACGCGCGGCACGAGCACGTCTTCATAGTGGCTGCGGTTGAAGATCGCCAGCTCGCCGGCGGCCGGCACCTGCGCGTGCACGCGCCACAGGAAGTCGTGCGCGGCCTCGATCGGCGTCGGCGCCTTGAACGGCACGACGCGCAGGCCGAGCGGATCGACCTCGCGGAACACCGCACGCACGGTGCCGTCCTTGCCGCTGGTATCCATCCCCTGCAGCACGAGCAGCACGCGCTTCTTCTGCTGCGTGTGCAGGCGCTCCTGCTGCACGTCGAGCTCGGTCGACACGGCCGACAGCCGTTCGCGGTCGGCCTCCTTCGAACCGGACGAAAACGGCTTCGCGGCCGGGTCGAACGCATCGAGCTTGAATGCGGCGGCTTCCTTCTCGCGCGTGCTGTACGGCACGCGGAAATCGTCGAGCGACGGTTGTTTCGCCATTCGTTCCTCCGTTGGACGGTGTGGTGCATACGATAACGCATCCACCAAACGCAACGGGCCGCCCCGAACTGGTTCGGGGCGGCCCGTCGTCAAGCGCGGTTCAGGCGCCCGATCATGCTCAGCCGAGCTTCTTCTTCAGCAGTTCGTTGACCTGCTGCGGATTGGCCTTGCCCTTCGTCGCCTTCATCGCCTGGCCGATCAGCGCGTTGAACGCCTTTTCCTTGCCCGCGCGGAATTCCTCGACCGACTTCGCGTTCGCCGCGAGCACCTCGTCGATGATCGCCTCCAGCGCGCCGGTGTCGGAAATCTGCTTCAGCCCCTTCGCGTCGATGATGCGGTCGGCCGCGCCTTCGTCGTCCGCCTTCTCGTCCCAGATCGTCGAGAAGATTTCCTTCGCGATCTTGTTCGAGATCGTGCCGTCGGCGATGCGCTGCAGCACGAGTGCAAGCTGGGCCGCCGATACCGGAATCGCGTCGATCTCGATGCCGTCGCGGTTCAGTTGCGACGATACGTCGCCCATCAGCCAGTTCGCGGCGATCTTCGCGTTCGCCGCGCCGGCCTTTGCGACGACGGCCTCGAAATACGCGGCCATCGCCTTGCTCGACGTCAGCACGCCCGCGTCGTACGCGGACACGCCGTACTGCTCGACGAAGCGCTGTTGCATCGCTGCCGGCAGTTCGGGCATCCCGGACTGCACGCGCTCGATCCAGTCCTGGCCGATCACGAGCGGCATCAGGTCGGGGTCGGGGAAGTAGCGGTAATCGTGCGCGTCTTCCTTGCTGCGCATCGAACGCGTCTCGCGCTTGTCCGGATCGTAGAGGCGAGTTTCCTGCACGACTTCGCCGCCGTCCTCGATCAGCTCGATCTGGCGACGCACTTCGTAGTTGATCGCTTCCTCGAGGAACCGGAACGAGTTCAGGTTCTTGATTTCCGCGCGCGTGCCGAACTTCTCCTGGCCGACCGGCCGCACCGACACGTTCGCATCGCAGCGGAACGAGCCTTCCTGCATGTTGCCGTCGCAGATGCCGAGCCACACGACCAGCGCGTGCAGCGACTTCGCATACGCGACCGCCTCGGCCGCGCTGCGCATTTCCGGCTCGGTGACGATCTCGAGCAGCGGCGTACCCGCGCGGTTCAGGTCGATCCCCGTCATCCCGGCGAAGTCTTCATGCAGCGACTTGCCCGCGTCTTCCTCGAGGTGCGCGCGGGTCAGGTTGACCGTCTTCTCGTACGCTTCCTTGCCGGCCTTTTCGTTAGCGGGCACCTGGATCGTGATCTGGCCGCCCTGCACGACCGGAATCTCGTACTGGCTGATCTGATAGCCCTTCGGCAGATCGGGGTAGAAATAATTCTTGCGCGCGAAGATGCTGCGCGGCGCGATGGTCGAGCCGATCGCGAGGCCGAAGCGGATCGCGCGTTCGACCGCGCCGCGGTTCAGTACCGGCAGCACGCCCGGCAGCGCCAGGTCGACCGGGCAGGCCTGCGTGTTCGGCTCGGCGCCGAACTGCGTCGACGCGCCCGAGAAAATCTTCGAGACGGTCGACAGTTGCGCGTGCGTCTCGAGACCGATAACGACTTCCCATTGAGTAGCCATGCTTACACCCCTGCCGGAACTTGCTTGTGCCAGTCGGTCGCGCGCTGGAACGCGTCGGCGACCTGCAGCATCCGGGCTTCGTTGAAATAGTTGCCGATGATCTGCAGGCCGACCGGGCGCTTCGCGTTCGCGCCCGCGCCGAAGCCGCACGGCACGCTCATGCCGGGCAGGCCGGCGAGGCTCACCGACAGCGTGTAGATATCCGCGAGATACATCTGCACCGGATCGTCGCCCTTCGCGCCGAGATCCCATGCGACCGTCGGCGATGCCGGGCCCATGATCACGTCGCAGGACTTGAACGCTTCCTGGAAATCCTGCGCGATGATGCGGCGGATCTTCTGCGCCTGCAGGTAGTACGCGTCGTAGTAGCCGTGCGACAGCACGTACGCGCCGACGAGAATCCGGCGCTTCACCTCGGGGCCGAAGCCTTCGGCTCGCGACTTCTTGTACATGTCGAGCAGGTCGCCGTACTGCGCGGCACGATGGCCGAAGCGCACGCCGTCGAAACGCGACAGGTTCGACGATGCCTCGGCGGGCGCGATCACGTAGTACACGGGGATCGACAGTTCCGTCTTCGGCAGCGACACGGGCACGAGCGTCGCGCCGAGCGCTTCATAAGCTTTAAGCGCCGCGTCGATCGTCGCGCGCACGTCGTCGGCGAGGCCGTCGCCGAAATACTCGTTCGGCAGGCCGATGCGCAGGCCCGCGAGCGGCTTGCCCGCATCGTTGCCGGTCGCCCACGGCTGGCCGAGGTGGCGCGTGAAGTCCTCGTCGTCGCGCTCGAGGCTCGTCGAGTCGCGCTCGTCGAAACCGGCCATCGCATTGAGCAGCAGCGCGCAGTCGGACGCGCTCTGCGCCATCGGGCCGCCCTGGTCGAGCGACGACGCGAACGCGATCATCCCGTAGCGCGACACGCGGCCGTAGGTCGGCTTGATGCCCGTCACGCCCGCGAACGACGCGGGCTGGCGGATCGAGCCGCCGGTGTCGGTGCCGGTCGCGGCCGGCGCGAGGCGCGCGGCGACGGCGGCCGAGCTGCCGCCCGAGCTGCCGCCCGGCACCGCGTTCGTGTCCCACGGGTTCTTCACCGCGCCGAACGCCGAGTTCTCGTTCGACGAGCCCATCGCGAACTCGTCCATGTTGGTCTTGCCGAGCGTGACCATGCCGGCCGCCTGCAGGCGGGCGACGACGGTCGCGTCGAACGGGCTTTCATAATTCGCGAGCATCTTCGAGCCGGCGGTCGAGCGCCAGCCGCGCGTGACGAAGACATCCTTGTGCGCGATCGGCAGGCCGGTGAGCGCGCCGCCCGCGCCGCGCGCGAGCTCCGCGTCGGCGGCTTTCGCCTGCGCGAGGGTCAGATCGGTATCGACATGGACGAACGCGTTCAGGTCGCGCGCGGCGTCGATCCGTTTCAGGTAGTGCTGCGCGAGCTCGACGGCCGAGCATTCCTTGGCAGCGAGCGCGGCGCGCAGTTCGGTCAGGCTTTTTGCGTGCATTGAGTGGTTTTCCTGGGAATTCTGGGTGGCGCGCGGCGCTGGCCGGCCGGCGCGCTTGTCATCGAATGCTTACTCGATCACCTTCGGCACGAGATAGAGGCCGTCCTGGACGGCCGGCGCCCGACGCTGGTTGTCGTCGCGATCGACGACTTCCGTCACGGCGTCGTCGCGCAGGCGCTGCGCGACTTCCTGGATCTGTTCGATCGGGTGGGCGAGCGGCGCGATGCCGGCGGTGTCGACCGCCTGCATCTGCTCGACGAGGCCGAAGAATTCATTGAGCTGGCCGAGCATGTGCTCGGCGTCGGCGTCGGCCATTTCGAGTCGCGCCAGGTGCGCGATGCGTTTCACATCGGTCAGGGTCAGGGCCATGCGATCACCGGAAAAACAAGGCTGCGCAGCGCATCAAAAGCAGCACTGCGGCGGGGGGTTGGAGGGTGCGATCCCACCCTCAAAAATCGGGACCGAAGCGGCAAAAATACCGCCCGTTTCGATTCAAATACCGTGAAATTATAAGGTATCATTACGCGTTCGACCCAAACCCGGCAGCCTTTTCCCGCACCGTTTCGCCCCGCTTCGGCGAGCCGTGCGTGCTTCGTGCGATCCCCGGTAGACATCACTCGCAGCTTCGTGCGCCGCGGCGGCCGCTTCCGCCACGCTTCCCGAGGCTGTTATTTTTTCCGCTGCCGCCCTCAGCGTTGCACGCCACGCAGGGCCGGCTCAGAGCGAAACAGGATTCTGAATGTTCGGTTTTTTGCGCAGCTACTTCTCCAACGATCTCGCGATCGACCTCGGCACCGCAAACACCCTGATCTACATGCGCGGCAAGGGCATCGTGCTCGATGAACCGTCCGTCGTGTCGATTCGCCAGGAAGGCGGCCCCAACGGCAAGAAGACGATCCAGGCGGTCGGCAAGGAAGCCAAGCAGATGCTCGGCAAGGTGCCGGGCAACATCGAGGCGATCCGCCCGATGAAGGACGGTGTGATCGCCGACTTCACCGTCACCGAGCAGATGATCAAGCAGTTCATCAAGACGGCGCACGAGTCGCGCATGTTCTCGCCGTCGCCGCGCATCATCATCTGCGTGCCGTGCGGCTCGACCCAGGTCGAGCGCCGCGCGATCAAGGAAGCCGCGCACGGCGCCGGCGCATCGCAGGTCTACCTGATCGAGGAGCCGATGGCGGCCGCGATCGGCGCGGGCCTGCCGGTGTCGGAAGCCACCGGCTCGATGGTCGTCGACATCGGCGGCGGCACGACGGAAGTCGGCGTGATCTCGCTCGGCGGCATCGTGTACAAGGGCTCGGTGCGCGTCGGCGGCGACAAGTTCGACGAGGCGATCGTCAACTACATCCGCCGCAACTACGGGATGCTGATCGGCGAACAGACCGCCGAGGCGATCAAGAAGGAAATCGGCTCCGCGTTCCCGGGCTCCGAAGTCAAGGAAATGGAAGTGAAGGGCCGCAACCTGTCGGAAGGCATTCCGCGCAGCTTCACGATCTCCAGCAACGAAATCCTCGAAGCGCTGACCGATCCGCTGAACCAGATCGTGTCGTCGGTGAAGATCGCGCTCGAACAGACGCCGCCGGAACTCGGCGCCGACATCGCCGAACGCGGGATGATGCTGACGGGCGGCGGCGCGCTGCTGCGCGACCTCGACCGCCTGCTCGCGGAAGAAACCGGCCTGCCGGTGCTCGTCGCCGAAGATCCGCTCACCTGCGTCGTGCGCGGTTCGGGCATGGCGCTCGAGCGCATGGACAAGCTGGGCAGCATCTTCTCGTACGAGTGATCGGCTAGGCAGTTTCTTGACATGACGCACCCGCGGCGTGGCCGGATCGCTCGTTCAGAACGAACCGCCGCGCCGTTTGCGCGTCTGAGCATCATTTAACCGATCACACGCGCCCGGCGCCGACCATGGAATACAGTCCGCCGCCCCTCTTCAAGCAAGGTCCGCCCGCGCTCGCGCGGCTCATCTTCTTCGTTGCCCTCGCCATCGCGCTCCTCGTGTCGGACGCGCGCTTCAGCACGCTCGAAATCGTGCGCGGCGTGCTCGGCACCGTGCTCTATCCGCTGCAGCGCGCCGCGCTCGTGCCGCGCGACCTGTTCATGGGCGCGGCCGACATCGCCGTCACCGGCGCGTCGCTGCGCCACGAGAACGACGACCTCCGCAAGCGCAACCTGCAACTGTCGACGCAAGCCAACCAGGCCGCCGTGCTCGCGCAGGAAAACATGCACCTGCGCGGGGTGCTCGAGCTGCGCCAGCACATCGCGACGCAATCGACGCCGGTCGAGATCCAGTACGACACGAGCGACCCGTTCACGCAGAAGATCGTGGTCGGGCAAGGTTTGCAGCAGGGCATCCAGAACGGCGCGCCCGTCGTCAGCGAGGACGGTGTGGTCGGCCAGGTCACGCGCGTGTTCCCGCTGCAGTCCGAAGTCACGCTGGTCACCGACCGCGATCTCGCGATTCCGGTGCAGGTGCTGCGCACCGGCCTGCGCAGCGTGATCTACGGCACGCCGAAGGGCGATTCGCTCGACCTGCGCTTCGTGCCGACGAGCGCGGATCTCGTCGTCGGCGACGAGCTCGTCACGAGCGGCCTCGACGGCGTCTATCCGCCCGGCCTGCCGGTCGCGAAGGTCGCGCACGTCGACAAGCTCGCCGATACCGCATTCGCGCGCGTGACCTGCGCGCCGGTCGCGGCCGTGCGCGGCGCGCGCCAGATGCTCGTGCTGCACTACCAGAACGCCATCCCGCCGCGCCCGGTCGAGCTCGAACCGGCCGCCGACAAGAACGCGAAGGGCGGCAAGAAGGGCGCGAAAGCGGCCGCAAAGGGCGCGAAAGCCGACAAGGCCGACGCGAACGCGAAGCCGTCCGCCGCAGCCCAGCCCGCGCCGGCTGCGCCCGCCGCGCCCGCCGCCGCACCCGCGAAGCCCACGGCCGGGCAACCAGGAGCCCAGCGATGAACCGCCCGCAATACATCCTGCAGCCGGTCAATCCGTACTTCATCGTCTTCAGCCTCGCCGCCGCGTTCCTGCTGAACCTGATGCCGTGGGGCCGCCTGCCCGGCGTGCCCGATTTCGTCGCACTCGTGCTGCTGTTCTGGAACATCCACCAGCCGCGCAAGGTCGGGATGGGTGTCGCGTTCGCGCTCGGCATCCTGATGGACGTGCATGACGCGGGGCTGCTCGGCGAGCACGCGCTCGCCTATACGCTGCTGTCGTACGGCGCGATCACGATTCACCGCCGCGTGCTGTGGATGCCGATCGGCGTGCAGGTGCTGTATGTCACGCCGCTGCTCGTCGTCGCGCAGCTCGTGCCGTTCGTGATCCGTCTCGTGATGGGCGCCGCGTTCCCGGGCTGGCGCTACCTGGTCGACGGCTTCGTCGAGGCCGCGCTGTGGCCGATCGCGAGCCACCTGCTGCTGATGCCGCAACGCCGCCCGGTCGATCCGGACGATACGCGCCCCATCTGAGCCGGACCGACCTTGACTACCCGCCGCCCCCACGTCCGCGCACCGCGCTCCGGGGCGGCACCTCGCCCGCCCGCGCGCGGGTCAGATCGACCCTAACCGCATGACCGAATTCAACGACACCCAACAGCAGCTCTCGAAGTTCCGCCTGCGCGTCGCGGCGGCGGGCGTGTTCGTGTTCGTCTGCTTCGGGCTGCTCGCGAGCCGCTTCTTCTACCTGCAGTTGATGCAGCACGGCAAATACGCGCTGCAGGCCGAGGAAAACCGCATCTCGGTTGCGCCGATCGTGCCGAACCGCGGGATCATCACCGACCGCAACGGCGTGATCCTGGCGAAGAACTATTCGGCCTACACGCTCGAGATCACGCCGTCGAAGCTCGACGACACGCTCGACAACACGATCGACAAGCTGTCCGAGATCATCCCGATCGACGCACGCGATCGCCGCCGCTTCAAGAAGCTGCAGGAAGACTCGAAGAACTTCGAGAGCCTGCCGATCCGCACGCGGCTCACCGACGCGGAAGTCGCGCGCTTCACCGCGCAGCGTTTCCGCTTCCCCGGCGTCGACGTGCGTGCGCGGCTGTTCCGCCAATATCCGCTCGGCACGACCGCCGCGCATGTGATCGGCTACATCGGCCGGATCTCGAAGCGCGACCAGGATCGTATCGACGCGATGAGCGACGACAACGACAGCGACCAGGAAAACTACGATCCGCGCCGCGACGCGAACAACTACAAGGGCACCGACTACATCGGCAAGATCGGTGTCGAGCAGAGCTACGAGACCGAGCTGCACGGGCTGACGGGCTTCGAGGAGGTCGAGGTGACGGCCGGCGGCCGGCCCGTGCGCACGCTGTCGCGCACGCAGGCGACACCCGGCAACAACCTCGTGCTGTCGCTCGACATCGGGCTGCAGCAGGTCGCCGAGCAGGCGTTCGCCGGCAAGCGCGGCGCGCTCGTCGCGATCGAGCCGAAGACGGGCGACGTGCTCGCGTTCGTGTCGTCGCCGAGCTTCGACCCGAATTCGTTCGTCGACGGCATCGACCAGCAGACCTGGGACGAGCTGAACACCTCGACCGACAAGCCGCTGCTGAACCGCCCGCTGCACGGCACCTACCCGCCCGGCTCGACGTACAAGCCGTTCATGGCACTCGCGGGCCTGACGCTCGGCAAGCGCTCGCCGGGCTGGGGCTTCCAGGATCCCGGCTACTTCACGTTCGGCGGCCACACGTTCCGCAACGACGTGCGCTCGGGCCAGGGCTGGGTCGACATGAACAAGGCGATCATGGTGTCGAACGACACCTACTTCTACATGCTCGCACGCGACCTCGGCGTGAACGCGATCGCGAACTTCATGAAGCCGTTCGGCTTCGGCCAGATCACCGGGATCGACATCCAGGGCGAAGCGCGCGGGATCCTGCCGTCGACCGACTGGAAGAAGAAGGCGTTCAAGAAGGCCGCGCAGCAGAAGTGGTTCGACGGCGAGACGATCAGCCTCGGGATCGGCCAGGGCTACAACTCGTTCACGATCCTGCAGCTCGCGCACGCGACCGCGACGCTCGCGAACAACGGCGTCGTGATGAAGCCCCACCTCGTGAAGGAAGTCGAGGATCCGATCTCGCGCGGGCGTCGCCTGACCGTGCCGAAGGAAAGCGAAACGATCCCGCTCAAGCAGGCCGACATCGACGTCGTGAAGCGCGGGATGGAGAACGTGATCGAGAACCCGTCCGGCACCGCGTACAAGGTGTTCCGCGGCGCGCCGTACCTCGCCGCCGGCAAGACCGGTACCGCTCAGGTGTTCTCGCTGCAGGGCTCCAACTACAAGGGCCACCTGCTCGCCGAGCACCTGCGCGACCACGCACTGTTCATCGCGTACGCGCCGGTCGACCATCCGCAGATCGCCGTGGCGCTGGTCGTCGAGAACGGCGGCTGGGGTGCGCAGGCCGCGGGCCCGATCGCGCGCCGCGTGCTCGACTTCTACCTCGTCGAACGCCAGAACCCGCAGAACGAGGCCGCGGCCGTGGCGGCCGCGGCGTCGGCGACCGAACCCGTCAACGCACCGGTGATCGGCGACGCGAACAAGCCCGCCGCCGTCGCGGCCGGCTTCAAGGCGCTGCCGCAGCCCGTCGTGCCGACCGCGGCCAGCGCGGCCGATGCGGCGTCGGCCGCGTCGGCGCCCGATGCGTCGGGTGCGGCCGGGGCAAGCGCGGCGCAACCGGCCGAAGCGAGCGCCGCGGCGCCGAGGGCCGCGAGCCTGCCGCCGATCCGGCGCCCGCACCGGCCGCGCCGGCCCGCCAGCGACGCGCAGCCGCTCGTCGCCACGCCGCGGGACGACAACCACCGTGCGACGGCCCCCGCGAAAGCGGCGGACGCCGGCACCGCTCATTAACGGAGAAAGGCATGCAATTCGACAAGCGCGCCTGGCTCGACAAGATCAAGCAGATGTTCGCGGGCTTCGACCGCCCGCTCGCCCTCATCGTGTTCCTGCTGCTGTGCGTCGGCATCGTCACGCTCTACAGCGCGGCGATCGACATGCCGGGCCGCGTCGAGGACCAGTTGCGCAACATCCTGCTGACGTTCGTGCTGATGTGGGTGATCGCCAACATCCCGCCGACCACGCTGATGCGCTTCGCGGTCCCGCTCTATACGTTCGGGGTCGCGCTGCTGATCGCGGTCGCGCTGTTCGGGATGACCAAGAAGGGCGCGAAGCGCTGGCTGAACGTCGGCGTCGTGATCCAGCCGTCGGAGATCCTCAAGATCGCGACGCCGCTGATGCTCGCGTGGTACTACCAGCGCCGCGAAGGCGGGCTGCGCTGGTACGACTTCCTCGCCGCGTTCGGGATCCTGATGGTGCCGGTCGGGCTGATCGCGAAGCAGCCCGACCTCGGCACGGGCCTGCTCGTGTTCGCCGCAGGCTTCTTCGTGATCTACCTCGCCGGCCTGTCGTTCAAGCTGATCGTGCCGGTGCTCGTCGCGGGCGTGATCGCGGTCGGGTCGATCGCCGTGTTCGAGGAGCGGATCTGCCAGCCCGAAGTGCAGTGGCCGCTGATGCACGACTACCAGAAGCACCGCGTGTGCACGCTGCTCGACCCGACTTCCGACCCGCTCGGCAAGGGCTTCCACACGATCCAGGCCGTGATCGCGATCGGCTCGGGCGGCGTACTCGGCAAGGGCTACCTGAAAGGCACGCAGGCGCACCTCGAATTCATTCCGGAAAAGCACACCGACTTCATCTTCGCGGTGTTCTCGGAGGAGTGGGGGCTCGTCGGCGGGCTCGTGCTGCTGACGCTGTACATGGCGCTGATCGCGCGCGGGCTCTATATCGCCGCGCAGGGCGCGACGCTGTTCGGCCGCCTGCTCGCGGGTTCGCTCACGCTCGCGTTCTTCGTCTATGCGTTCGTCAACATCGGGATGGTGAGCGGCGTGCTGCCGGTCGTCGGCGTGCCGTTACCGTTCATGAGTTACGGCGGTACCGCGCTCACGACGCTCGGCATCGCGATCGGGATGATCATGAGCGTCGGGCGGCAGCGGCGGCTGATGAAGAGCTGACCGCGCGGCACGGCCGCAGCAAGGAAAAACGGCGCCCCGGCGCCGTTTTTTTATGTGCGTTTCGAACTCGAACGCGGCAACGCAGCACGGCGCCCGGTCACTGCGGCGCCACGCGCGGGTTCCCCGGCTCCGCGCCGCCGCCCGACGCCGGCCCCTGTGGCTTCAGCCGCGCGCTCAGCTCCTTGAATTTCAGCCCGGCCGTCTCGTCGCCCTGCGCGGCCGCGGCCGCGTAGTACGCACGCGCGATGTTCAGGTTCTGCTCGACGCCGTCGCCGCCGCGCTCGTAGAACGATGCGGTCACGTACTGCGCGGTCGGCTCGCCCGCGTCGGCGGCCTGCTTGTACCACACGAACGCCTGCCGGTTGTCGCGCGGCGTGCCGCGCCCGTCGAGGAACTGGTTCGCGAGCGACAGCGCGGCCTGCACATGCCCCTGCTTCGCCGCCCGCAGGAACCAGCGATGCGCTTCGGCCGGATTGCGCGCGACGAACTCGCCGTCGTCGAACATCCGGCCGTACACGTACTGCGCATGCGACATGTTCGCGTCGGCCGCGCGCTTCAGCCAGCGCAACCCTTCGTCGACATTCGCCGTCACGCCTTCGCCCGTCAGCAGCATCATCGCGTAGTTGAATTGCGCGAGACGATCGCCGCGCTCGGCCGCGTCGTGGAACTGCACCAGCGCCGCGCGATAGTCGCCGGCGTTGTAGTCGGCGACCGCCGATTGCGTCTCGCGCGACGGATCGGGCTTCGCTTGCGGCGCCCCCTGCGCGGCTGCCGCGACACACACGGCCCACAGGCCGAGCATCGCACCGAACCGCCCGCGCGCACCGGTCGCACCCTGCGCGCGCCTGCAAGACGCGCCGTCGCCACCGTTCATGACCGTACCTCCTGCAGCGCTTGCCGCGTCGCACGCAGCAGCCAGCTCACGTCGGCCGACAGCGTGATCATCCGGTAGCCGGCCTCGCGGTACTGCCGAGCACCCGCCGCGTCGCCCGCGAAAATGCCGACCGCGACGCCGGCCTGCTTGCCGGCCGCGAGCACGCGCGCCATCGCGGTTTCGACGTCCGGGTGGCGGATGTCGCCGAGATGCCCGAGGCTCGCCGCGAGATCGGCCGGGCCGATGAACAGGCAATCGACGCCGGGCGTCGCCGCGATCCGCTCGACTTCGTCGACGCCGCGCGCCGATTCGATCTGCACGATCACCGCGACCTGCGCGTTCGCCGTCTGCAGGTAATCGCGGCGCATCCCGAACGCCGCCGCGCGCACCATGCCCGCGACGCCGCGCAGCCCGTCGGGAGATTCGGGCGACGGGAAGCGCGTGAGCCGCACCGCGTGCGCGGCGTCGTCGGGCGTCTCGATGCACGGAAACATCAGCGTGCGTGCGCCGGCGTCGAGCGCGCGCTTCACGAGCCACGGCTCGCGCGCCGGCACGCGCACGACGGGCTCGCTCGGCAGGTGCGCGGCAGCGATCGCGCGCAACTGCGAGGCGACGTCGCGGCTGTCGTTCGGCGCGTGTTCCATGTCGATGCAGAGCCAGTCGTAGCCGGCGTGCGCGAGCGCTTCCGCGGCCGAATCGCTGCCGAGCGACAGCCACAGGCCGTACAGCGGCTCGTCGCCGTCGCGCAGGCGTTGTTTGAGGGAATTGGTGAGCGTGCTCATCGATACGGCCTCCGGGACGGAACGGCAATCGAACGGGACAAGCAACTGGCGAAGCGGGGCGCAACACGCCGGGCAGCGCAGCACGACGGCGGCGCCGGACCGCGCCCTGGAACGTTAGTCGGCCATGGGCGGCCGATCTGACAGCGCGGGCCGCGCGACGGCGCACGGATGCGTTTTTCGGTGCCACGCAACGATCATAGCGCGGCGTTACGCGGAATGTGGGAATGGGCGGGGAGCAGCGCCGGCGCGGGACGAGGCCGCAAGGCGCAATGGCAGGCAGCCCGCGCCGGACGGCGGGGCTGCCGGGAAGGCAGGATCAGCGGCCGGGCTGGCGCTCGACGTCGGCCCAGCAGTTCGGCGTTTCGTACAGGCGCACGCGCTCGAGGCGCAGGTTCACGCCGTAGTGCGCGTCGTACACGTTCGCGAGGAGGTCGAACGCGATCGCCGCGAGGTTCTCGACGGTCGGGATCCGGTCGATCACGACGGTCTTGTGGTCGGCCATCTGCTCGAGGAACGAGCGCACGACATCGTCGCGCGCGTAGACCAGGAATGCGTGGTCCCACTTGCTGACGAGGTGCTCCATCGCGAGCGCCTTCACGTCGGCGAAATCCATCACCATGCCGCGGTCGGGCGCGCCCTCGGTATCGACGAGATCGCCGCGCAACGTGATTTCGAGCACGTAGCGATGGCCGTGCAGGTTCCTGCACTGGCTGCGGTGATCGGGAATGCGGTGGCCCGCGTCGAATTCGAGTTTTCGGGTAATCAGCACGATGTCAAAAGCCGGGGCTCAGGGAATGTTCAGATATTTGTGGGTCTGCATCGACAGGCGCCACTGCGGATGACGCTTGCACCAGTCGATCGCGAGCTTCGTATTGAGGTCGCGCGACGGGCCGTCCATCGGCTGGACGAGGAAATACTCAAAGTCGAGCTTCGCATAGTCGGCCAGCCGCTGGTTGTCCTGCGGGATCACGACCTTCAGTTCGTTGCCCTTCGTGACGACGAGCGGCGCGTCGGCCTTCGGGCTCACGCAGATCCAGTCGATCGATTCGAGCACCGGCAGCGAGCCGTTGGTCTCGATCGCGATCTCGAAGCCGGCCGCGTGCAGTGCATCGACGAGCGGCTGGTCGAGCTGCAGCATCGGCTCGCCGCCCGTGCAGACGACGAAGCGGTGCGCTTCGCCCTCCGGCCACAGGCCGGCGATCGTCGCGACGAGCGCTTCGGCGTCCTTGAACTTGCCGCCGTTCTCGCCGTCGGTGCCGACGAAGTCCGTATCGCAGAAGCGGCACACGGCCTCCGCACGATCCTCTTCGCGGCCCGACCACAGGTTGCAGCCGGCGAACCGGCAGAACACGGCCGGCCGGCCCGCGTTCGCGCCCTCGCCCTGCAACGTGTAGAAAATTTCCTTGACCGCGTAAGTCATCGTGCTTCGTCCGGCTCGCGCCGCTCGTTGTCGATCAGAATCCGTATCCATCAAGCGCTGCCCGCGCGTCCGCGTCACAGCGGCGCTTCGGTCACCCGCTCGCACTTCAGGTAGGCCTCGTAGCCGCGCTTGCGCAGCTTGCAGGCCGGGCACTCGCCGCAGCCGAAGCCCCAGTCGTGCAGTTCCGCGCGCTCGCCCACGTAGCACGTGTGCGTCTCGACGCGGATCAGTTCGACGAGCGCTTCGCCGCCGAGCTGTTCGGCGAGCTGCCACGTCTGCGCCTTGTCGAGCCACATCAGCGGCGTCTCGAGCACGATGCGCGTGTCCATCCCGAGGTTCAGCGCGACCTGCAGCGCCTTCATCGTGTCGTCGCGGCAGTCGGGGTAGCCCGAAAAATCGGTCTCGCACATCCCGCCGACCAGCACGCGCAGCCCGCGGCGATAGGCGATCGCCGCGGCGATCGTCATGAACATCAGGTTGCGGCCCGGCACGAACGTGTTCGGCAGGCCGTTCGCCGTCGTCTCGATCTCGATCGTGCGCGTCATCGCGGTATCGCTGATCGCGCCGAGCACCGACAGGTCGATCATGTGATCGTCGCCGAGCCGGTCCGACCACGCGGGAAACCTGTGCTTCAGCGCTTCGCGCACGCCTTCGCGACATTCGAGCTCGACCCGATGGCGCTGGCCGTAATCGAAGCCAAGCGTCTCGACCGTCTGGTAGCGTTCGAGCGCCCATGCCACGCACGTGGCCGAGTCCTGCCCGCCGGAAAACAACACGAGCGCGCCGTCTTTAGCGTCTGTCCGAATCACCGTGATACTCCGTGAATGTATAGGCTCGCGTCGCACTGCGCCCCGGGGCCGGCTGCCGCCGGGCGGCCCGACGCGTGCCGGCCTGCGCCGGCTCGACCAGTATAGGCAGCGCGGTCGGCCGCGAACGCGGCGGAGCGCTTATACCGCCCATCGCGCGGCATCGTTGCCGCGCGTCACGGCGGCGCATGGCTGGCGGCCTGCCGTGCGCATGAAGCGATGCGCTAAGTCATTGAGCGGGCACGGATTTTATCATGCCCCGGCGAATGCTGCCGGGCACGCCGCCTATGACACGCAATACCCACCACAAACGAAAAACCCCAAGAACCTTCCGATTCTTGGGGTTGGAACTGCTGGTGGCCTGGGACGGAATCGAACCATCGACACGCGGATTTTCAATCCGCTGCTCTACCAACTGAGCTACCGGGCCAACGAAGAATGAAAGTATATCGAGCTTTGCCTACCTGCTCAAGCGTTTTCGCAAAAAAATTTATATCGCGCCTTCGGACGGCTTCTTGCCGAGCTCGACGCCGAGCTGCTTGAGCTTGCGATACAGGTGCGTGCGCTCGAGGCCCGTCTTCTCCGCGACGCGCGTCATGCTGCCGTTCTCGCGCGCGAGGTGATATTCGAAGTACGCACGCTCGAACGCATCGCGCGCTTCGCGCAGCGGGATGTCGAACGGGATCGCGGCCGTCTGCCCCGCGAGGCCGAGTGCCGCCGCCATGTCGTCGCCGAGGGTCGGCAGCGCAGCCGCGGATGCAACCGCCGCGGACCCCGCGGCCTGTCCGGCGCCGGCCTTCGCCGCCGCGTTCGCGGACACCGGCGCCGCGCCGCGTGCGAGACCGTGCTCGACGGACTTCAGCAGCTTCTGCAGCGCGATCGGCTTCTCGAGGAAATCGAGCGCGCCGATCTTCGTCGCCTCGACGGCCGTGTCGATCGTCGCGTGCCCGGACATCATGATCACGGGCATCGTCAGCAGCCCCTGCGCCGCCCATTCCTTGAGCAACGTGACGCCGTCGGTATCGGGCATCCAGATATCGAGCAGCACGAGATCGGGCGCCTGATTCAGCCGGTATTCCCGCGCGGCCTGCGCGTTCTCCGCTGCCTCGACGACATGTCCTTCATCGCTGAGGATCTCCGAGAGCAATTCCCGGATGCCCATTTCATCATCTACCACCAGGATGGTTGCCATTTACGCTGCCCTTGTCTGCTCACTTGCTTTTGTCTTAGCGGGGGTCGTCCCGCCCTGCGCGCCCGTTTCGGCGCCTGGCGCATCGCTCGCCATCTGCAGGAACAGGATCGACACCTGCGCACCCTCGACGGCCTCGCCGTGCATGCGATTGCGCAGATCGATCCGCGCACCGTGCTCGTCGACGATTTTCTTGACCGTGGCCAACCCGAGCCCCGTGCCCTTCGCCTTCGTCGTCACGTAAGGCTCGAACGCGCGGGTCAGGATGCGTGCCGGAAAACCGGGCCCGTTGTCGGACACGGTAAGACGTACCGCGACGCGCGTTTTGCCCTCGGCGTCGGGATCGCCATATTCTACTGTCTTGGTTTCGATCAACACACGCGGATGCGCGGCTTCCGCGACCGAATCCTGCGCATTCTGCAGCAGGTTGTGGATCACCTGGCGCAGTTGCGTCGCATCGCCGCGAATCACCGGCAGCGACGGCGCGAGCTCGGCGACGATCGGACTCTTGCCCTCGCCGACACCATACAGCCCGAGCACCTCGCTCGCCAGTTCATTCAACTGCAGGTTCGCGAGCACCGCCGGCGGCGTGCGCGCGTATTCGCGGAAATCGTCGACCATCCGCTTCATCGCGGCCACCTGGTTGACGATCATCGTCGCGCCGCGCTTGAGCACATCCGCGTCGGACGGCGAGAGCTTGTCGGACAGCTTCATCTGCAACCGCTCGGCCGACAGCTGGATCGGCGTCAGCGGATTCTTGATCTCGTGCGCCAGCCGCCGCGCGACCTCGCCCCATGCAACCGAGCGCTGCGCGGAAATCACGTCGGAAATGTCGTCGAACACGACGACGTAACCGGACGTCTGCGGATCGTCGGCCTGCCCCTCGACCGTCGACACGAGGCGCGCGCCGCGCACGAGCAGCGTCAGCGGTTCGGTTTCGCCCGGCATCTCGATCGCGAACTGCTGCTGCCAGTGGCCGCGATCGCCGCTGCCGCCGTCGGACGCCGCCTCGCGATCGGCGAACGCCTTGCGCACCATCGCGCCGAATCCCGCGGCAACGCCGATCCGGTCGAGCGTCGTGCCGATCAGCGCGTTGAACGGCTGCCGGAAGATCCGCTCGGCGCCGCGGTTGGCCGTCGTCAGCCGGAACTGGCGGTCGAGCACGAACACGCCGGCCGTCAGGTTCGCGAGGATGCTCTCGAGATAGGTCTTCGAATGCTCGAGCGCGATGCGGTTCTTCTCGACCGCGAGCCGCGCCTCGGACAACTGGCGCGTCATCGCGTTGAACGACTGCGTGAGGAAGCCGAGCTCGTCGCGCGTCTTGATCTCGCGCTTCGGCGTGTAGTCGCCTTCCGTGATCTCCTTGGTGCCCTGCGCGAGCAGGAACAGCGGCCGCGCGAGCTGCTGGCCGAGCGCGAGCGCGAGCATCATCGCGATGAAGGTCGCGAGGAACAGCGCGAGCGTCAGCGTGCCGATGTACATCTTGCGCAGCCCCGTGCGGCCGAGCGATTTTTCCTGGTATTCGCGGTACGCGCGCTGCACGGCGTCCGCGTTGTGCGCGAGCGTGGGCGGCACCGGTTGCGTGAGCTGCAGGAACCGCTCCGCCGGCTGCAGCAGCGACGTCGTCGCATCGGGAATCGGCCGCACGACGCGCAGCCGCAGCGCGCCCTTCGCGCCGTGCGCGCGCGGGTCGCCGTCGACTTCCCCCTCGATCGCCGCGTACGCGCCGTGTTCGCGCGCCTGGCTCAGCATCAGCGACGTCGGCAGGTCGTCCGGAATCAGCGCCGCGAAATTGCCCGACGCCTGCGCGACGATATGCAGGTCGGGCGCCGCGCCCGAACCGCCGCGGCTCGGCTCGACGATCGTCGCGTCCTGCACGCCGAACTGGTCGCGCAGCCGCAGCAGCGTGAGCGTCGTGCCGTTCGTATTTGCGTCGACGCTCGCGAGCTGGTCGGACATCAGCCGCGCCTTCGTCTGCAGATCGGACAACGACGCATCGAGCATCCCGCGGCCGAGATTCAGGCCGGCCGTCAGCGCGGTCTCGACGTTCACGTCGAACCACGACTCGATACTGCGCGACACGAACTGGTACGACACGATGTAGATGATCCCGCCCGGCACCACGCCGACGAGCGCGAAGAACACCGCGAGCTTCGCGAGCAGCCGCGTGCCGAACTTGCCCTTCCTCAGGCGCACGACGATCATCCCGATCAGCCCGAGCACCACGAGCAGGAACACGAGCGCGACGACGATGTTGGTCGCGTACAGCCACGAGTAGTAGCGATCGAAGAATTCGGTGTTCGCGCTCGCGGCCGCTAGCAGCACGAGCAGCAGCAGCGCGGTCAGCGCGACGGTCGAGACGATCACGCGAACGAGGAGGCTCTTCCCGCTGGCCGCGCGGCGCACTTTATTTAGCACGTTCGGTCACCGTGAAGTTGAAGCGCTTCCAGTCCGACCCGAGCGTCCAGTCGCGGTTGTTCACGGCGTCGACCTGGAACGGCTTCGGCATCAGCGCCGTATCGAGCTGCATCCGCACCGATGCCAAGTAGGTTTCCCCCAGGCGCACCTGGTTGCGGTCGATCACGTGCCATGACGTGATGTGCCGGACGACCGCGAGCGCATCCTTCAGCGACGGGAAGCCGAGCTGCAGGCCGCCCGTCGACACGCGGTACTCGCGCGTGAGCGGCTGGAACGACAGGCGGATCGTCTGTGACACCGATACCGGCTGTTCGTCAAGCCAGTACCAGCGCGCGCGGCTCAACTCGAAATCCGTCGTGAAATACACCGGAATGCCTTTGTTGACGGCATCCTCGAGGTTCGGATTCAGTTCGAAATCGAAACGGGCGTCGAGGCTCCAGCCGCTTCCGTCGGCCTGGAGCGACGCGCGCTGCACGGCGATCGACTGGGCATGCGCCGGCCGGACTACGGCCAGGCACAGCGTCAACGCGACCATCAGGACGGCCGCGAGCCGAAGTGGAAAAAGGTGTTTGATCGTCACCGTTTCTGAAACCGCGCGTAGAAAAATCCGTCGTGATCGGTGTTCTGGTCGAGTGCGCCGACGGCAGCCCCTCCCTGCACTCCGCCCGGCAGCAGTTGGCCGGGGGCGTCCAATCGTACCGCATCTTCACAGGCCGCTTCAAACCAGCGGGCCTGCAACTCGCCTTCTTCGGGGAAGATCGAACAGGTCACGTAAAGCAGTTCGCCGCCCGGCTTCACGAGCGGCCACAGCGCCGACAGGATGCGGCGCTGTTCCGCGACGAGCGCCGGGATGTCGGCCTCGCGGCGCAGCCAGCGAATGTCGGGATGCCGCCGCACGATGCCGGAAGCCGAGCACGGCACGTCGGCCAGGATACGGTCGAACGGGCGCCCGTCGTACCACGCGTCGGGCGCACCCGCATCGCCGACACACACGTCCGCTGCGAGCGACAGGCGCACGAGGTTCTCGCCGATGCGCGCGGCACGCGTCGCGTCGCTTTCGAGCGCGACAACTTCCGCATCGGCCAGTTCGAGAATATGTCCGGTCTTGCCGCCGGGCGCCGCGCACGCATCGAGCACGCGCATGCCGTCGCGCGCACCAAGCCATTCGGCCGCGAGCTGCGCGCCGGCGTCCTGCACCGACACCACGCCGTCGGCGAATCCCGGAATCCGCTCGACCGGCAGCGCCGATGCAAGCCGCACGGCATGCCGGCCGATTGCCGTCGCTTCGATCCCGCTCGCGCGCAGCGTGTCGAGATACGCGTCGACGCTTGCGCGTCGCGCATTCACGCGCAGCGTCAGCGGCCCCTGGCGCTCGCCGGCCGCGAGGATCGCCTGCCATTTGTCGGGCCACGCGCGCTTCACCGCATCGACCCACCATGCGCGGTAATTCCAGCGCGCGACGGCGTCGTCCTGCATCGCCGCGACGAGCGCATCGCGCTCGCGCAGGAAACGGCGCAGCACCGCGTTGACCATTCCCTTCGCGAACGCATATTCGCGCCGCGCGCCGATCACGGTGACGGCTTGGTCAACAACCGTGAACGCCGGATATGCGGCATCGTCCGCCCGGTCGAGCAGCAGCGCGAACGCGCCGGCGAGCACCGCATGCACGTGCGCGGGCGGCGCCTTGCTGACGAACTTGCCGATCAGCCAGTCCGCGCTGCCGAGGCGACGCATCGTCCGGTACGCGACGTCCTGCGTCGCGCCGCGCGCAAGTGCCTGCGCACCGGACGCCATCTGCGCGAATACCGCCGAGAGTGCTGCCGGCAGCGCGGTACCGCGCCGTACCGCATCGACCGCCTGCGCGGCCGCGTCGAGTGCGAAGCCGAGCGATTCGGGCGCAAGGTGCAGCGCGGACAGGCGCGCCGGGCGGCCGGAAGAAGACAGGGCGGAAGAACGGGTTCGGGTCATTGGAGCGGAATCGGCAAACAAATGCGGCAAACAAATGCGGCAAACGGCGGGATCGCGGCCGCGTGGCAGCCGCAATCCCAAACCGCGCATTGTAGCGTGCGACCATGCGGCCCCTTTGGCCCCTTTACGGCGCGCACAAATGAAACACCCCGCAGCGCGAAGCGTGCGGGGTGGCGGGGCGGACGCCACGCGGCAACGGCCGCGCGGTGCGCCAGGACTTAATCTAAGCGGCCGGTACGCGCCATCTCCATCAGGCGCGCGATGCGTTCCTCGGTGGCCGGGTGCGTCGAGAACAGGTTCTGCAGGCCGCCGCCGTGCAGCGGGTTCATGATCATCATCTGCGCGGTGGCCGGATGCGCTTCGGCCGCCTGGAACGGGATGCCGGCCGCATAGCGATGGATCTTGTCGAGCGCGGTCGCGAGCGACTGCGGATCGCCGGAAATCTGCGCGCCGCCGCGGTCGGCCTCGAACTCGCGTGCCCGCGAAATCGCCATCTGGATCAGCGCGCCGGCGATCGGTGCGAGCAGCGCGACCGCAATACCCGCGATCGGGTTGGCCGGCCGGCCGTTCTCGTCGCGCCCGCCGAAGAACATCGCGAAGTTCGCCAGTGCCGAAATCGCGCCCGCCATCGTCGCGGTGATCGTCGAGATCAGGATGTCGCGGTGCTTCACGTGCGCGAGCTCGTGCGCCATCACGCCGCGCATCTCGCGCTCCGACAGCACGCGCAGGATGCCCGTCGTCGCAGCGACCGCCGCGTGCTCGGGGTTGCGGCCCGTCGCGAACGCGTTCGGTGCATCCTCGTTGATCAGGTAGACGCGCGGCATCGGCAGGTTCGCGCGCGTGGCCAGCTCGCGCACCATCCGGTAGAACTGCGGCGCCGTGTTCTCGTCGACTTCCTGCGCGTTGTACATGCGCAGCACCATCTTGTCGGAGAACCAGTACGAGAAGAAATTCATGCCGAGCGCGAACAGCAACGCGATCGTCATGCCGCGCGAGCCGCCGATCATCCCGCCGATCACGATGAACAGGGCCGTGATCGCGGCCATCAGCATCGCCGTTTTGACCCAATTGAACATACCCACTCCTTATCCGTCAGGGGACCCGCCGCGCATCACAGGGCGCGGCGGAAAATTGTAAGCGATTTGTTAGATAAGGTCTTGCCGGAAAAATTCAATCTCACCGTTGCGAAGTTGCAAGACGCAGGCCGAGGCCGACGAAAGCGCTGCCGACCGTGCGATCGAGCCACTTCTTGACGCCCGGCTTGCCGGAAAAGCGCTGCGTGACGCTACCCGCGACCCATGCGACCAGGCTGGTCCAGACCGTGCTCATCGCGACGAACACCGCACCGAGGGTCAGAAACGCCAATGCCTTGTGCGGGCTGTCGGCCGACACGAACTGCGGGAAGAACGACACGAAGAACAGCACGACCTTCGGGTTCAGCACGTTGGTCCAGAAGCCCTGCATGAACAGCTGGCGCAGCGGCTTCGCGGCCTGTGCGGCCGCGGTGCCCGACGGCGCGGCCACCTGCTTCGTGATGATCATCCGCACGCCGAGATAGATCAGGTACGCAGCGCCGACCAGCTTGATCACCGTGAACGCGGCAGCCGACGCCGCGAGCAGCGCAGTGAGGCCGAATGCGCACGCGAGCGCGTGAACGCAGCAGCCGGCCGAAATGCCGAGCGCCGACATCAGCCCCGCGCCGCGGCCCTGCGCGACGCTGCGGCCGACGATGTAGGCCGTGTCGGGGCCGGGCGTGACGTTCAGCAGGAAAACTGCCAGCACGAAGAAGCCGAAATGGGTGATGCCGAACATGAAAACCTCGAAACCGGAGAGCGCAGGGAAATTCTACGCGCGCCTGCCGCGCTGCGCGACTCGGCCGTCCGGCCGATTGCGCAGGGCCGGCAGGCCGTGTCGAATGGCGGTCAGGCCACTTTACGCAACGTCGTTCAGCGCGAAACGCTGGCCTGCGGCGAGCGGCGAGCCGGCCAGGAATTCGCGCGCGGGCAGCCGCTTGCCGCCCGGTTTCTGCAACTGCGTGACGCGCAGCGCGCCGCTGCCGCATGCGACGACCACGCCTTCCGGCGCGGCTTCGACGATCGTGCCGGGCGCCGCGTCGCCGCGCGCCGCCACGGGCTCGGCCGCCCACAGCTTGATGGCCGCGCCGTCGAGCGTCGCGACGCCGCCGGGGAACGGATCGAACGCACGCACCTGGCGTGCGAGCACGTCGGCAGGCTTGCGCCAGTCGAGCGCCGCTTCGTGCTTGCCGATCTTTTCCGCATAGGTCACGCCGTCGGCCGGCTGCGGCGTCGCCGGTAGCGTGCCGTCGCGCTCGAGCCGCTCGAGCGCGTCGACGATCAACCGCGCGCCGTCGGCGGCCAGCCGGTCGTGCAGCGTCGCGGTCGTATCGTCGGGCGCGATCGCGATGCGCGCCTCCTCGATCATCGCGCCGGTGTCGAGGCCGACGTCCATCTGCATCAGCGTGACGCCCGTCTCGGCGTCGCCAGCCTCGATCGCGCGGTGGATCGGCGCGGCGCCGCGCCAGCGCGGCAGCAGCGACGCATGGATGTTGATGCAGCCGTCACGCGGAATGTCGAGCACCTCCTGCGGCAGCAGCAGGCCGTACGCGGCGACCACCATCACGTCGTGCGGCGTCGTGCGCAGCAGCTCGATCGCGTCGGCCGCCTCCGCGGGGTACTTGCCCGCGCGGCGCAACGACGGCGGCTGCGCGACGGGCATGCGGTGCTCGACGGCGTAGCGCTTCACCGCGCTCGCCTGCAGTTTCATCCCGCGCCCGGCCGGGCGATCGGGCTGGGTGAGCACGAGCGGCACCGGGAAACCGGCCTCGTGGATCGCGGCAAGGGCAGCCGCGGCAAATTCCGGCGTGCCGGCAAAAATCACGCGCAACGTATGGGTCATGAAAGCGTTCGGGATCGGGCAGGGCGAACGCGCGTCACATCGCGCGTTCGAGTTTCTTCATCTTCGTCTTGATGCGCGTCTGCTTGAGCGGCGACAGGTATTCGACGAACACGCGCCCCATCAGGTGATCCATCTCGTGCTGGACGCACACGGCGAGCAGGCCCTCGCAGTCGAGCTCGAAGGCCTCGCCCTGCTCATTGAGCGCGCGCACGCGCACGTGGTCGGGGCGCTCGACTTCGTCGTAGATGCCGGGCACCGACAGGCAACCCTCTTCATAGACCTGCTTCGCGTCGCTCGACCACACGATCTCGGGGTTGATGAACGCGCGCAGCTCGTTCTTTTCCTCGGAAATGTCGATCACGATCACGCGCTCGTGCACGTCGACCTGCGTGGCTGCAAGGCCGATGCCGGGCGCCGCGTACATGGTCTCGGCCATGTCGGCGACGAGCTTGCGGATCCGGTCGTCGACCTTGTCGACGGGCTTGGCGACCTTGTGCAGCCGCTTGTCGGGGTAATGAAGAATATTGAGCAAAGCCATGGCGTTCGGTATTCGGTAGAGCAGGGTGCGGCATCGGCCATCCGGCCGGCTGGCGCCGCCGCCGCGATGCAATGAAGATGAGGCGGATGCGCGGCGTATCAATGCCGCGGATCGCGCCTCCTGCAAATGGCCGGGCGCCTGCGCGCGCGGCCCTGTCGAGTATTTCGGATGATGAAAATTTTATCATGGCGCCACGCGGTCCGCTGGCCGCCGCGTTCGAGGGCAGCCTCATGTCTCCGCAAGCGCTGACCACCGCCGCGTTGCGCGCGTGGCTGCAGCTCGCGCATGCGCCCGGCCTCGCGCCCGCCGTACTGCAGGCGCTGCTCGACGCGTTCGGCTCGCCGGCGGCGCTGCTGCGCGCGTCCGACCACGCCATCGCCGCCATCAGCAGCCCCGCCGCCGCGCAGGCCGTGCGCACCAGCGAACGCGACGATCTCGACGCACGCACCGACGCCGCGCTCGCGTGGCTCGATACGCCGGGCAACGCGCTCGTCACGCTCAACGATCCGGCCTACCCGCCGCGGCTGCGCGACCTGCATGACCCGCCGCCGCTGCTATATGTAAAGGGCCGGCTCGACCTGCTGCACGCACGCAGCCTCGCCGTGGTCGGCAGCCGCCACGCGACGCCGCAGGGGCTCGCCGACGCGACGCGCTTCGCACGCGAGCTGTCCGACGCGGGGCTCCCGATCGTCTCGGGCCTCGCGCTCGGGATCGACGGCGCCGCGCATCGTGGCGGGCTCGACGGCCGGTCAGGCACGGTCGCGTTGATCGCGACGGGCGCCGATCTCGTCTACCCGGCGCGGCACCGCGCGCTCGCCCATGAGATCGCCGCGCAAGGTGCGATCGTGTCGGAATGGCCGCTCGGCACGCCGGCCCGCGCCGCGCATTTCCCGCAGCGCAACCGGTTGATCGCGGCGCTGGCGATCGGGGCGCTCGTGGTCGAGGCCGCGCCGCGCTCCGGCTCGCTGATCACCGCGCGGCTCGCGAACGAACTCGGGCGCGATGTGTTCGCGATACCGGGCTCGATCCACGCGCCGCTCGCACAGGGCTGCCATGCGCTGATCCGCGACGGCGCGAAGCTCACGGCGGCGCCGCTCGATATTCTCGAGGAATACGGGCTGGGTGAACCGCCGGCTCGCGCAGAATGCTCCGGAAAATCGGGCGCGAACGCCATCGGCATCGGCATCGACGGAACCGAAGCCGCCGGCCAGCGCGCCGTCGCCGGCAGTACGCAAACTGATTCCGCCGTTCCGGCCACTGCGCCCGCCCGAGTCGAAGCACCACCGCCTCCACCGCCCGGCACGCCGTCCGAACAGGCCGTGCTCGCCGCACTGGGATACGGCCCCGTCACATACGAATGGCTCGCCGAACACAGCGGCCTGTCCGACGACGTGCTGCACGGCGCGCTGCTCGCGCTCGAACTGACCGGCCGCGTCGCGAGCCTGCCCGGCGGACGCTTCGCGCGGCTTGACGCCGCGCCCACCCCGCCCGCGCGCGGCGTGCTACATTTCCCCGAATAGGGGCGGCCGCGCCGCCGACGATACCCAAGGAAATCCATGCCCGCGCTGAATCTCGACACCGATGCGGATCGGATCGCCGAGCGGCTCGCCGATCCCGGCACGTTGCTCGTCGCCTGCCTGTGCGCCGAGTGGTGCGGCACGTGCCGCGACTACCGGACGGCCTTCGACCAGCTCGCCGACGCGCATCCCGACGCCTGCTTCGCCTGGATCGACATCGAAACGCATGCCGACCGCCTCGACGATCTCGACGTCGAGAACTTCCCGACGATCCTGATCGAGGATGCCAACACCGCCCGCTTCTTCGGCACGGTGCTGCCGCACGCGACGATCGTCGAACGAATGCTGTCCGACCTGAGCGCGGTACCCGGTGCGCAGCACGCACCGAAATTGCGCAACATCCTGAACGTCGAAGCCTGAATTCACGTGCCGGCCCGGCGGTTTTTCGCGCGTTTGCGCGCCGCGCCGCGCCGGGCGCTTGCCGCCGCTGCGGCCCCCCTCTATGATGAGCCGCTTTTTACACGCCGAGCCGCCGTCGCTCCGGCGTGTGCTATAAAGCGGTCGTAAAAGGGACCCACAACCGGCGAACCCGGTCTACCATCACACACCTGTCATGTCCAAAGCACTGATCATTGCGGAAAAGCCTTCTGTCGCGAACGACATCGCGCGCGCTTTGGGCGGCTTTACCAAGCATGACGAATACTATGAAAGCGACGAATTCGTCCTTTCGTCCGCTGTCGGCCACTTGCTGGAAATCGCCGCCCCGGAAGAGTACGAGGTCAAGCGCGGGAAATGGAGCTTCGCGCATCTGCCCGTCATCCCCCCGCATTTCGACCTGAACCCGATCGCAAAAAGCGAGTCGCGCCTCAAGGTGCTCACCAAGCTGATGAAGCGCAAGGACGTCGAGCGCCTGATCAACGCATGTGACGCGGGGCGCGAGGGCGAACTGATTTTCCGCCTGATCGCGCAGCACGCGAAGGCGAAGCAGCCGGTCCAGCGCCTGTGGCTGCAGTCGATGACGCCGCAGGCGATCCGCGACGGTTTCGCGAACCTGCGCAGCGACACGGACATGCAGCCGCTCGCCGACGCCGCACGCTGCCGCTCGGAAGCCGACTGGCTGGTCGGGATCAACGGCACCCGTGCGATGACCGCGTTCAACAGCAAGGGCGGCGGCTTTTTCCTGACGACAGTCGGTCGCGTTCAGACGCCAACGTTGTCGATCGTCGTCGAACGCGAAGAGAAAATCCGCCGCTTCATCCCGCGCGACTATTGGGAAGTGAAGGCCGCATTCGCGTGCGCCGGCGGTTTCTACGAAGGCAAGTGGTACGACCCGAAATTCAAGCGCGACGAATTCGATCCGGAAAAGCGCGACTCCCGCCTGTGGAGCCTGCCGGCCGCCGAAACGATCGTCGCCGCATGTCGCGACCAGGTCGGCACGGTCTCCGAGGAATCGAAACCGTCGACGCAACTGTCGCCGCTGCTGTTCGACCTGACGAGCCTGCAGCGCGAGGCGAACGGCCGCTTCGGCTTCTCCGCGAAGAACACGCTCGGCCTTGCGCAGGCGCTGTATGAAAAGCACAAGGTGCTGACCTACCCGCGTACCGATGCACGCGCGCTGCCGGAAGACTACATTTCGACGGTCCAGTCCACGCTCGAGATGCTCAAGGAGAGCAACAACTACCTGCCGCATGCGAAGCAGGTGCTCGACAAGGGCTGGGTGAAGCCGAACAAGCGGATCTTCGACAACTCGAAGATCAGCGACCACTTTGCAATCATCCCGACGCTGCAGGCGCCGAAGTCGCTGTCCGAGCCGGAGCAGAAGCTGTACGACCTGGTCGTGAAGCGCTTCCTCGCCGTGTTCTTCCCGGCGGCCGAATTCCGCGTCACGACCCGGATCACCGAAGTCGCCGGCCATCACTTCAAGACCGAAGGCAAGGTGCTCGTCGAGCCGGGCTGGCTGCAGGTGTACGGCCGCGACGCCGAAGGCGCGGACGCGAACCTCGTGCCGGTGCAGAAGAACGAGAAGGTGAAGACGGACGAAATCGCCGCCGTCGCGCTCGTGACGAAGCCGCCCGCACGCTACTCGGAAGCGACGCTGCTGTCGGCGATGGAAGGCGCGGGCAAGCTCGTCGAGGACGACGAGCTGCGCGAGGCGATGGCCGCGAAGGGCCTCGGCACGCCGGCGACGCGCGCGGCGATCATCGAAGGCCTGCTCGGCGAGAAATACCTGTTGCGCGAAGGCCGCGAGCTGATCCCGACCGCGAAGGCATTCCAGCTGATGACGCTCTTGCGCGGGCTCGGCGTGAAGGAACTGACCGCGCCGGAGCTCACTGGCGAGTGGGAATACAAGCTGTCGCAGATGGAGCGCGGCAACCTCGGGCGCGACGCGTTCATGCAGGAAATCGCCCGCATGACGCAGCAGATCGTCAAGCGCGCGAAGGAATACGATTCCGACACGATCCCCGGCGACTACGCGACGCTCGAGACGCCGTGCCCGAACTGCGGCGGCCAGGTGAAGGAAAACTACCGCCGCTTCGCGTGCACGAAGTGCGAGTTCTCGATCTCGAAGATCCCGGGCAGCCGGCAGTTCGAGATTCCGGAAGTCGAGGAGCTGCTGCAGAAGAAGGAAATCGGTCCGCTGTCCGGGTTCCGCAGCAAGATGGGCCGCCCGTTCTCGGCGATCCTCAAGCTGTCCTTCGACGACGAGACGAAGAACTACAAGCTCGAGTTCGATTTCGGCCAGGACCAGGGCGGCGAGGAAGGCGAAGCGCCCGACTTCTCCGCGCAGGAGCCGGTCGGCGCGTGCCCGAAGTGCAAGGGCCGCGTGTTCGAGCACGGGATGAGCTACGTGTGCGAGCACTCGGTTGCGAACCCGAAGACCTGCGACTTCCGCTCGGGCAAGGTGATCCTGCAGCAGGAAATCACGCGCGAGCAGATGGGCAAGCTGCTCGCTGACGGCCGCACGGATCTGCTGCCGAACTTCAAGTCGTCGCGCACGGGCCGCAACTTCAAGGCGTTCCTCGTGAAGCAGCCGGACGGCAAGATCGGCTTCGAGTTCGAGAAGAAGGAACCGAAGGCCGCCGCCGCGAAGAAGACGGCGAAATCGGCGACGAAGGATGCCGAAACCGTGACGGAAGGCGCCGCAGAGAAACCGGCACCGGCCCGCAAGACCGCCGCCAAAACTGCCGCCCGCAAGACGACGGCACGCAAGACGGGCTCGTAACGGCCTGGCCGCCGGGGGGCTTCCCCCGGCGCATCGGGCTGCGGCAGGCACCCATAAAAAAACGCGGATCGATCGCTCGATCCGCGTTTTTTCTTTGTGCCGGCGGCAGCCGCCGCCCGGCCATCGCGCCGTTACAGCGGCGACGGCACCGCAACACGCGTGCGTGTCGAACGCGGCAGGCGCGGCGACAGGTTCGGGTCGGCCGATTCGGGCTGCTCCGCACGCGTCTCGACGCCGATCGGCGCGAGCGTCGCACCCTGCGCGGCCCACTGCTCGCCGATCGTCGCATCGGTCGCGTGACTGAAATACTCGACGAGGTGGTCGATGAACGTGCGCACCTTCGCGGGCAAATGGCGCCGGCTCGGGTAAGCGATGTTGATTTCGACCTGCGGCAGCCGGAAATCCGGCAGCAACCGCACGAGCGCACCGCGCGCGATGTCGCTGCCGATCAGGTAGCTCGGCAGGATCGCGACGCCCATCCCGAGCAGCGCGAACTGGCGCAGCATCGCCGTGTTGTTCGCGACGATCACGTTGGTCGGGCGCACGCGCACTTCGCCGTCCGGCCCCGTGAACACGCGCTCGTCGCCCCAGTATTCGGCCGGCAGGCTCAGGCTCGGGTGCGCGACGAGCTGCTCCGGATGGGTCGGCACGCCGTGCTTCTCCAGATAGCTCGGCGTCGCGCACACGGTCATGCAGCCCGTGGTCAGCCGCCGCGTGACGATGCTCGCGCTACGCATCTGGCGCGTAACGACGATACCGACGTCGAAGCCTTCCTCGACGAGATCGACCTGCCGGTCGACCAGCGTGAGATCCGGCACCACTTTCGGGAAATTCTCCGTGTACGTCTGCAACACGGGCGCGAGGTTATGCAGGCCGAACACGACCGGCGCGACGATGCGCAGCGTGCCGACCGGCTCGTGATTGCGCGCGACGACCATCTGCTCGACGTCCTCGAGCTCATCGAGGATCTGGCGAGCACGCTCCAGATAGACCTGACCCGACTCCGTCAGGGAAAGGCTGCGCGTGGTGCGATTGAGCAAACGCGTGCCGAGCCGGCCTTCCAGATCGGCGACGTGACGCGTCGCGACCGCGTTGGAGATATCCATTGCGCTCGCGGCCCGCGCGAAACTGCCGAGATCTGCAACCTTGACGAACACGCGCATCGACTGCAAATGATCCATAAACGACTCCTGCCGCTGTTACAACTTCAAAAAGATGAAGCAAATGCGTAATTCTCCTACGACAGCGGAAATGATGCAGAGTTGCTCAACAAGGCACCGGTTGACGATAAAAATAGTCAAAAATCCTCGCCTTCTGCGGATAGTTGATCCAACTATTCTGATTGGAGCAACAATTGGGTGAACCTCGTCGAGTAAGCGGCCGAATCAGGAAGGACGTATTTGATGCGACACAACAGCGCACCCTTGCGCACCGCACACGAGCGGCGCCGGGTAAGGCTGCCGCCAATTGCGGCGGAGCGTAACAACCTGTTAAAAAGACACCATGAAGGCGGCCGACGTAGCATCATGTCGGCCCCGGCCGGGCGGGACGGGTGCGCGACGTGCACCACCGCCACTGCCGCTTTCAACGCGCGACACCCGTTCACCATGAAAATTGCCATCCTCGACGACTACCAGGACGCCGTCCGCAAGCTGAACTGCTTCGAGATGCTTGCCGGCCACGACGTGAAGGTCTTCAACAATACGGTGCGCGGCCTGGGACAGCTCGCAAGCCGCCTGGCGGAAGTCGAGGCGCTCGTGCTGATTCGTGAACGGACCCCGATTTCGTCGCAACTGCTCGCCAAGCTGCCGAACCTGCGCATGATCAGCCAGACCGGCCGCGTCTCGAGCCACATCGACCTCGAAGCATGTACCGACCGCGGCATCGCGGTGCTCGAAGGCACGGGTTCGCCGGTCGCGCCCGCCGAGCTGACCTGGGCGCTCGTGATGGCCGCCCAGCGCCGCATTCCGCAGTACGTCGCGAACCTGAAGCAGGGCGCATGGCAGCAGTCGGGCCTGAAGACGTCGGCCATGCCGCCGAACTTCGGCCTCGGCCAGGTGCTGCGCGGCCAGACGCTCGGCATCTGGGGCTACGGCAAGATCGGCCGGCTCGTCGCCGGCTACGGCAAGGCGTTCGGGATGAACGTGCTGATCTGGGGCCGCGAGCATTCGCTCGAAGCCGCACGCGCCGACGGCTACACGGCGGCCGAGAGCCGCGAGGCGCTGTTCGAGCAGAGCGACGTGCTGTCGCTGCACCTGCGCATGCACGACGACACGCGCGGGATCGTCAAGCAGGAAGACCTGATGCGGATGAAGCCAACGTCGCTGCTCGTCAACACGAGCCGCGCGGAGCTGCTCGAGGAAAACGCGCTCGTCAACGCGCTGTCGCACAACCGTCCCGGGATGGTCGCGATCGACGTGTTCGAGAGCGAGCCGATCCTGCAGGGCTACAGCCTGCTGCGGATGGAGAACGTGATCTGCACGCCGCACATCGGCTATGTCGAACGCGAAAGCTACGAGCTCTATTTCAGCGCGGCGTTCAGGAACATCCTCGCGTTCGACGACGGCGACATGTCGAGCGTCGCCAATCCGGAAGCGCTGACGCCGATCCGCAAGCGCTGATCGCGCGGGCTGCGCGCGCCGCGCGGCCCCGCTGCTGCTCCATTCCCCGCCATCAGGCGGCCACGCGGCCGCCTGTCATTGCATCGACGCGCGTGAGGAAGTGCTCGCCGTCGCGCCGCCCGAGGTCGTACGCATGCCGCATCTGCGACGGGCTCGTGTAATCCCAGCTCGAAATCGGCACCTTGCTCGACGGCTGTACGTACAGCCGCCGCTGGTCGCCGTGCGCGACCGTGAACATCTGCGGACGCGGATACAGCCGCGTGACGAGCACCAGCACGTCGCCCGGCGACGGGTCGAGCGCGTCGACCGGCACGTTGTCGACCATCCCGCCATCGAGCACGGGCCGGCCGCCGCGGCGCAGCACCGGCGTGAACGGCGGCGTGCAGGACGACTGCAGGATCAGGTCGGCGAGTTCGTCGACTTGCGTGCAGGCCTGCGCGCGCACGAATTCAGGCCGAAAGCCGAGCGTGCGCCCGAGCGTCGGGTGCAGCGTCTTGCGCACGTATTTCTCGATGTTGTACGCGACGAGGCCGGCCGCGACCGCGCTGCGCGCGCCGAGCCAGCGCGGCACGTGCGACACGCCGATGCGGATCTCCGGCGCCGCGGCGAGCTTCGCGAACGGCTCGCCGTAGATGTCGAGCAATGCCTGACGGTAGATGCGGTAATGCGGAAACACGGGCTCGCGCCCGAACAGGTTGCCCCAGTACGCGTTCTTCCGGTTGTGGCGCAGCGCCTCTTCGTAATAGCGCATCACCCACGCGGCGTCGCGCGTATACAGCATGCAGGCGGTCGCCGCGCCGGCCGAGATGCCGGTGATCACGCGCGGGCGCAGCCCGAGGGCCGGCTGCGCGACGTCCCAGAAGCCGGCCTGCCACCAGCAGCGATTGCCGCCACCCGCAAAGACGATCTGGTCGAACATCGCGCCGCTCAGCTGACGAGTGCGTAGGTCGACGTCGCGTGGACGGCCATCTTGCCGTCCTCGTCGAACAGTTCGACTTCGCCGAACACGAGGTTGCGGCCCATCCGCAGCACGCGCGCGGTGACGTGCACGTCGCCCTTGCGCACGGGGCGCATGAAGTTCGTGTTCAGCGACACGGTCGTCATCGGCCGGAACTCGCCGAGCGCGGCCGAGATCGCGACCACCATCGCGGTGTCGGCGGCCGCCGTGAACACTTGGCCGCAGATCACGCCGCCCGAATGGCGGAATTCGCCGGAAAACGGCAGGCGCAGCGTGACGCTGTCGTCGCCGATCGATACGGGAACCAGACCGAGCGAGCGGACCCATGGGGCCAGCAGGCGATCCAGCAATTCGCGGACTGCGTTTTCGTCCATCTTCGAATGTCCAGAAAACGTTGCGCGACCGCCGCGCAACGCGTGTGGCGTCATCATACCGGGAGCGCGCAAACTGCGACCGCTCGTTACCGCGGCGACAGCCGCCGTTGGCGTGACGAAATATTTTCGAGAAATTTGCACAAAGGGCTTGCCATGCCCCTTAAACGCGTGCATAATCTTTCTTCTGTTGGGGGCGTTAGCTCAGTTGGTAGAGCAGCGGACTCTTAATCCGTAGGTCGAGTGTTCGAGTCACTCACGCCCCACCAGGAATTCCGAAGCCCGGTTAGCGAAAGCTAACCGGGCTTTTTCTTTTCTCCGGGTCATTTCCGGTCACTCCTAGCCATCAATCACCCAGTGGATTCTTGAGCGATTCGCCAGAAAGCCTCAGAATCACAAGCTGACCGAGGTGCTGTAGCGAGGAGGAATGCATTCAATGCGGGGCACTAGACGAAACATGGAGATTCGCAGATTTGACCAAGTAGTGATATCGAATCCCAAACGCTATGTGGACCGATCAAGCGCACAAGATGCGCGCATCTTCCCCTATTACGCCGGCTACTCAACCGCCTTCACGGAACAATTGCTCCTGTCGCTTGGCCTCCAAGGCGACAGTATGGTTTTCGATCCATGGAACGGAAGTGGTACAACCACGCAGACCGCGTACCGGGCGGGTATGCCCTGCATCGGCACGGACTTGAATCCGGTAATGGTCGTTGTGGCCAAGGCCGGTCTTCTCTCCGCTCTTGATGCCGAGAGTCTTCCTCCGCTTGCCCAGACAATAGTTGAGCAAGCCGCACAGCGGCAAACAGAAGACCTCTCCGATGATCCTCTGCACACTTGGATGATCCCTCAGAGTGCGGCGGCAATTCGTGGATTGGAACAAGAAATCCACCGCATACTCGTGTCCCACGCTGAGTATCGTCCGCTTACCTCAGAGGACACCCTAGCGTCTATCTCCCCGCTCGCGGCCTTTTTTTACGTCGCGTTGTTCCGAACTGCGCGCCGTCACTTGATCGACTTCATTCCGTCCAACCCTACTTGGACAAAGCGACCAAGCTCACCAGCCCATCGCAAGCGCCCGACTTCGGATAAGATTTACAAAGCTTTCGCTGAGGATGTTCAACTCCTCTCCCGCAAGGTTACAGAAGCTCGCACGCTCTTTTTTGATGACGCTAGCCCCGCCTCTGTCCGCCTCGGAAATGCCGAAGCGATTGGCTTGCAGACCAATTCTGTCGGCGCAGTCATTTCTTCGCCCCCTTATTGCACCCGCATCGACTATGCCGTCGCCACGGCCATCGAGCTGGCGGTTCTGCGAATGGGTGGCGGCGACTTCGACACCCTACGACGCAGCCTCACCGGCACCTCAACTGTCCAGCGCGACAACCAAGAGGTTGATCCGCAATGGGGTGAGACGTGTGTCGATTTCCTGGATGCGCTGTATCAGCATTCGTCAAAGGCATCCAAAACCTACTACTTCAAGAACCACGTTCAGTACTTTCACTCCTTGCATGCATCTCTCCAGGAGATTGCTCGGGTACTCGAACCGCAGGCCCCCTGCGTGCTCGTCGTCCAAGACTCCTACTACAAGCAGATACGGAACGACATAGCGCAGATAACCTGCGAAATGGCGGAAAATGTTGGTCTTCAGTTGCGTAGGCAAGAGCACTTCTCTGCGACACGCTCTATGGTCGGGGTAAACAAAAAAGCGAAAATATATCTACAGAATCGGACTAATGTAGAAAGCGTTCTGTGTTTTGAAAATTCTTGAGAGAACTGATATGGATGATAAACGGGGGGCCCAAGCAGTCGTCGATCTGATTCAGGAAGTTGATGCTCAACTAAAAAACGTACACACGCAAAGTCTCGACATTTCATTTAACGAGCTTGCCGACATGGTATCGACCAAAGAATTGGATATTAGTCCAGACTACCAGCGACTGTTCCAATGGTCGGAGGGCGCTCGATCGAGATTTATTGAGTCGCTCCTCCTCGAAATGCCGGTCCCGCCTCTTTATGTTGTCGAAGAGGAAAATAATCAGAAATTACTGATCGATGGTCTCCAGCGAATTTCGTCCTACCTCCATTTTCGAGGCATGCTGACGGCGACGCACCTACGTCCTCAAGTCAATATCGGCGACAAGCTTGTTTTGCAAGATTGCGATATCCTTCCGCAACTCAATGGAAAGACATTTGACGATCTAGGAACTGCTCTACAAATTAAGCTCAAGCGATCGTTCGTTCGCGTAGAGGTAGTACGAAAAGGCAGCAACCCGAAATTCAAGTATCATATGTTCAAGCGATTGAACACGGGAGGCGAAAGCTTAACAAATCAGCAGCTCCGCAATTGCACAATTCGCCTACTGGACGCGAAGTTTAATGATTTCGTCAACTCTCTCGCAGATCAAAATGACGATTTCTGCAGTTGCACGAGCACGATCTCCGAACAAGATCGCCATGGTGCATACGATCGAGAACTAGTACTGAGATTCTTTGCCTTTAAGAATTGGCGTACGAAATTCAAACATGACGTCGCTGATTTTCTCACCGAGTATATGGAAGCTGTTGCGGATCCGGAACATCCCGAGCCCTTCGACTACGAGGCGGAGCGGAAGACTTTCGAGCGAACGTTCAAGATACTCAATCTCGCACTAGGTGAGCAGGCTTTCAGCCGTGCAAATCGAACAAGAACTGATTTGATTGCCGGGTTTGGGATTTACCAATATGAAGCCTTCACGCTTGGTATCCAATCACACCTGACCTCCATCGACATCGATACGGAAGATGGTATCGCAAAAATTCGTGGAATTTTCCTCGCAATCAAACTTAATGAAGAATTTGTCGACATAACTACCGGCGGAGGGAAAAATAGCCCCGGACCATTCAACCAAAGAGTGGACTTCGTAACCAACCAACTATCCGCCGAGTACGTATGAAAATTGACGTACTTCGGGCCAAAATGGAAGAGGATCTCGCGCGGCGAATCGAAGACATCCGTTTCTCTCAGAGCACATGCGCTAGCGTTGATTCTGACGCTGCGCAACAACGCTTTCTAAAGGCATTAATCGTCCTTTTATACGCTAATCCTGAAGGATTCGCTAGATTTGTTTTTCGGCACCTACGTTTCTGCTATTAATGCAGAAGCCGTAGCTTGCCAAGGTGCAGACTTCGCTATTGCCGAAGCCTTCTTATCCGACGTCTTTCGCTATCTGCACGACGGTAATAGCCGAGCACCCGGCTACAAGAAGCTCAAGCTGCCGGACGATACACAGTTAGAGAAGTTTGCTCGTGACCGAGAATTTTTGTCGCAGGCGTTGGAGTTGATGCAAAGACCCGTGACTATTCCCGATAAGGTTACAAGTACGGAACCCTACATGGCTAAAGACACCAAAATCCGACGAGGCAAAGCTGCCAGTTCCAGCAAATGAAATATGCGCTGCTTTCGCCGACCAAGCGAAGCGTATGGCAGATACGTTGCAAACATCTAGTTTTTTGATCGATCCAGCTCGGGTCAAAATCGCGGTTGGCAATACCACTGAATTTAAAGAAAAAGCGCCGACGGATTTTACTTTGACTTCTCCGTCGTACTGCACAAGAATCGACTATATAGCAGTGATTCGGGCGGAGTTAGCTCCAGCAAATAGCTCACTGAACGAGGATCGTGACTACCTTAGCAAGAAAATGATTGACTCCATTAAACTGCCGGTCGATACGATGCAACCCTCTATATTCTGGAGCGAAACTTGCCTTGGCTTTTCTGGACAAACTCAGGTCACACGACTCGAAAGCATCCACGATGCCATTATTGCAAGACGCACCTCAATTATTTCGACAAAATATCAAAGTCGATTTATAATATTCGGACCAGCATGAAGAAGAATGCGATGGCTATTTTGGCGACACAAGACTCTTATCATAAAGATTTACATAACGACGTGCCGACGATTCTGACTGAAATGGCAGAAAATGTTGGATTTGAGATGCGAAGACGAAGAGATTTTGTTCAGGGGAACTCATTTCCCGGAATCAATTCGCGATCCAGAATGTACAGAGACACCTCTCGACTGGTTGAGCCGGTGATTTATTTTTTAAAAATAGAGGAATATAAAACCTATGAAAGCCAACGCATCGCCAATGTCAGTCGCGGATTATTGCAACGCCCTTCAAGAAAAGAAGATTATTGTCAACTCCGATTATCAGCGCAAGGATGGGCTATGGACTGCGCCGGCGAGATCCTTCTTCATTGAGTCTATATTACTCGAATATCCAATTCCAAAATTGTTTGTCTATGCTAAGTTGGACTTAAAAACAAAGGGCGTGATTAAGGAAATCGTCGATGGGCAACAGCGTAGCCAGGCGCTTATGCTGTTCTATGAAAATAAGTTAACCTTGTCGAAGAATCTCGAGACCGAGGAGCTTCGAGGGATGCGCTACAACAAACTTTCCGAAGAATGGCAGACTAAATTTCTTTCTTATCAGCTGCCAGTCGATCAATTTTCCGGAGTGCCCGAGAATGAAGTGAGAGAAGCTTTCCGGCGAATGAATGCCAACAACGTCCCGTTGAATGCGGAGGAGCAACGAAACGCACGCTATCAAGGCGACTTTAAATGGTTTATCAATGGTCTCGCGGAAATATTCAAGGAGTCGTTGCTCAGCATTGGCGTTCTATCTCGTCGCGACATGATTCGCATGACCGACCTGCGACTCTACGCGGAGATCGTTCTTACTATGGACGAGGGCTTCGTAACGGTAAAAGGGGCGCAGCTCGATCGTATTTACAAAAAATACAATGCTGGGTTCGAGCAGGCTGATGATCTGAACGAAAAAATAAAATATGGGATCGAGTTTGTTTTGCAACACGAAGTTTTGCATGAGGATGTGCTTCTTCGAATGCATGTCTTCCAATCTCTTGTGCTTGCTGCAATTGCCGTTCGCTTCGGCGGCGACTTCAGTGATAAAGCAGAACTGGATCATGAAGAAATGTGTGCCGAAATTGTCGCGCACGATTTCCCCGTTGAGACGCTGATAGCCTCTTTGCAAGATCCGGAAGATTTTCCAGCGTTGACGAAATTTGTAGGTGCGAGTTCAGAGGCAACCAACACGGGCGCTGCACGCGCAATTCGATTTTTATATTTCAAACAGGCACTTAAGAACTTGGTCTGATTATTATGCGCGCGTCAATGCATTTGGGGCGCCTGCATAGTGCCGCCCAATATCGGATTAAACGGTTAAGCGATCTTTTTAAATCTATTCCCGGGCTCAGCCCGGAGGAAAGGGGAAGGAGACTTTCGTATATTGCGATCGAGTTGGATAATTTAAATATATGTGCGCTTAGAGAATTCACCATAAGCACCATCCGGAAAGCAAAAACGCTTTCTGGGGTAAAGGTTTCGGTATCCTTAAACATCGGTCCGGAAGACGAGATTGCAGCTTACATGCTGTCCGTAACGAATAGTGTGAAATATGCGAAAATGCACTCGCCGGCTCGCATAAAGCGCAGCGACGAGCAAGCTATTCGCGACCCGAAGCAAATCGAGAAAATTTTGATTGCTTGTTCCGCAAGCAATTTACCGTCCTTGCAGAACGCCCTGGCGCTCAACTCGAGCATGTTTCGCGACTTAAAGTTTGTTCGTCATTTTTATGCCCATAGAAACCAAGACACTTTCGGTAAAGCCGCGACAAACGCGGCAAGCTTGGGGGTATTAAACCTTGATCATCCAGATAAGATTCTTCTGCACGTCATGAGTGGTAAAACTCACTCGGTAATCGAGGAATGGTTGGCAGATGCAACGATTTTTTACGACTATCTAATGCAATAAATGACCTGTTTGCGCCGATGACGCGCACGAGTGGCACGCCGCCCGAAATACATTTAGGGTACCTCCCGTAAATGCAAAAGATCGCATCGGCCGCGGCGGACTTCCCCTGCATTTCCTTCATCGAACGTGTTCGAGATACCCGCTTTGTCCGGTCCTTCGCCGGTCGGGGGCACCCAATTTCGGCGTTCGAACGGGCAATGAGCACATCAAGCCAACTCGCAAAACGGCTGAATATCCACCGGAGAACCGTGCCGCCGTTTGCATCAGGACTTCCACCACCTGCCAAGGCGCGAACCTCTGTCCCCTATAATTCCTTGCAGTAATATGCCCCTTATTTTTGCCTTACGTTCTCTTAATCCGTAGGTCGAGTGTTCGAGTCACTCACGCCCCACCAGGAATTCAAAAGGCCGGTCAGCGCAAGCTGACCGGCCTTTTTCATTTCCGCGCGCCACGCTCGTGGCACGTCTCCTCTCGCAGTACGCATCCGTACGCCCCTTCCGCATCGTTTCCGCTAGAATCGTCCGACAAATATCACACGACCGGCTCAGGCACTGCCGCTTGCCCGCCGGCACTGAGAGAACATGGGACGTCAGACATGGAAGCATGTGAACGAGACGCGACCATTCAGAGGGCATGGTTGCGCCGATATCGGCCTGTCCGTCGGGACACGCCACTCACCCGATCGCACCCGCATCCGCCGCGCGGCGCACGAACCGGATCCGGTCATGCCGGGTAAGGACGCACTCGCCGCGCTGGCGCTCGGCGTCGTGCTGCTCGTGCTGGCAGGCGTGCTTGCCGTCACGACCGGCCGCGCGACCGGCCACCTGGTCCGCGCGCCGGGCACGGTCGTGCGCATCGTGCAGGACAGCGACGCGATGCGCACGTACCGGCCGATCGTCGCCTACCTCGCGAACGACGGCCAGCGCCGCGAAATCGCCGGCAATACCGCCTCGACCGTCCCCGCGTACGACATCGGCGAGAACGTCGATATCTTGCTGGACCCGACCCATCCCGACCGCCCCGCGCTGATCGACGATTTCGCGCAACGCTGGTTCCCGGCCGCGGTGCCGGCGCTGCTCGCCATCGCGTCGTTCGCGATCGGCGGCCTGCTGATCGCCGGCGAGCGCCGCCGCCGGCAATCCGACCCGCCGCCGACCCGCACCGCAAGCAAGCAGGCGCGGCGCCGCTGGGATATCGCGATCGTGCTGATTCCGATTGCGATCGGTACAGGCTTCCTCGCCGGCGCCGGCGCGACCGGCCTGCGTCAGTGGCAGATCGTCCGCCACTACGCACACTCGACTGGCCACGTCGTCGAGATCGCGAAAAACGCGCGGTCGCCCCGGGCACGCATGTCGCTGTATTCGGCGATCGTCGCTTTCACGACCGACAGCGGCCGCCAGATCACGTTCGCGCAGGGATCGGCGTCGTCGCATCCGGGCCTGCATGAAGGCGAAGCGGTCAACGTGCTGTACGACCCCGTCACACCCGAGCGCGCGGTCGTCGACCGCTTCTGGGATCGCTGGGGCCTCACGGCCATCCTGTTCGCGATCGGCGCACCGTTCCTCGCGGCCGGACTGTTCGTCGCCGCGACGCTGTGGCCGGACCATCGCCCGCACGAAACCGCTCGATGACGATCGCGCGCCGGCCGCGCGCGGTGCGGCGGCCGTAACGGCACGCGCTTCACCGTTCCCTGAACGCCTCCACCTTCGCGCGATTCCCGCACGTGCGCATGTCGCACCAGCGCCGCCCGACGCCACGGCCGCGATCGACGAAGAACCACGTGCAACGGCCGCACTGCCGCACGCGTGCGAAATCGTCGCTGCGCAGCAGATGCTCGAAGCCGAGCGCCGCCGCATCGATCCAGCGCGACGCGGCGCGCGCATCGGGCCGCCACGCGAACCGGCCGTCGACCGCGTCGAACGCGCTGCGCCCGATCGCATCGCGGATCGCGACGGCGAGCCGGTCCGCCGCGCGCGCACCGGCGCTGCCGCCGCCTCCGGCCGTCAGGTGCGCGATCGCAACGTATGCATCCTCGCGAAAGCGATGCAGCGCCGCCAGTTCGTCCGGGCCGTCCTGGCGCGCATGACGCAGAAGCCGTGCCAGATCGGCCGGCGCCAGCAATCCCACCTTCTCGGCCCACGCGCGCACGGCCGGCCAGTCGACGAGCTTGTCCTCGTCGCGCGTCTTGCCCGTATCGGCCACCGTGTTGAGGAAGTCGAGCGCCGGATGGCCGCCGACGAAATCGGCCGCGCCCCATTCGCGCGCGTGCCGCGCATGCTCGTGTCGAGTAACCATTTATTTGCACCTATCGGTTTCAAGTCCGGACAATCCGGCGTAACCTGTTAACAGCAAAAACAGGTTAGCACGGAGAAGCCGATGCTCGAACTCGCCAACCGCTTCATGTTCGAAGGTCACCGGATCGCGTGGGGAACGCTCGGTGAAGGCCCGCCGCTCGTGCTCGTGCACGGCACGCCGTTTTCATCGCAGGTGTGGCGCCGGATCGCGCCGTGGCTCGCGCGGCGTCATCGCGTGTACTTCTACGACCTGCTCGGCTATGGCCAGTCCGACATGCCGGACGCGGACGTATCGCTCGGCAGGCAGAACGTGCTGTTCGGCGCGATGCTGCGCGAATGGGCGCTCGAGCGCCCGCGCGTGCTTGCACATGATTACGGCGGTGCGACCGTGCTGCGCGCGCACTTCCTCGACGGCATCGCGTATGCGGACCTCACGCTCGTGAACCCGGTCGCGATTGCACCGCAGGGATCGCCGTTCGTGCGCCATGTCGCACAGCACGAAGCCGCGTTCACCGGGTTGCCGGCATATGCGCATCACGCGCTCGTATCGGCCTATATCGGCAATGCCGTGGCACGGCCGCTGAGCGACGACGTGCTGTCGATCTACCGTTCGCCGTGGCTCACGCCGGCCGGCCAATCCGCGTTCTATCGCCAGATCGCGCAGATGCGCCAGCGCTACATCGAGGAAGCGCAAGCCCGCTATGCTGCACCGGACTTTCCGGTGCGCATCGTATGGGGCGAGGACGATGGGTGGATTCCGCTCGAACAGGGGCAGGCGCTTGCCGATCGCATCGCGAACGGCGTATTGATCCGGGTGCCGCGCGCGGGCCATCTGGTCCAGGAAGATGCGCCGGAGGCGATCGTTGCCGCGGTGCTCGACGGGCAGGGATAGGCGTGACGCGCCGCCGTAATCGTGTCAGTCAGGCAATCAGAACGCCGGCACGCCTTGCGCGAGCGTCGCGATGAACTTCGCGATGCGCGGGTCGCGCGGCTGGCCGAACAGGTCGCGCGACGCAGCGGCTTCGACGATGCGGCCATCGGCGAGAAACACCGCGTCGTGCGCGATCGACGCGGCCAGGCGCAGGTCGTGCGTGGCCATCAGCATCGTCGTGCCTTCGCGCGCGAGCTGGCGCAGCACCTCGACCACTTCGACGGACAGCTCGGGATCGAGCGCCGACGTCGGCTCGTCGCACAACAGCACCTGCGGCGACGGCGCAAGCGCCCGCGCAATGGCGACGCGCTGCTGCTGGCCGCCCGACAGCGTCACGGGCCATGCGTCGGCCTTGTTCGCGATGCCGACCTTGTCGAGCAGCGCCAGCGCCCGTTCGCGCGCACGCTCGCGCGGCCAGCGCTGCACGGTCACTAGCCCTTCCATCACGTTCTGCACGACGCTCAGGTGCGGAAACAACTGGAAATTCTGGAACACCATGCCGGTCTGCCGGCGCACTGCGAACACGGCGTCGCGCGACGGCCGGCGCGCCGCCGCGAAGTCGATGCGCGCGTCGCCCACCGTGAGCGCGCCCGCCTCGGGCACTTCGAGCAGGTTCACGCAGCGCAGCAGCGTGCTCTTGCCGCTGCCGGACGGCCCGATCAGCGCGGTCACGCTGCCCGGCTGCAATGCGAGGTCGATCGCGCTCAGCACGCGATGCGCGCCGAACGACTTGTCGATGCATTCGAGACGAATCATCGCAACTCCGCCTGGAACAGCGCGTGACGGCCGAAACGGGTTTCGAGGCGACGTTGCAGCGTGGAGAGCACCGAACTGAACAGCAGGTAGATCAGCGCGGCTTCGGTATAAAGAATCAGCGGCTCGTAGGTCACGGCCGCGATGCGCTGCGCGGCCTGGAAGATCTCGGGCACGGTCAGCACAGCCGCGAGCGACGTGTCCTTCACGAGCGAGATGAACGAGTTCGACAGCGCGGGCAGCGCGACGCGCGCGGCCTGCGGCAGGATCGCGCGGCGCAGCGCCTGCGCGCGCGTCATCGCCATCGAATACGCGGCTTCCCACTGCCCCTTCGGAATCGATTCGATCACGCCGCGGATCACCTCGGCGTTGTACGCGCCGACGTTCAGCGAGAAGCCGATCACGGCGGCCGTCAGCGGATCGAGCACGATGCCGACGCTCGGCAGCCCGTAGAAAATCACGAACAGTTGCACGAGCAGCGGCGAGCCGCGGAACAGCCAGATATAGAAACGGATGGCGGCCTGCGCCCAGCCCGGCCCGAACAGCCGCGTGAGCGCCGCGCCGAACGCGAGCAGCAGGCCGATCGCGAACGACGCGAGCGTGAGCGGAACCGTGAACACGAGCCCCGCGACCAGCAGGGGGCGCAGCGATTCCGCCATCAGGTGCAGCCAGGCCGGCATCGTTCAGCCCCGCGTTACGGCTGCGACACGTCGCGGCCGAAGTACTTCTGCGAGATCTTCGCGTAGGTGCCGTCCGACTTGATGTCCGCGAGCGCCTTGTCGATCGCGGCCACCAGCGCGGGGCTGCCCTTGCGCAGCAGCACGCCCGATGCGTCGCCGGCGCCGCTCGTGTCGGTCGCCGCGATCTTCAGTTTCGCGTCGGGTTTGTGCTTGCGGAAATCGAGGTACGACAGCGAATCGTTGATCGTCGCGTCGACGCGCCCGGACGTCAGCAGGTCGATCGATTCGTTGAAGCCCTGCACGGGCACCACGTCCGCGCCATGGGCCGCCGCGAGCTTGCCGAAATTGCTCGTCAGCGTGTTCGCGGATTTCTTGCCCTTCAGGTCGTCGAACGAGCGGATCGTCGTGTTGTCCGTGCGCACGATCAGCACCGCGTGCGACGTGATGTACGGCGACGAGAAAACGTATTTCGCCTTGCGCGCGTCGGTGATCGACACTTCGTTGACGACCGCGTCGTAGCGGTTCACGTCGAGGCCCGCGATCAGACCGTCCCACTTGCCTTCGACGAATTGCGGCTTCACGCCGAGGCGCTGCGCGATCGCGGTGGCAATGTCGACGTCGAAGCCGGTCAGCTTGCCCGTCTCGTCGTGGTACGTGAACGGCGCGTACGTCCCTTCGGTGCCGACCCGGAACACGCCGGACGACTTGATCTGCGCGAGATCGTCGGTAGCGAATGCGCTCGTGGCCACGACGGCCTGCAGCAGCGCGACGAGCAGAATGGAGCGGATGAATTTCATGGTGCGGACCCCGAACGATGGAAGGGAGTGAACCCGCCGACCCGACCGGCCGCGCGAGAGGTCCGCGAATTCTACCGACGCGCCGATGCGCGGCAAAAACGCAAATCCGCTAACGATATGAGCGCGTCGAATAACGCGCCGGCCAGCCACTCGTTCCGAGATGAAAGCCATCGCGATGCAGCCCAGCAATCGTCCGACGATTCGTTACCGGTGGTTACAGAAGCGACACCGCGGTATCACCCATTCGGCACGCGCTACGTACCATGAAGACAGGTGAACCGATTGCTCGCGGGCCCTGCCGCCCGCGAACGGAGTGAACGGCAAATGAAACGCATCCTGTTGTCCGGTGCCCTCGGCGTCGCCGGCGCCTGCCTGTCGGCAAGCGCGTTCGCGCGTACCGACATCGGCGTGTATTTCGGCGTGCCGGGGCCCGTGATCGAAGCGCCGCCGCCTGTCTACTACGCGCCGCCGCCGCCCGTCGTGTACGAACCGGCGCCCGTCTATTACGGCCCGTACTACGGCGACTATCGTTACCGCTACTACCGGCACGACAACGGCTGGCATCGCGGCTGGCGTCATCACCACCACGACGACGATTGACCGCCACCTGGCGGCCGTCGCGGCCGCATCCCGCCCCGGGGATATTCCGCGCGCCGGCCTTCGAGCCGGCGCGTCCGCATCACGCGCCGCTCACCACGGCAGCGAATACGTCTTCGTATTCGTGAAGCTCTTCATCGCTTCCTGCACACCTTCCTTGTAACCGAGCCCCGAATCCTTCACGCCGCCGAACGGCGTCAGTTCGAGCCGGTAGCCCGGCACCTCGCGCACGTTCACGCTGCCCACTTCCAGCTCGGTGATGAAGCGCGTGATGTTGTCGAAGCGGTTCGTGCAGACCGATGACGACAGCGCATAGTCGGTGCTGTTCGACATCCGGATCGCTTCGTCGATGTCGCGGAAACGCATGATCGGCGACACGGGGCCGAAGGTCTCGTGCTTCACCAGCGGCATGTCGGGCGTCACGCGATCGATCACCGTCGGCGAATACAGCGCGCCGTTGCGCACATTGCCGACCAGCAGCCGCGCACCGCGCGCGATCGCATCGTTCACCTGCTGCTCGCAGAATTTCGCGGCCGCTTCGTCGATCACGGTGCCCATGTCGACCGACGGATCTGACGGATTCCCGTACGACCACGCGCGCGTCTTCTCGACGACCAGTTCGGTGAAGCGATCGGCCACCGCCTCGTGCACGAGCATCCGCTTGATCGCCGTGCAGCGCTGCCCCGAGTTCTTGTACGAGCCCGATACCGCGAGCGTGCTCGCTTCGTCGAGATCGGCGTCTTCCATCACGATGATCGGATCGTTGCCGCCGAGTTCGAGCACCGCGCGCCGGTAACCCATCCGCGCTGCGATCGACTTGCCGATCGATACGCCGCCGGTGAACGTGATCAGGTCGATCGCCGGGTTCGTGATCAGCTCGTCGGCAATCTCCTTCGGGTCGCCGGTGACAACCTGCAGCATCTGCGGCGGCAGGCCGGCTTCGTACAGGATGTCCGCGAACAGGTAGCACGACAGCGGCACCTTCTCCGACGGCTTCACGACGATCCGGTTGTTGGTCGCGACCGACGGCACGATCTTGTGCGCGACCTGGTTCATCGGGTGGTTGAACGGCGTGATCGCCGAGATCACGCCGAGCAGCGGGTCGCGCTGCGTGTACACGCGGCGCTTCTTGCCGTGCGGCGTCAGATCGCACGAGAAGATCTGACCGTCGTCCTTCAGCACTTCGCCTGCGCCGAACGTCAGCACGTCGGCCACGCGCCCGGCTTCGTACGTCGAATCCTTGATGCACAACCCGGCTTCGGCCGTGATCAGCGCCGCGATCTCGGCGGTGCGCGAGCGCACGATGTCGGCCGCGCGGCGCAGGATCGCCGCGCGATCGTGGCGCGTGAGCGTCGGCCGGTACGCGCGTGCGACCGCGAAGGCGCGCCGCACGTCTTCCAGCGTCGCCTTCGGCACGGTGCCGACCAGCGAGCCGTCGTACGGGTTGCGCACGTCGATCACCGCGTCCCGATCAATCCGTTCGCCATCGATTCGCAGTGCTTCGCGTCGAATCTCGCGGACGGTCGTCGATGCTGCATTGGCGTTCATGCGTGTGTCCCCTTGCGGATGCGCGCGCATCACTGCAGATGGTTGAGCGCGATGTCGATGATGTCGAAGTTGCGCAGCCGCGCGCGGCCCATGACGTCGGTGGCGACCGGCTTGCTGAAGATCAGCGGCACGATCTGCTCGGAGATTCCGCCGTGCGAGCGCAGCGGCACATCGAGCCCCGACAGGTCGTGCTTGATGCGGCGCGTGCCGAGCACGACGTCCTGCTTCGAGATCACGATCAGGTCGCCCATCCGCTCGGGCGGCAGCTCGAAGCGCGCGCAACCTTCCGCGCCCGTCAGCACGACCTCGATGCCGTCGACCGCGGCGAGCCGCGCACGCAGCGCATCGGCATCGGCCGACGCCGGCACGTAGACGGTCGCGAACGAGCCGAGCGCGCCGTGGTGCACGACGTACGGATCGGTGATCGGCAGGATCACGCGCGCCGCGTCGTGGCCGAGCCACTCGTCGAACAGCTCCTGCACGTAGATCACGTTCGGCTCGCCGGTGGCGTCGTCGTGCTTCGCGTTCATCCCGTGGTCGGCCGTGATCGCGACGATCGCGCCGAGCGCGTCGAGGCGCTGCAGGTACGTGTCCATCATGGCGTAGAACGCGTTCGCGCCGGGCGTGCCGGGCGCGCACTTGTGCTGCACGTAGTCGGTCGTCGACAGGTACATCAAGTCGATCGGCCGCGTCTCGAGCAGGCGCACGCCGGCCGCGAACACGAACTCCGACAGGTCCGCGCTGTACACGCTCGGCACCGGCTTGCCCACCAGTTCGAGCACGTTGTCGATGCCGTTTTCGTCGAAGCTCGCCTCGTCGGCCTTCTCCGACGAGAAGCAGATGCCCTTCAGCCCCTTGCCGAGCAGGCGGCGCAGCTTGTCCTTCGCGGTGACGACCGCGACGTGCGCGCCCTGTTCGGCGAAGCTCGCGAGCACGGTGGGCGCGACCAGGTATTTCGGATCGTTCATCAGCACCTCGGCGCCGGTGTCGCGATCGTAGAAGTAGTTGCCGCTGATCCCGTGGATCGCCGGCGGCACGCCGGTCACGATCGACAGGTTGTTCGGGTTCGTGAAGCTCGGCACCACGCATTCGCCCTTGAGCGCCGTGCCGGGCTTCAGCAGCGTGCGCAGGAACGGCGCGACGCCGGCCTCGGCCGCTTCTTCCAGATATTCGTATGCGCAGCCATCGACGCAGACGACCACGACGGGCCGGCTCATCCAGTTGTAGCGGCGGCCGTTCACCTCCACGGATACAGGCGTTTCAGTCATGACGTTCATTCCTTTCAGGTCGAAGGGGGTGAGCCGTCGGCGCCCGCGCCGCGCCGATGGGAGGTGTTTTCGATGCTTGACATTAAAATTGATGATTTGTAGATTGTCAACAACATGCAGAGAACAGAAAGCAAAACGGCGCAGTGAAAGGAGGGCTGGTCTCCACTCATCCGCCGCGTGCCGCGGCGCCACGGTCAAGGGGTCTGAAGATGAGCCGAACTACGACTTCAAGCGGTTTTATCGGGAGGTCAAAAAGCGCGGCTACATTCCGTATCCGGGCAAGCTGACTGAAGTCGAAACGTTCCGCGTCGGTTGCATCGGCCACTTCGGCGAAGCCGGCATTCCGGGCGCCGTCGCCGCGATCGCCGACACGCTGCGGGCGATGGGCGTGCGCCGCGTGTCGGCCTAAGCGGCGGCCCGACGTGATGCGATGCAACCGGCTGCGAGCCCATGCGTGCGCGGCCAACCCCGCCGTGAATCGCCACGCGGCGGCCAGGTTTTCCGGCCGCGCCCTTGCACGGCCCCGACCCTTATTGAAGAACCATCCGATGCGACCCTTCTGGATCGAACAAGCGCTGTTCAACGACGGCGATCTCGCCCCCGCGCTGCAGGGCGCAACGCAGGCCGATGTCTGCATCGTCGGCGGCGGCTTCACCGGGCTCTGGACCGCGATCCAGGCGAAGCAGCAGAACCCGGCGCTCGACATCGCGATCGTCGAAGCCGACCTGTGCGGCGCCGGCGCGAGCGGCCGCAACGGCGGCTGCCTGCTCACGTGGTCGGCGAAATTCCTGACGCTGCGGCGCCTGTTCGGCGAAGCCGAGGCGATCCGGCTCGTGAAGGCGTCGGAAGCGGCCGTCCAGCACATCGCCGATTTCTGCCGCGCGCACGACATCGACGCCGAACTGCGACTCGACGGCACGCTGTACACCGCGACGTCGCGCGCGCAGGTCGGCACGCTCACGCCGGTGCTCAACGCGCTCGCCGCATGCGGCATCGACAGCTACGAGCCGCTGCCGCCCGCCGAAGTCGCGCGCCGCTCGGGCTCCGCGCGCAATCTCGACGGCGTCTACTCGCCGATCGCCGCGACCGTGCATCCCGGCAAGCTCGTGCGCGGGCTGCGCCGCGTCGCGCTCGCGATGGGCATCCGGCTCTACGAGCGCACGCCGATGCTCGACTTCACGCCCGGACAGCCGGCCGTCGTGCGTACACCGTCCGGCAGCGTCACGGCGGGCAAGCTCGTGTTCGCGATCAACGCATGGATGGCGAGCCGCTTCCCGCAGTTCGAGCGCACGATCGCGGTCGTGTCGAGCGACATGGTCATCACCGAGAAATGCCCGGAGCTGCTCGAAAGGACCGGGCTCGTGGACGGCGTGTCGGTGCTCGATTCGCGGATCTTCGTCTACTACTACCGCACGACGGCCGACGGGCGGCTGATGCTCGGCAAGGGCGGCAACACGTTCTCGTGGCGCAGCCGCATCGCGCCGGTGTTCGACCGGCGCTCGCCGTACGAGGCGCAGCTCACGCAAAGCCTGCGCGAATTCTTTCCGTCGCTCGCGGGCGTGCCGGTCACCGCGAGCTGGAACGGCCCGTCGGATCGCTCGGTGACGGGCTTCCCGTTCTTCGGCCGCCTCGCCGACGCGCCGAACGTGTTCTACGGTTTCGGCTATTCGGGCAATGGCGTCGGGCCGACCTACATGGGCGGGCAGATCCTGTCGTCGCTCGTGCTCGGCCTCGACAACGCGTGGACGCGCAGCCCGATCGTGCGTGGCCCGCTCGGCCATTTCCCGCCGGAGCCGATCCGCTATGTCGGTGCGCATGTCGTGCGCAATGCGATCCGCCGCAAGGAGCGCGCGGAGGACGAGAGCCGGCAGCCGTCGGCCGTCGATACGTGGCTCGCGAAATTCGCGAGCGCGGCCGGGAAGGCCGACAAGGCGTGACGATGCGCTGCCTGAAAACGCAATGAAAAAGGGACGCTGCGAAGCGTCCCTTTGCTTTAGTGCGGGGCAATCAGCGCCAGCGTTGCCGGGCCTTACGCGCGCGCGGTTTTCTCCCGCGCCGCCTTGCCCACGACCGGCAGCCCCTGTTCGTGCGTGCGGCGCATCCGCGCGAGGCCATGCGCGACGTGCTCGCGCACCAGTGCGACGGCCTTCTCCTCGTCGCCGCTCGCGAGCGCCTGCACGATCTTGTCGTGCTCGGCCGCCGACACCGCGATCGCATCTTCCTCGGCCTCGATCGCGGCCTGGCGCAGCAGCCCGAGCTGGCGCACGAGCCGGCGGTAGGTGTCGGTCAGGTGCGTATTGCCGACGCCGACGACCATTGCATCGTGGAACTGCACGTTCAGCTCGGTATAGCGCGTGACGTCGCGCTTCTTCGCCGCGTCCTTCATCGACTGGATGATGCCCTTCAGCACCTTCAGCGTGTCGGGCGAGATGCGCTTCGCGAGCGCGCGCGCGACCGACTCGTCGAGCATCGCGCGCACTTCGTAGATCTCCTCAGCCTCGCGCAACGGCACGACGCGCACGGTCACGCCGCGGTTCTTCTCGTTGCGCAGCAGGCCGGCCTGCTCGAGCGCGCGGAACGCTTCGCGCACGGGGCCGCGCGACACGTTCAGCTTCGTCGCGATGTCGACTTCGTTGAGCTTCTCGCCAGGTGCGTATTCGCCAGAGACGATCGAACGCTCGAGCATGTCCTGGACGATCATCGCGAGCGACTGGCTTTGCAGGAGTTCGATGGCGCTGAGCGCGTTCGGGGCAGTCATGGTCGGGCAGGCAGCGGGGCCGCAGGTGAAAACGAGGGCGCCATATCGGCGAATGAGCGTTATATACCCTCGGCCCGACATATTGTCAACAGTCTTCAGTTTCCAAAAACCAATTCCGCCTGCCGGGATGCATCCGGCAGGTGGCCGCCGCACGGCGGGCGAAGCTCGCCCGAACCGTGCGACGGATGCCGGCCGTCAGGCCGTGTGCTTCACCGGCCCCGGGTCGCTGTGGCTCGGCCGGCCCGTTTCGACGTGGCCCGCGAAACGACGCACGACCTTGTCGTCGCCGCCGCGCAGCGTCGTCGCGGTGATCGTCAGATCGTACCAGCCGTGGCTCGACGACAGCTCGAAGTGATCCTCGATGCGCTCGCCCGGCTCCAGCGTGTAGGTGCGCGCATGCGCATGGCTGTACGCATTGTCGACCGTCACGCGGCACGTCGCGCGCCCGCTGTTGCGCAGTTGCAGATACACGTGGCGGTTGCGCACGTCGTAGCCGATCTTCGCTTCGGGGTTCGCGTGGCGGCCGTCCGCGGCGAGCCGCGTGTTGCCCTGGAACTCGCACAGATAGCCGTTCGGGCCGTAAGCGGCGAGATGGTACTCGCCGTGCGCGGCCGACGTGCTCCACGTATCGACGAAGCGGTCGCGCGCGGACACGGCATAACGACGCGGCGGCGTCGCCGGGTTGCGGCGGTCGTACACGTAGAACGCCGCGCCGGCGTCGCCGGAGTTCGCGAAGTCGAGCGACACGGTGTCGTCGTGTCCGCTCACGCGGCTGTGCACGAACAGTTCGTACGGCAGCGCACGCGCCGGACGCGTGCCGGGCTCCTGCGCCGGCATCGACTGCTGCGCGGGCACCTGGTACGCCTGGCCGGCCGTCGCGATGTGCTGCGGCACGGTGAAGCTCACCGTGCGCGTGTCGGGGCGCGCGGAGAAGTCGAATGCCGACGTGAGGTCGCCGCAGATCGACCGGCGCCACGCGCTGATGTTCGGCTCCTTCACGCCGAAGCGCGCTTCGAGGAAACGCAGCACCGACGTATGGTCGAACGTCTCCGAGCAGACCCAGCCGCCCTTCGTCCACGGCGAGATGATGATCAGCGGCACGCGCGGCCCGAGGCCGATCGGCTGGATGCCACCCGGGTCCGCGCCCGGCACGAGCGGGCTCATCTCGCCCGGGTACTTGTTCAGGTCGAGCAGTTCGTCGCCGAGGTTCGACAGCAGGTTCGACGACACGATGCCCTGGCCGCCCACGCCGCTCGTCACCGGCGGCACCGGCGGCACGACGTGGTCGAACAGCCCGTCGTTCTCGTCGTAGTTGAGGATGAACACCGTCTTCGCCCACACCTCGGGGTTCGACGTCAGCGCCTCGAGCACCATGTTGATGTAGAACGCACCGTCGGTCGGCGATGCCTGCGGGTGCTCGCTGTACTTGTACGGCGACACGATCCACGACACCTGCGGCAGCCGGTTCGCCTGCACGTCGGCCTTCAGCTCGGCGAGCGTGTGGTCCGACGCGCCCTTGTCGACCAGCGGGCCGCTCGCGCCTTCCTTCACCTGGAAGCGCTTGAAGAACATCAGCGAGTTGTCGGTGTAGTTGTCGGTCGGGTCGCCCGGGATGCCCGTGCCGCCCTGGTACACCTTCCAGCTGATCTTCGCGTTCTCGAGGCGTTCGGCGTAGGTCGTCCACGTGTAGCCGTTCACGTCGTCGCGCTCGCCGATGCCCGGGCCGTTCGGCGGGTTGCCGTAGATGTTGCGCGGGTCGACCGTGCCGGTCCACAGGTAGATGCGGTTCGGCGCGGTGTCGGCGTGCGCGGAGCAGAAGTACGAATCGCAGATCGTGAACGCGTCGGCCAATGCGTAGTGGTACGTGAGATCCTGGCGCTTCAGGTAGCCCATCGTCAGCACGTCCTGCTTCTGGTTCACCCACTGGTCCCACTGGCCGTTGTTCCAGGACAGGTGGCCGCTGCTCCAGCCGTGGTTGGTGCCCGGCTGGAATTCGGTCGTCTGCTTCGGGTCGAGGTAGAACGGCAGGACGTACGGCGCCGACGGGTCGAGGCCGCGCGAATGGTAGTTCTTCGTGAACACCGACGCCGGCGGCTGCTGCCACACCGGTGCGCCGCTCGGCAGCAGGTGCGGGCGCGGATCGTTGAAGCCGCGCACGCCCCGCAGCCCGCCGAAGTAATGGTCGAACGAGCGGTTTTCCTGCATGAAGATCACGACGTGTTCGACGTCGCGGATCGTACCGGTGCGATAGGCGGCCGGCATCGCCAGCGCGTTGCGGATCGCGGGCGGGAAGCCCGCGTAGGCGGCCATCGCGCCGGCCGACTGCGCGGCGAGGCGCAGGAAATCGCGTCGATTGTTCGAGGACATGAAGAAGACCCTGTTTTCGGTAGGAGTGGGGTCGCCGGGCGAGCGGGGCCGGCGGTCGGTGCATTGACGTTATTACCCCGCACCGGCATGTCCCGGCCGTGACCGGTTCCAGCAGGTTTCTTGCGGTTACCCCCAGCTTTTTTTCGAAGCGGCATACGACGCGGCTTTCATGCGGCCGACACATGCATGCGCTACGCTGACGCGCGATGAAGAGGGGGGAGAAGCCGAGTCGTGTTCGATCAGCTGAAGGCATTCCACGCGACCGTCCGGCAGGGCAGCATCACGCGCGCCGCGCGCCACCTGGGCGTGAGCCAGCCGACGATTGCCGCGCAGATCCGGCAGGTCGAGCAGGTGTACGGCGTCGAGCTGTTCTACCGCAGCGGCCGCAAGCTCGAGGTCACCGAGACGGGCATCGACCTGCTGCCGCTCGTCGAGAAGATGATCGCGCTCGAAGCACAGGCCGACATCATGCTGCGCAACGTCGGCGGCCTGTTCGAAGGTCATCTGCGGATCGGCGCGACGGGCCCGTACTACATCATGGACGCGGTCGGCCGCTTCTCGAACGCGCATCCGTCGATCGCGCTCACGTGCCGGATCGGCAACTCCGAGGAAATCCTGCAGGCGCTGCAGGAATTCCGCATCGATCTCGCCGTCTCGTCGCAGCGCAACGACGCCGACGGCCTCGAACGCAAGGTGATCTCGACCGATCCGCTCGTGCTCGTCGTGCATCGCAACCACCCGCTCGCACGTTTCGACGCGATCGACCCGGTGCAGCTCGCCGACGTGCGGCTGCTGATTCGCGAGGAAGGCTCGGTCACGCGCCGCTGCACGGAGACGATCCTCGCGACGGCCGGCGTCGCGGCCGCGTCGGTCGCCGAGATCGGCAGCCGCGAAGCGATCCGCGAGGCGATCCTGCATGGCGTGGGCGGCAGCGTGTTTCCGCTCGGCGAGGCCGAGCGCCATCCGGACCTGCGCGTGATCGCGCTGCGCGGCATCGACACGACGATCGACGAATACGTGTACTACCTGAAGGCGCGCCGCCAGAGCCCGGCGATCGACGCGTTCCTCGCGTGCATCCTGCCGGCGGAGCACGTCACGCGCGACGCAACGCGACGGGCGAACGCGCGCTGAGCCGCCGCGCGTTCGCCGCTTTCGTGCATTTCCTGGCGCTTTTCGTCGCGCCTTCCCTCGTTATTTCCTCGTGCCTTCCTTCTCGCGTCCGGCCACGCGTCACTTCGGCAGCGCCGGAATCATCCACGTGAACACGTGCTGCTGCAGGAACACGAGCACGCCGAGCAGCAGCGTGAGGATCACGCTGTGCCAGAAGGTGCGCGCGAACACGACGCCTTCCTGCCCCTTCAGGTCCGTCGTCGACACGCCCGTCGCGATGTTCTGCGGCGAGATCATCTTGCCCATCACGCCGCCCGACGAATTGGTCGCGGCCATCAGCACCGGATCGAAGCCGAGCTGCCTGGCGGCGACGACCTGCAGGTTGCCGAACAGCGCATTGCCCGACGTGTCGCTGCCGGACAGGAACACGGCGATCCAGCCGAGCGACGCGGACACCAGCGGGAACAGCGCGCCCGTCGACGCGACGCCGGTGCCGAGCGTGTAGCTGATCCCCGAGTAGTTCAGCAGGTACGCCAGCCCGACGATCATCATCACCGTGATGATCGCGATCCATGTCTGCCGCCAGGTCTTGACCACGCATTCGAGGAACGCGCCGACGCCAGTGCGCGTCAGCACGGCCGTGATGATCGCCGAGAGCAGGATCGCGGTGCCCGTGCCGAGCGGCTGGAAGTCCCAGATCGCCGCATACGGCTTGTGGTACAGCGACACGAACACCGCATTGTGCAGGCCCGGCCACTTGATCTTCACGTCGCCGATCGCCGCGATGTTCGCATGCACCCACACGATCACGACCACCGACACGACGAGCCACGGCAGCCAGCCGCCGAAGCCCGCGCGCGCGGCGCCGGCTGCCGCGGGCACGCTGCGCGCGAGCGCGTATTGCGGATCGGGCTGCGGCTTCCACAGCTGCAGGAAGCCGATCGTGACGATCAGCGACGTGAGCGACGACAGCACGTCGGTGAGCTGGTAGCCGAGGAAGTTCGACGTGACGAACTGCGCGAGCGCGAAGCTGGCGCCCGACACGAGCAGCGCCGGCCATAGCTGCCTGATCGAACGCAGCCCGCCATACGCGCCGACCACGTAGAACGGCAGCAGCAGCGCGAAGAACGGCAACTGGCGGCCGACCATCTGGGCGAGCGTCGCGGGCGGCAGCGACGTCACCGCGCCGAGCACGGTGATCGGCACGCCGAGCGCGCCGAACGCGACCGGTGCCGTATTGAACAGCAGCGTATAGGTGAGCGCTTCGAGCGCGGGAAAGCCGAGCGCGATCAGCAATGCGCTCGTGATCGCGACCGGCGTGCCGAATCCGGAGATCCCTTCGAGCAGGCAGCCGAACGAGAACGCGACGACGAGCAGCACGAGGCGGCGGTCGTCGGGCAGGTTATCGAGCATCCACTGCCGGAACTGGTCGAAGCGGCCCGACTTCACCGCGATGTTGTACAGCAGCAGCGCGTTGAAGACGATCCACATCACGGGCACGACCGCGAGCGCCATGCCCGCGCCGACCGCGTTGAACGCGAGCCCGGCCGGCATGCCCCACGCGCCGATCGCGACCGCGAGGCCGGCGACGAGCCCGGCGAGCGACGCCTGCCACGCGGGACGGCGCAGCACGCCGAGCGCGATCAGCGCGACCGCGATCGGGATCACCGCGACGAGGAAGGACAGGAGCAGCGAGTTGGCGACCGGCGTCAACGGCTGCGCGAAGACGATGCCGGGCGGTAGGGCGTCGGTGGGGTTCATCGTGTCTCCAATGTCGACCCGGGTTGGCGCTTTAGCGATTACTCGGGTCCCATGCCTTGTGCGGTCGACCCGGGTTGGCGCGTTGGACGCTCCCCGGATTCGGTGCAAATCGGTCGTTCTGCAATCGCGACAACGATCGGGCGCTTGCGCACGCAACTACGTTGCACGGCCAACCGATCAGTCGCTTAAAAGAGGTTAGGAGGCGCACGGCGCATGTACAAGGGGGACAAGCCCGAAATGTAGCGCCCCGATACGGACCGTCCGCCGCACGATGACCGACAGTTGGCCGGCCGCTGTCGCACCCGTCAGGAAACCCGTCGCGAAGGGCTCACCTGCGCGCGCAACGCCGACGCCATCGCCCACGCAATGTTGCGCGCGCGACAAAGGTGACTACCGACAAGCGGGATGTTTCGTTTGGCGTCCGAAGCCTAGACTGGCCGCATCGATTCCGCCCGCGCCGACGACGGCGCGGCACCGGAACCTCACGGAGCAAACACGATGAAGACGTTGAAACACGTGGCATGCGCATTCCTGCTGACCGGCGCGGCTTTCGCCGCCCACGCGCAGGCCGCATCGACGCTGACGCGCGCGGAGGTCCGCCAGGAACTCGCGGAACTGCAGGCCGCCGGCTACCGGACGAGCCTCGCGAGCAGTCCCGACTTTCCGGAGAACATGCAGGCGATCATGCAGCGAGCCGCGCAGGCACGCGGCGACGATGCCGGTTACGGCAGCAACGCACGGGCGCACGTGGAATCGGGCAAGCCGGCGCTGCCGCCCGCGATCGATCGCGGGACGTACGCGCATCACTGATTGCCAACCGGACCGGATTGATCGCGCCACGATGCGGCGCAACCGGCGACGGAGATACGTATCGTGCACCGCGCCGACCGACGCGGTGCACGTACGCGATCGTCACACGCTGAAGCGGTTCAGCGTATACGCACGATAAGCCGCAACGAACGCGTCGAACGATCCGGCCTCCTTCGCTTCGAGCTCGGCCTGCTCGGCCAGCGACTTCGCGGCGAGCGCCTGCTCGGTGCGCAGCGTGTCCGCCGACGGCGGATGCGCGCGGAAAAACGCCGCATGCGCTTCGCTCTGCGCCAGCGCGAACGCGAGGAACGACTGCCCGTTCTCGCGCATCGTGCGCAGCACGCGCGCGGACGGCGTGCGCTCCGGATCGGCAAGCTTCTCGCGCTGCGCGGCGATCGCGCGCGCATGCTCGTCGCCGCCGCGGATTTCATCGAGACGGCGGCCGACGGTTTCGATATCGGCCATCAGGTCATCCGCCCACGCCTGCATCGTGATCGACTGCCCGTCGCGCGACAGCGTGAGCCCCGGCTTGCGGCCTTCCATCGTCACGCTGCCGAAGTTCGCGTTCGCTTCCTTGTACGCGTCGCAGTCGAGCGGTGCGCTGTCGTCGAGCGCGCATGCGAGCAGGAACGCGTCGATGAAGCGCGCGGTCTCCAGCGCGATGCCGGTCGGCTCGAACGGATCGATGTCGAGGCAGCGCACCTCGATGTACTGCACGCCGCGCGATGCGAGCGCATGCAGCGGGCGTTCGCCCGAATACGTGACGCGCTTCGGCCGGATCGTCGAGTAGAACTCGTTCTCGATCTGCAGCACGTTCGTGTTGATCTGGATCCACTCGCCGTCGCGATGCGTGCCGATCGCCTCGTACGCGGGATACGGCTCGCTGACGGCCTTCGACAGCGCATCGAGATAACCGGGCAGCGTGTTGTAGTCGACGTGCAGCGCGGCCTGGGCCGTCGTGTTCGAGTAGCCGAGATCGCTCATCCGCAGGCTGGTCGCATACGGCTGGTACAGCGTATCGGCATCGAACGTATCGAGCTTGTGCGGCTTGCCGCGCAGGAACTTCGTGTCGAGCGCGGGCGACGCGCCGAACAGGTACATCAGCAGCCAGCTGCGGCGGCGGAAGTTGCGGATCTGCGCAAGATAGCGCTCCGACTGGTAATCGACGAGCGTGGCCGTCGACCCTTCTTCCGCATGCAGGCGCCGCCACACTTCCTCGTTCAGCGAGTAGTTGTAGTGGATGCCGGCGATGCACTGCATCGTGCGGCCGTAGCGATACGCGAGGCCGCGCCGGTACACCGTCTTCAGGCGGCCGATGTTCGACGTGCCGTAGTCGGCGATCGGAATCTGGTCGTCGGCCGGCAGCAGGCCCGGCATCGAGTCGTTCCACAGCATCTCGTCGCCGAGCGACGCATAAACGTAGCGATGCAGATCGTCGAGACGTTCGAGCGTGATCGCGGCGTCGGGTTCCGCGGGCGTGATCAGCTCGATCAGCGCTTCGGAATAGTCGGTCGTCAGCGACGGGTGCGTGAGTGCCGAGCCGAGCGTGCGCGGATGCGGCGTGAACGCGATCATCCCGTCGCGCGTCACGCGCAGGCTTTCCTTTTCGATGCCGCGCAGGCCGTCGGGCAGATGCTGCCGCGTCGGGCCCGAGCTCAGTGCTTCGAGGCGATTCAGCAGCAGTTCGGACTGGCGGTGAGTCATGGTGTTCGACATGGAGACGCAAGTGCGTGACGGCCGCGCGCAGAACGCCGCGCACGGCCGGCTGGATTGTTGGTCGCTTCGTTGGTAGCGGGCACTTTAACATCTCGCCGGAACGCGCGCTTGAGGTGGCCGCGGGCATGGCGCACGGGCCGAAGCGCGCCGCCGGACGCGGCCGATTGCGGCGGTCGCAGCGTGTGTTACCGGTTTCAGGCGACATCGATGGGCATGTCGCTCACTTCAATTCGTCCGACGGAACGTGAAGCGCGGACAGGTGGCGGCAGGTGCCACCGAACAGGCCGGCGAAAGCGGCGTGCACGCGCGTTGCGCGCCCGGCATCCGGCAGGCACCGGATTCGCTGAATCAATGTGATGGCCCGCATCCGGCGGGCAGCCGGCGAATGGCAGCACGGCCTGCACAACGGGTTGCATCGCGGCCTCGCGCGGTCGCACCGGACCGCAGGCCGCCGCCATCACCCGCCGCGCGCGCCGCCCGCCCGGTCGGCGACTTCGTTCCACAAATGCAGCGCCGCGTACGCGCGCCACGGCCGCCAGCCTTCGGTGCGGCGCTTCTGGCTCGCGAGCCGGTCGAGCGCCGGATCGCGCGCGGCGATCGACTGCATCAGCACGAGATCGGACGCCGGCCACGCGTCCGGATCGCGCCACGCGCGCATCGCGATGTATTCGACGGTCCACGGGCCAATGCCGGGCAGATCGAGCCACGCGCTGCGCAGCGTCGCGAGGTCGGCATGCGCGCGATCGACCGGCACGTCGCCGGCCGCCACCGCGCGCGCCACGCCCGTCAGTGCCGCCACACGCTTGCCGGGCATCCCGATCTTGTCGAGATCGCACGCGGCGAGCGCATCGGGCGTCGGGAAACGCCATGCCGGCGCCCCATCGTCGATAGGCACCACGCGCTCGCCGGCCCGTTCGACGAGCCGGCCGACGATCGTCGTCGCGGCCTTCACGCTCACCTGCTGGCCGACGATCGCGCGCACGGCCAGCTCGAACCCGGACCAGGCGCCCGGCACGCGCAGCCCCGGCGCAGCCTCGACGAGCGGCGCGAACCATGGATCGCGCGCGAGTCCATCGCCGATCGCGGCCGGATCGGCGCCGAGGTCGAACATCGTCGCGACGCGCGCGGCGAACGCATCGTCGACATGACGCGCAACCGCCCCTTCGACCGTCGCGACCAGGCAATGCTTGCGCGGATGTTTCGTGACGGTGAGCCGGCCCGAGTCGCCATGCAGGTCGACGATGCGGCGATACACGCCGTGGGCGACCTGCTCGACACCCGGAATCGCGCGCCCGCTGAAGAAGCGCAGCACGCGCGCCCAGTCGTAAGGCGCGTTGAAGCGCAGCTCCATCTGCGCGGACGGCGGCACATGGCCGCCGTTCACGGTTGACGTGATCGTTGTTTTCGCGATGCTCAAACTGCACTTCCCTCCGTCACGGCTTCGTTTTCATCGTTGTGTACATGACGCGCCTCGGCCGCCAGCAGCGTCGCCTTGCGGCGCACACCCCAGCGATACCCGGCGAGCGCGCCGCCCTTTTGCACGACGCGGTGGCACGGAATCGCGAGCGCGACCGGGTTCGACGCACACGCGGACGCCACGGCGCGCACCGCCCGCGGCGAACCGAGCGCCTCGGCGATCTCCGAGTAGCTGCGCGTTTCGCCGTACGGAATATGCGTCAGCGCTTCCCACACGCGCTGCTGGAACGCGGTCGGCGCGATGTCGAGCGGCAGGTCGAATGCATGCCGCGTGCCGTCCAGGTACGCACGAATCTGCGCGACGAACGGCGCGAGCCGCGCGGACGATTCGACCAGTTCGGCGCGCGCGAACGCGTCCTTCAGCTCGCCGACCAGCAACGCCGGTTCGTCGCCGAACGCGATCCGGCAGATGCCCTGTTCGGTCGCGGCGACGAGCACCGTGCCGAGCGACGTCGACGCGGTCGCATAGTCGATCCGCAGGCCGGCGCCCTGGCGACGGAACGCGGATGGCGCCATCCCGAGCTCGCGCGGCACCGACGCATAGAGGCGCGACGGCGAGTTGAAGCCCGCATCGACGGCCGCCTGCGTGACCGGCTGCCCGCTTTGCAGCGCCTGCCGCAGCGCGGCGCCGCGCTGCGCGGCCTGGTACTGCCGCGGCGACACGCCGACCACACGCTTGAACAACCGCTGAAGGTGGAACGGGCTCACGTGCACGGCATCGCTCAGTTGCTGCAGCGTGAGCCGCTCGGGATGCGCGTCGAGCACCGCGCACGCGCGGTTGACGATCTCGAGCTCGCGCGGCAGCCCTTCCGGCTGGCAGCGCTTGCAGGGACGGAAGCCGGCCGCACGCGCGGCGGCCGGATCGGCGAAGAAGGACACATGCTCGCGGCGCGGCAGCCGCGACGCGCAGGTCGGGCGGCAGAACACGCCGGTCGTGCGCACGGCATAGAAGAACGCGCCGTCCGCATGCGGATCGCGCTCGGTCACGGCGCCCCAGCGGGCATCGTCGGTCGGATAGGCGGTTTTCATCTGAACCTCGCACTCTCTAGTGTAGATGGTGCCTACTCTAGACATCGGCACGGGCCGTCGCGCCCTGAATCTTGCTCTGTGATTCGCACCGGCGAACCGGGGGCGGATCACCCGGAAATAAATCGTACAAAACGCCCGCGCCGGCTGCTCCGGCACGGTTTTCGTCATCGTCCCGTCACCATTTTGCTGCAGTGCGGATGCGACAAATCGCCGTCCTGACGTTTTTTTGCATTCGGAATATTGCGTCGCACCATCGCCGTGTGTATAGTTGGAACTGTCTCCTCCATGTCTCCTCCTGATATGGATTAAGCCCGTTCCGCTCTGCGTGAACGGGCTTTTTTTCGTCTGTCGATTGTGCCGTGTTCCGGCCGGCGGCGCAGGCGCGATGCGTCTACACTCGATGCTCATTGACTGCGAAGGGAACCTGCCCATGAAACCGACCATCCGCGCGATCGATCACATCGTGCTACGCGTGACCGACATGGCGGCGATGACGCGCTTTTACTGCGACGCCGTCGGCTGCCACGTGGAGAAGGAACAGCCCGATCTGGGCCTCGTGCAATTGCGCGCCGGCGATGCGCTGATCGACCTGCTGTCGGTCGGCGGCCCGATCGATCGTCCCGACAGCGGCCCGCCCGGCACGGGACGCAACCTCGATCACCTGTGCCTGCGCGTCGAGCCGTTCGATCCCGACGCGCTGATCGCGCATTTCGCCGCGCATGGCGCGCGGCCGGGCGCCCCCGCGGAACGCTACGGCGCCGGCGGCTACGGGCCGTCGATCTACCTGTTCGATCCCGAAGGCAACATGCTGGAATTCAAGGGGCCGCCGGCCGCGATCGGCTGAGCGCGGCCGGTGCGCGGGCCGTCACGCGCCCGCGCGCGCCTTCAGCACCGTCCATTCGACCTCGACCGGATCGTGGTCGGCGCTCGAGATCCACGCCGCGCCGTCCTGCACCGTGCACTGCAGGCGCATCGTGCGCTCCGCGAGCTGCCCGAGCGCGGCCGCGACGCCGTCGGCGAGCGACAGCACCTGCACGTTGCGCAGCCGCTCGACCTTGCTGCGCACGCCCTGCCACCAGATATCCGACGTCTTGCCGCCGTACGCGATCACCGTGACCTGCCCGGCGCGGCCGGCCGCCTTCGAGATGCGCCGTTCGTCGGGCTGGCCGGCCTCGATCCACACGTCGATCGCGCCCGTCAGGTCCTTCTGCCACAGATCGGGCTCGTCGACGTCCGACAGCCCCTTGCAGAATTCGAGCCGCTCGTGCGCGAACAGCGCGAACGCGACGATGCGCACCATCATCCGGTCGTCGGTTTCCGACGGATGGCGCGCCACCGTCAGCGCGTGATCGGCGTAGTAATGCCGATCCATGTCGGCGATTTGCAGTTCGGCTTTGTAGATCGTGGATTTCAGCGCCATGCGGATGCGGCCCGGGCGGGCATTCGGTTCGGTCGGGCCGTGATGATACCGAATGCGCGCCGTCCGGCGCGTGTCATGTGCGCCCCACAGCGCAACGGCCCGGCATGCGCCGGGCCGTGTTCGGTTCGCGCCGCCGGCTCATCGGGCCGGCGCGCTCGCGCGTCGTGCGACGCGCGGGGAACGCGCGGTTACTGCTTGACGAAGCGCGAATCGGCCCAGAGACCTTGCTGGTCGCTGTTATCGGCGCTGACGAACTGCACGTCGCCCTGGTCGACCGACACCACGCGGAAGCGCTGGCCTTCCGGCACCGACAGGCAACGGAAGTCGTCGAAATACTGCTGCTTCGCCTGCGACTTGCCGTCGCGCTCGTGATTCAGTACGGAATCCAGATTGTCTTTCGACAGGCAGCCCCAGGCGTTCTTCGTCAACTGGATTTCCTGCTTCGGCTTGACGGCCGAATCGCCGCCTGCCTGGGCAATCGACACCGCGCAAAATGCGCCGACGAGGGCAAAAAGGATACCGGTACGCTTCATCATTTTTTGTCTCCAGGCTTGCGGGCACCAGGCTCGGGTTAGCTATGTGTTTAAAGGTGATCGTCAACCCGCGTTTTTCACTTTAGAAGACCGGCAAGCGATAGCAAGCACATTTGTTGTGCGACCGCAATAGCGGCGGATTGTCGCACCCCGTGCGCAGCCTGTTTTTTGCGCGATGCACGCGAGTGATAAAACCTGCCGCGTGGATGACAGGCCCGTGACGCCGGGCGGAGAGCGTTATCCGGCATGACTTTCATGCAAAGTTACAATGCGGCGATTGAACGGTTTGGATAATCCATTTCGATATCCGGATCATTTTGATGCGTTGCACATAAAGTCATCCGAAACGATCCGACTTTACCGCAGCGCGGCATCGCATTTACCTGATACAAGAAAAATGCCAGGTATAAGCGCATCCGTATTTATCCGTATTTCCCCGCATGCATCCGGCGCCCGCGGAGGCCGTGCCGCAGGCGTCTTTCATCAGCGTGTTTACCCTGCTTTATGCGGGGGCCGATTGCTGGCGCTCGAAATAATCGCGCTGGAAGATGCACATGCGATAAGCGTTGTGATACGCGCCGTTGCCGAAAAATTCTTCCTTCAATTCGGCCTCGTGCTGGAATCCGCATTTTTCGTACACGTGTATCGCCGCCGCGTTCGACGTATCGACGATCAGGTACAGCTTACGCATGTTCAGTACGTTGAATGCGTACTTGATCGCAAGGCGCGTCGCCTGGCCTGCATAGCCGCGCCCCTGGCATTGAGGCGCGATGATGATCTGGAACTCGCCGCGGCGATGGATGTAGTCGAGTTCGATCAGCTCGACGAGACCGACCAGTTCGCCTTGCGCATCGACCACGACGAAACGGCGCTCGCGCTGGTCGTGCACGTGGCGGTCGTACAGTTGTGACAGTTCCGAGAAGGTTTCGTACGGCTCCTCGAACCAGTAGCGCATGATCTTCGCGTTGTTGTTCAGCTCGTGGACGAAGCGCAGGTCCTGGCGCTCCAGCGGCCGCAGCGCGAGCGTGTTGGTATCGTTCTGGAGTTGCATGTTCATGTCCTTTTTGATGCCGGCGCACGTGCGGAACGCCCGCGCGGCGCGGCCGCGTCCGGGCCCGTTCCGCACTGTAAGAAGTTGAACGCGGGCGAAGTTCAGAGCCTAGAATGGGAGCAAGGGTTCCTGCCACCGCAAGGAGGCTATCGTGATCGAGCAAGTCATACTCGGAATTTTTCTCGTGCTGCCGCTCGTGATCGTCGCGGCGCTGTTTTCCGACGAACTTTGGCAGGAACATCGGCGCCAGCATCCGCGCGACGAAAACGCCCCGCACATCGACTGGAAGCATCCGTGGCGCCGCGTGCGACGCGGGCATTGAGTCGATCGCCGTCGATCCATGGCGCGCGCCGGCCGGGCCACCCCGGGTCGGGTAACGCGTGGTGCGCCCAAATTCCGCTTCGATCCGATTCCCGCCCAACCCGCGAGACGCCGACGTGAACGACAAGCCCGCCCTCCCTCCGCACGATATCCCTAGCGAAACGATCGACCTGCAGATCGCCGACGTGCTGGCGGCCGTCCGCTACCCGGCGAACAAGGATGCGATCGTCGATGCCGCGCGCGACGCCGGCGCCAGCAACGAGGTGCTGTCGATGCTCGACGGCCTGCCCGAACAGGACTACGCGGACGTCGACGCCGTCACGCACTGGGTCGCCGGCAACTTCGGCCCGGGACTCGGCATTTGAGCCCGCGCCAATAACGCGATAGGATCGGGCCGCACCGGTCGCGCCGCGGCCGGGATGCGTGCCGCCCCCGGCGCAAGACCGGGCGTTAGCGCACGCGCGTTCGGGGGACTCCATGGAAGGCATCCTGATCCAGCACACGACGCGTCGTCAGCTCTGGTTCGGCGCACTGACGGCGTTCGTCATCCTGCTTGCGCTCGGGATCGCCGCGCCGCACGCGAACGTCACGCTGCCGGTCGTCGAGCCGTTCATGCCGATGTGCGCGCTCACCGTGTTCACGACCGCGAGCATCGCGGCGTTCTTCCTCGGCGCGCAGTTCACCGTGACGCGCCAGCCCGTGCTCGGCGCGCTCGGCGGCGCCTACGCGTTCACCGCGCTGGCCGTCGCGCTGCAATTGCTCACCTTTCCGGGCGTGTTCGCGCCGCAGGGCCTGCTCGGCGCGCGCCCGCAAAGCGCCGCGTGGATGTGGATCTTCTGGCATGCGGGCTTCCCGTGCTTCGTGATGGCCGCGCTGCTCGCGCGCGAGCGGCTGACGCATGCACCGGTCGGCGAGCAGCAGACACGCCGGTGGGCCGTCGCGCTGGTCGGCGGGCCGGCCGTCGCGGCCGCGCTGCTGTGCGCGCTCGCGCTGAACGTGTCGCTGCCGCCCGCGTTCCATCCGCCCGGCGACGCAGCCGTGCTGCCCTTCAACGGCGTCGCGCTCGTCGTGTGGATACTCAATGCGCTTGCGCTCGTGGCCGTGCTGACCACCGGCCGGTTGCGCACGACGCTCGACCTGTGGCTCGCGATCGCGGTGCTCGCGTGCCTCACCGACACGACGCTGAACCTGCTGACCACGAACCGCTTCACGGTCGGCTGGTATGTCGCGCGCGTGTTCAGCATGTTCACGCCCGGCGTGCTCGTGTGCGTGCTCGCTTGGGAAGTGACGATGCTGTACCAGCAGCTGTTCGAGGCGCACGCGACGCTGATCCGCTCATCCGCGCGCGACGGGCTGACGGGCGCGTTCAACCGCAGCCACTTCAACGATCACTTCCACACGCTGTTTCTGCAGGCAAGAAGGCAGGGCGAACCGCTGTCGCTGCTGATGGTCGACGTCGATCGCTTCAAGGCGTACAACGACGCGTTCGGTCACGTGAAGGGCGATGCGTGCCTGATCGCGGTCGCGAATGCGTTGGCCGGCGCGGTGAGGCGGCCCGCGGATATCGTCGCGCGCTACGGCGGCGAGGAGTTCGCGATCGTGCTGCCGAACACCGGCGCGCGCGGCGCGCGGGTCGTTGCCGAAGAGGCGCGCGAAGCCGTGTTGCGACTCGATCTCGCGATGCCTGCTTCGCCGGCCGGGCGCGTGAGCGTCAGCGTCGGCTGCGCGACCGTGTCGGCCGACGATCTGTCGACGCCCGACGCGTTGATCGAAGCCGCCGATGCCGCGCTGTATCGTGCGAAGGATGCGGGGCGAAACAGGGTCGTCGTCGCCTGAAAACGTCTGCTGTTTAGGGCATTTGTTACGGTCATTTTGACCGGAATAATGCGCCGTTACGCATTGCGGAGCGGGGATACCAATGCTTACAGCCCGTGTTGCGGGCGCTGGCTATGCTGGGTTTCATATCGAACCCGAGCAGGTGAGCGCCATGAAGAAAACCCTTTTCCTGATTGCCGGCGTCGCCGTGTTGCTGAGCGGCTGTATCGTGGTGCCTGACGGTGGGTATTACGGTGGTGGCGGGTACTACGGTGGTGGCGGGTATTACCATCATCGTCATTGGGATTGATGCGGATGACGATCCGGATTCGTTGATCGGCATGCGTGTCGATGCGGGAGCCACGATCCGGACCGCCACGCAATCAGGCCGGCGTGGTCAGCTCGGCATGCATCAGAAATACCTGTAGCGCGGCGAGCGTTTCATAGTGGAGACGCTCGACGCGCGTGTCCTTTTCCGCGTCTTCGATCAGGTTGTCGTCCGCATCCAGTTGGTACGGGTCGCTCAGCAGTTCGGCCATGTCGAACTGGTAGCAGGTGCGCTCCCCGTATGGCCGCTTGCCGTCGATTAGGAAAGCGGCCAGAAGTCGCTTCTCTTCAGTACCGAGTCGATCGAGTAATCATCGACCGTTCTCCAGTTGATCCAGTTCGCCAGTCGGCACATGCAAGAACTCGATCAAATGCCACAAAATCAATCAAGTCCTAGAAACAATAGGTTCTAGAGAAAAATTCGAATTCATCCGATTGATTGGCATTCCTTAAGTGGATTAACGTCTTCAGATAGATCATTCCATTTATTGAGGCGGGGAAGCCGGATGAACGACGGCTAGTGCGCAGCGATCCCAATCTAGATAGAATCCTAGGCTGCGTTCCGAACATGAAGAATCTTGATCGCGAAGCCGCTCACGTCTGCGGCCCGAATACTGAGCGCAAGCTCATCAGCATTGGCACGAAATTTTGCAATGGCTTGCGCAATCAGGATATGTTCGGAGATTCTCGCCTGTCTACCCTCATTCACGAAGTAACCCATTTCGCCGATACCTTCGGCAGTGGTGATCCTCGATATGGACTTGACCCTACAGCGGCAGCATGGGCAAGAGAAAATCCCGACCTTGCATTACGAAATGCGGATACACTCACCGGATTCGTGATCTACGGTGAAGATAAATTCAAAGAATAAACGATCGGAGTCGACATGAAAGGTTGGATCACAACATTAATCACATCTATCGCCGCTTCATTTTTCCTATCCTCAAATGCTGCAGCAGAATGCATGGGGTCACAAAACCTACCATCACAGCAATTCTTCTTCGCATTTGCGAAAAATAGTTACAGGATCCAAGAATCAGAGAAAAATAGGTTAACTCAGTGGATTTCAAAAATGAATTCCGAATATCCAATTCAGAACTGGATTTACGTAATTGGTAGCGCATCCAGGAATGAAGTCGACCCGGAACGGCTTGCGACGAAACGCGCTTCCGCAGTGACAAAAATCATCATAGATGCCGGCCTGACAAATGCACCGTTCCAGATAAAAACGCAGATTTCTCCGGCTAATAGCACGGCTGAATCAAGTTCGGAAACTCGTGAAGTTACCGTTCAAGTGAGCCCCGGATGCCCCAACAACTGCTGTGACGGCATGTAATCTCGAACTGCCGCTAATCACGTCAATGATGCATGACGCACACGGGCGCCGCGCCGCCGAGCGCAGTAGGCACGTCACTGCGGATCAGTCAATATCGTCGGCGATATATCACTTCCCGATACAAAACCTGCTGAAAATCACCCCCAGCAGATCGTTCGACGTGAACTCCCCGGTAATCGCATTGAGCTGTTCCTGCGCGAGCCGCAGCTCCTCGGCAAACAGATCGAGCGACTGCGCCCTTTGCTCCGCATGATCCGCCGCCTGCGCCAGATGCTCCTGTGCCGCTCGTAGCGCGATCAGATGCCGCTCGCGTGCGAGATACACGCCTTCGGCCCCGGCCTGCCACCCCGCGATCCGCAGCAGTTCCGCACGCAGCATATCAATCCCGTCGCCGCGCTTCGCCGACAGATGCACTTCGGTCAGATCCCCTTCCGCCGCCGGATGCTCGACGCAAGCCGGCACGCCGGTCAAATCCGTCTTGTTCAGCACGCGCACCACCGGCACGCCGCCCGGAAACCGCGCCGCGATCGTCTCGTCATCCGGCGTCAGCCCCGTACGCGAATCGAGCAGATGCAGCACGACGTCCGCGCGCTCGATCTCGCTCCACGTGCGCGCAATCCCGATCCGCTCGACTTCATCCTCAGTCTCGCGCAACCCGGCCGTATCGATGATGTGCAGCGGAATTCCTTCGACCTGAATCGTCTGCGCGACCTTGTCACGCGTCGTACCTGCGATCGGCGTGACGATCGCCAGCTCCGCACCTGCCAGCGCGTTGAGCAGCGACGACTTGCCGACGTTCGGCTGCCCCGCAAGCACGACCGACAGCCCTTCGCGCAGCAGCGCACCCTGCCGCGCATCGCCAAGCACATGCGCGAGCTGCGCACGGATCTTCGCGAGCTTGCCGCGCGCATCGGCCGCTTCCAGGAAGTCGATTTCCTCCTCTGGAAAATCGAGCGTCGCCTCGACCAGCATCCGCAGCGTGATCACGTCTTCGACGAGCGCGTGGATCTGTCGCGAGAACGCGCCATCGAGCGAACGCCCGGCCGAACGCGCGGCGGCCTCGGTGCTTGCCTCGATCAAGTCGGCGACGGCCTCGGCCTGCGCGAGGTCGAGCTTGTCGTTCAGGAATGCGCGCCGCGTGAACTCGCCCGGCTCCGCGAGCCGCAGCCCGAAGCCACGCCCCGCATCCAGGCAGCGCTGCAGCAGCAGTTGCATCACGATCGGCCCGCCATGCCCCTGCAGCTCGAGCACGTGCTCGCCGGTGTACGAATGCGGCGTCGGGAAATACAGCGCGATCCCGCGGTCGAGCGGCGCGCCGTGCTCGTCGAGGAACGGCACGTAGCTCGCATGGCGCGGCGCGAGCTTCTGCCCGCACAACGCGTCGATCAGCGGCAGCGCGGCCGCCTCGCCGCCACGCCCGAACGACACGCGGACGACGCCGATGCCGCCCCGGCCGGCAGCAGTGGCAATGGCAACGATCGGATCGGAATCGGTAGCGAGCATGGGAATCGGATGAACGGGTAATCAGGCAGTGAGTGGTGCGCCCGCGCAACAGTTCGGGCATCGGAACGCCGGCATTGTAGCGTGCCGGCCCACACACCACCGGACGCCACGCGGGATTCGGACTCGCCCGAATTTATCCCACCGGGGATAAGTCGAGTATCAGTCCAACGCGATGACACCGCCACCGTTTCGGACGAGTATGTTTGCTGGAGCGGCCTGACACTGCGTCCCTAAATTCCGGTGCTCATCCTGCGCAAGGCCGGGATTCGTCTGAATGAGATATGTTTATCCCATATGGTTGTCTGAAACACATCGGTGGAATTGCACAATCTCCCCCATGCCGACATCCGAAGAAAAAGCCGCGTTCTCGGAACGCCTGAAATTCGCCCTGCGGCGCAGTCCGGAGAAGGTCACCGGCGCGACGGAGCTTGCGAACCGGTTCAATCTGCGCCACCGCGGAACGCATCCCGTTTCGCCGCAAACCGCACACAAGTGGCTAACGGGCCGCACGATTCCGACGTCGGACAAACTCGAAACGCTCGCCGAATGGCTGCGCGTCGAACTGCACTGGCTGCACTACGGGCCGTCGCCGAGCGTGATCGAACACCCGACGCCGCAACCGCTGCCGCGCGACGAACGCTATCCGCCGACACCCGAAACGATCGAACTCGCGTCGAAGATCGAGGCACTGTCTCCGCATCAGCGCTACCTCGTTCAGGAACTGGTCGAGCAGTTCTACGGCGAACCGAAAATCGAAGCGAAGAAGGCCTGACCGGGAACGGCACGCGCATCGCACACCGCGCGCCGCCGCCGGGAAACAAAAAAGCCGCATGGATCGAACCATGCGGCTTTTTTTGCGTGCATCGCGGGCGGCTCGCCGCCCGCGGGTGCAACGGGCGTCAGGCCGGTTTCTTCTTGGCCCCGCCGAGCTTGCGCGTGATGTAGTACTGCTGCGCGATCGACAGCACGTTGTTCACGACGTAGTACAGCACGAGGCCGGCCGGGAAGAAGAAGAACATGACCGAGAACGCGATCGGCATGAACTTCATCATCTTCGCCTGGACCGGGTCCGGCGGCGTCGGGTTCAGGCTCGTCTGCACGTACATCGACACGGCCATCAGCACCGGCAGGATGAAGAACGGATCGCGCTGCGACAGGTCGTGGATCCACAGAACCCACGGCGCGCCGCGCATTTCGACCGACGCGAGCAGCACCCAGTACAGCGAGATGAACACCGGGATCTGGATCACGACCGGCAGGCAGCCGCCGAACGGATTGACCTTCTCGGTCTTGTACAGCTCCATCAGCGCCGAGTTCATCTTCTGCGGATCGCTCTTGAAGCGTTCGCGCAGCGCCTGCATGCGCGGCGTGATTTCCTTCATGCGCGCCATCGACTTGTAGCTCGCGGCCGACAGCGGGAAGAACACGGCCTTGATCAGCACCGTCAGCAGCACGATCGCCCAGCCCCAGTTGCCGACGTAGCCGTGGATCTTCTCGAGCAGCCAGAACAGCGGCTTCGCGATGATCGTCACCCAGCCGTAGTCCTTCACGAGTTCCAGGCCCGGCGCGATGCCTTCGAGCATGCGCTCTTCTTCCGGACCGGCGAACAGGCGTGCCTGCACGTCGGCCGACTGGCCCGGCGCGATCGCGGCGACCGGCTGCTTCACGCCGACGCGGTACAGCGCCGGATCGATCTTTTCAGCGTAGATGTCGCGCTTCACGCCCGTCTGCGGAATCCATGCCGACGCGAAGTAGTGCTGCACCATCGCGACCCAGCCGTTGTCGGCGGACTTCTCGAAGTTCGCCTTGTTCTTGTCGAGGTCGCTGAAATCGATCTTCTGGAAGTGCTTCGCGTCCGTGTAGACCGCCGGCCCGAGGAACGTGTGCGAGAACATCGGCGTTTCGACGGCCGTGTTGTCGCGGACGAGTTCCATGTAGACCGTCGGCGTGACAGGCGCCGTGCCGACGTTGTCGATCTTGGTATCGACGCCGATCACGTAGCTGCCGCGCGTGAACGTGTAGGTCTTCACGACCTTCACGCCGCCCTTCACCGGCGATTCGAACGACAGCTTCAGCGCGTTCTGGTCGCCCGTCATCGACGTCGAGCCGGTGCTCACCTGCGTGTAGACGTCGTTGTGGTTCGGGAAGTCGCCGCCGAGCAGGCCCGAACGTGCGAGATACGTGTGGCCGGCCGTGTGGTCGAACAGCGTGATGTACAGGTCGGGCTGCTTGCCGTCGCCCTGCTTCTTCAGCGTCAGCTTCGCGAGCGTGCCGCCGCGCGTGTCGATTTCGCCGTCGTACACGTCGGTCGAGAACTTCACGAGCTGCGCCTGGGCGGCCGGTGCCGTCGTCGACGGTGCGGCGCCGGCTGCGGCTGCAGGCGCTTCACCTGCGGTCGTCGTCGTCGCGCCCGTGCCCGATGCGCCGCCGGCAGCGGCCGCGGGGGCAGTCTGCGTGGCGCTCGGGAAGAACATCGACGGGCGTCCATGGGACCGCTGCCAGTTGTCGTACAGCATGACAGCTGACATGAAGAAGATCACCCATAGGACGGTGCGTTTGATATCCATGCGTTGTCTCAGAGTCGATGGGACCGCGCGTCGGCTTCGCCGCGAGCGCGAGTGTCGGAGGTGGGCGGCGGGACGAGGTCGATGCCGCCCGCGGAAAACGGATGGCATCGGCACACGCGCCTGACGGCGAGATACGTGCCGCGCGCGGCGCCATGATACTGGATTGCCTCGCGCGCGTAATCCGAACAGGAAGGATAAAAACGGCAACGGTTGCCGAGCAGGGGGCTCACGGCAACCTTGTAGAAGCGCAGCAACGCGATCAAGACCGTTTTCATACCTTGGGCGGCGCCGTTCGGCGCCGCGTCAAAACCGGCCGGGCGGGCGCGAACGCCGCACCGCGGACGGATGCGTCACTCGGACGCGGGCTTCGACGCACGGCGGGCGATCTCCCGGACTGCCCTGTCGAGCAGTTCGCGGATTTCGGCCGCGCACATCGCCGCGAGCGGGGCGGAAGCCGCGCTCGGCAGCGCTTTCTTGTCGAAGCGCGTGTGCTGCCGCAGCAGCAGGTCGTAACCGGCGAACTCGGCCCGGCGCAAGCGAAACGCGTCGCGCGCCAGCCGCTTCACGAGGTTACGCGTGACTGCACGCGGCGCATACTTCTTGCCGACGACGAGCCCCAGACGCGCGGGCTGGCCGGTCGGCTTGCCGTAGATCACGAAGTGCGCGGAACGCCGCCAGGGGCGCAAACGAAAAACGGATGAAAATTCATCCGTTTTCAGAAGTCGCGCAGCTTTCGGGAAGGCGGCTTTCGTCTGCGACGGATTCGCACCCGGCTCGACGGCACCTTCCGCAGGACTGCGGACGGCGGACACAGCGCGCAACCTGCCTTAGATGGCGAGGCGCTTGCGGCCCTTCGCGCGGCGAGCGTTGATGACCTTGCGGCCACCTGCCGTCTTCATGCGGACACGGAAGCCATGGGTGCGCTTGCGGCGCGTCACGGACGGTTGGTAAGTACGTTTCATGATGTTCTCACTTGTTCGAGAATGTCGAAATTCAGGGGACCGCGTGCCCTAAACCGGAGGCATTCGGGCGAACGCAATCGCCGGGAATACAGGATTGGTTTTCGCGGAACCCGCTATTTAAACCGTTTTTCTCTTGACGGTCAATACTTTACGAGTCACGCGCCTGTGCCGGCCCGCGCCGATCCGGCCCCGCGGCCCACAAATCCAGCCTGTGGATAAGTCCCGCTGTGGCCGCGTTTGGCGTTAGAATCTCGCCTTATCTCCAAGAATCCCGCACGCCGCTTCGGCTCCCGCCTGCCTCTCCACGACTGTGACGCAGGCGTCCGAGGCACGCTCGCACGACCGCTTCGGGCCTTGTTGCGTGACCGCGACAAGGGCGCCGGCGAGCCGCGCTGTGCATGCAAAAAACGACAGTTACTTGATGAACGATTTCTGGCAACACTGTTCCGCACTGCTGGAGCGCGAGCTGACGCCCCAGCAGTACGTGACGTGGATCAAACCCTTGGCCCCGGTGGCCTTCGATGCGTCGGCGAACACGCTGTCCATCGCTGCGCCGAACCGCTTCAAGCTGGACTGGGTCAAGAGCCAGTTTTCGGGCCGGATCTCAGATCTGGCCCGGGATTTCTGGAACGCGCCGATCGAAGTCCAGTTCGTCCTCGATCCGAAGGCCGGCATGCGCAGCGCCGCTACGGGCGCCACGTCGGCCGCCCCGCGCGCGCCGCTGCAACCGGGCGGCCCGGCCGCCGCGGTGGCCGCGATCGCCGCCAACCTGAGCGCGAATGCCGCGGCTGCGTCTGCCGCGCCGGCTGACATGCCGATGACGCAATCGGCTGCCGCGCACCACCTGAACGCCGACGACGCCGACATCGACCTGCCGAGCCTGCCCGCGCATGAAGCGGCCGCCGGCCGCCGCACGTGGCGTCCGGGCCCCGGTGCCGCGCCCGCCGGCGGCGAAGCCGATTCGATGTACGAGCGCTCGAAGCTGAACCCCGTGCTCACGTTCGACAACTTCGTGACCGGTAAGGCGAACCAGTTGGCGCGCGCCGCCGCGATCCAGGTCGCGGACAACCCCGGCATCTCGTACAACCCGCTGTTCCTGTACGGCGGCGTCGGTCTCGGCAAGACCCACCTGATCCATGCGATCGGCAACCAGTTGCTGCTCGACAAGGCCGGCGCGCGGATCCGCTACATCCATGCGGAACAGTACGTATCGGACGTCGTGAAGGCGTACCAGCGCAAGGCGTTCGACGACTTCAAGCGCTACTACCACTCGCTCGACCTGCTGCTGATCGACGATATCCAGTTCTTCTCCGGCAAGTCGCGCACGCAAGAGGAATTCTTCTACGCGTTCGAGGCGCTGGTCGCGAACAAGGCGCAGGTGATCATCACCAGCGACACGTATCCGAAGGAAATCTCGGGCATCGACGATCGCCTGATCTCGCGCTTCGACTCGGGCCTCACCGTCGCGATCGAGCCGCCCGAGCTGGAAATGCGCGTCGCGATCCTGATGCGCAAGGCGCAGTCGGAAGGCGTGAACCTGTCGGAAGACGTCGCGTTCTTCGTCGCGAAGCACCTGCGCTCGAACGTCCGCGAACTCGAAGGCGCGCTGCGCAAGATCCTCGCGTATTCGAAGTTCCACGGCCGCGAGATCTCGATCGAGCTGACCAAGGAAGCGCTGAAGGACCTGCTGACCGTGCAGAACCGGCAGATTTCGGTCGAGAACATCCAGAAGACCGTCGCCGACTTCTACAACATCAAGGTCGCCGACATGTATTCGAAGAAGCGTCCGGCGAACATCGCGCGGCCGCGGCAGATCGCGATGTACCTGGCGAAGGAACTCACGCAGAAGAGCCTGCCGGAAATCGGCGAGCTGTTCGGCGGGCGCGATCACACCACCGTGCTGCACGCCGTGCGCAAGATCGCCGACGAGCGCAGCAAGGATGCGCAGCTCAACCACGAGCTGCACGTGCTGGAACAGACGCTGAAAGGCTGAGCGCGCGGGCGCGCTTGATAATTCGGCCTCCGCCCCAATTTAAGGGGGGCGGTTCGGTTTTGAGGCACAATACTGGTTTGACCGCTCCGGCGGTGGCGGGCCAAGAGCCCGGCCGGCGGGGCGCTGCGTGGCTGCTGCGCTGCAGGCCGTTACTCAACGAAGGAACTCTATGCAACTGGTCAAGACCGAACGAGACACCCTCCTCAGGCCGCTGCAAACGGTCAGCGGCATCGTCGAACGCCGCCATACGTTGCCGATCCTCGCCAACCTGCTGATCACCAAGAACGGCCCGGACGTTTCATTCCTGTCGACCGACCTGGAGCTGCAGATCACCACGCGCGCCGATTTCGGCGTCGGCGGCGACCAGGTGGCCACCACCGTCGCGGCCCGCAAGCTGCTCGACATCCTGCGCGCGATGCCTGACGGCCAGGTCACGCTGTCGCTCGCCGACAAGCGCCTCACCGTGCAATCGGGCAAGAGCCGTTTCGCACTGCAGACGCTCGCGGCCGACGAGTTCCCGACCGTCGCGCAGGCGAAGGATTTCGGCGCGACCCTCACCGTCCCGCAGAAGTCGTTCCGCCAGCTGCTCGGCATGGTGCACTTCGCGATGGCGCAGCAGGACATCCGCTACTACCTGAACGGCATGCTGCTCGTCGTCGACGGCGACCAGTTGATGGCCGTGGCCACCGACGGCCACCGCCTCGCGTTCTCGTCGATGAAGCTCGAAGGCGGCACGTTCGGCCGCCAGGAAGTGATCGTCCCGCGCAAGACGATTCTCGAGCTGCAGCGCCTGCTCGAGGACATCGACGACACCGTCACCATCGACATCGCGCAAACCCAGGCCAAGTTCACGTTCGGCCAGGTCGAGCTCGTGTCGAAACTCGTCGAGGGCAAGTTCCCCGACTTCCAGCGCGTGATCCCGAAGGCGCACAAGAACACGTTCGAGATCGGCCGTGAAGAACTGCAGCGTTCGCTGCAACGCGCGGCGATCCTGACCTCGGACAAGTTCAAGGGCGTGCGCTGCATCATCGCGCCGGGCCAGTTGAAGATCATGTCGACCAACGCCGATCAGGAAGAGGCGCAGGAAGAACTGGAAATCGCCTATCAGGGCGATACCGTCGACATCGGCTTCAACGTCACGTATCTGCTCGACGTGCTCGCGAACCTGAAGGTCGACACCGTGCAGGTGAGCCTCGGCGACGCCAGCTCGAGCGCGCTGATCACGGTGCCCGAGAACGACGAGTTCAAGTATGTCGTGATGCCGATGCGCATCTGACGCGCGCGACATCAAGACACACACCAGGGGGCGGCAAGCCCCTTTGGCGTTTTTATGGCGAACCGACAACCCGTCCTTTCGGTGCCTGACCGGCACCGTGGACGAGCCAGGAAACTGGAGCGGCCCGGCGATTTCTCTCGCTGAAACGCACCGCGCCGCCACTAGAGTGGCCTCGCAGAACCGGAAGATATCCATGAGTGAACAGCACAATTCGCAACCCGATAACAGCAGCTACGGCGCCTCGTCGATCCAGATCCTCGAAGGTCTGGAAGCGGTGCGCAAGCGCCCCGGGATGTACATCGGCGACACGTCGGACGGCACCGGTCTGCATCACCTCGTGTTCGAGGTGCTCGACAACTCGATCGACGAAGCGTTGGCCGGATACTGCAACGACATCCACGTCACGATTCACGCCGACAACTCGATTTCCGTGACCGACAACGGCCGCGGAATTCCGACCGACGTGAAGATGAACGACAAGCACGAGCCGAAGCGCAGCGCCGCCGAGATCGTGATGACCGAGCTGCACGCCGGCGGCAAGTTCGACCAGAACAGCTACAAGGTGTCCGGCGGCCTGCACGGCGTGGGCGTGTCGTGCGTGAACGCGCTGTCGAGCTGGCTGCGCCTCACCGTGCGCCGCGGCGGCAAGAAGCGTTTCATGGAGTTCCATCGCGGCATCGCGCAGGATCGCGTGCTCGAGATGGTGGACGGCGTGGAAGTGTCGCCGATGCTGGTGACCGGCGATACCGAGAACCGCGGCACCGAAGTGCACTTCATGGCCGATCCGACCATTTTCGGCACGGTCGAGTATCACTACGACATCCTCGCGAAGCGGATGCGCGAGCTTTCGTTCCTGAACAACGGCGTGCGGATTCGTTTGACCGACCTGCGTTCGGGCAAGGAAGACGATTTCGCGTTCGCCGGCGGTGTGAAGGGCTTCGTCGAGTACATCAACAAGACGAAGACCAACCTGCACCCGACGATTTTCCACGCCAACGGCGAGAAGGATGGCGTGGGCGTCGAAGTCGCGATGCAGTGGAACGACAGCTACAACGAGAACGTGCTGTGCTTCACGAACAACATTCCGCAGCGCGACGGCGGCACGCACCTGACCGGCCTGCGGGCCGCGATGACGCGCGTCATCAACAAGTACATCACCGACAACGAAATCGCGAAGAAGGCCAAGGTCGAAACGACCGGCGACGACATGCGCGAAGGGTTGTCGTGCGTGCTGTCGGTGAAGGTGCCGGAGCCGAAGTTCAGCTCGCAGACGAAGGACAAGCTGGTTTCGTCCGAAGTGCGCGCGCCGGTTGAAGAAGTCGTGGCGAAGGCGCTGGAAGAGTTCCTGCTCGAAACGCCGCTCGACGCGAAGATCATTTGCGGGAAGATCGTCGAAGCCGCGCGTGCGCGCGATGCTGCGCGCAAGGCGCGCGAGATGACGCGCCGCAAGGGCGTGCTCGACGGCGTCGGCCTGCCGGGGAAGCTCGCGGACTGCCAGGAGAAAGACCCGGCGAAGTGCGAAATCTACATCGTCGAGGGCGACTCGGCAGGCGGCTCGGCCAAGCAAGGGCGTGACCGCAAGTTCCAGGCAATCCTGCCGCTGCGCGGCAAGGTGCTGAACGTCGAGAAGGCGCGTTACGACAAGCTGCTGTCGTCGGAGCAGATCGTCACGCTCGTGACCGCGCTTGGGTGCGGCATCGGCAAGGACGATTACAACCTCGACAAGCTGCGCTATCACCGCATCATCATCATGACCGACGCGGACGTCGACGGTGCGCACATCCGGACGCTGCTGCTCACGTTCCTCTATCGGCAAATGCCGGACATGATCGAGCGCGGGTATGTGTATATCGCGCAGCCGCCGCTTTACAAGATCAAGGCAGGCAAGGACGAGCGGTATCTGAAGGACGATGTGGAGCTCAACGCGCACATGCTGCGGTTGGCGCTGCAAGGGTCGGAGCTGGTGCCTGGCGAGAATGCGGCCGTGATTTCCGGCGATGCGCTTGGGGAGTTGGCGCGGTCGTATCTGCTGTCGAGGAGCGTAATCGATCGGTTGAGCCGGTTGTATGACCCGGCGGCGCTGGAAGCGATCATGGACGGGGTTGCGATCGATCTCTCCAACGAGGCTTCTACGGAGGCTTCGGCGAAGGCGCTGCACGCTGCGTTGCATGACGAGGCTTTGAAGAACGAAGTGCGCGTGGTGCCTTCGTATGATCCGGTGCGCGAGCAGCGGTCGCTGCATGTCGAACGTACCCATCACGGGAATGTGCGGGTTTCGGTCATCGATCAGGAATTCCAGCACACAGCGGATTATCAGCAGCTCGTGGCCACCGCGAATACGTTCACGGGGCTGATTGGGGAAGGTGCTGTTATCAAGCGTGGTGAGCGCAGCATGGCCGTGACAGACTTCAAGAGCGCGATGAAGTGGCTGCTTGCGGATGCCGAGCGGAACGTGTCGAAGCAGCGGTATAAGGGGCTGGGGGAGATGAACCCCGGGCAGCTGTGGGAAACGACGATGGATCCGACGGTGCGGCGGTTGTTGCGTGTGCAGATCGAAGACGCGATTGCCGCGGATGGGATCTTTACTACGCTGATGGGGGATGATGTGGAGCCGAGGCGGGCGTTTATTGAGTCGAATGCGTTGAGGGCGGGGAATATTGACGTTTAAGTCATTTGTCATGCGTAGGGCGCCAGAGTATGTGCGACTGGCGCCACAGTTTTGCGACTGGACGTCGAAGTTGGTGCAACTAACCTACCTGTCGCGCGCCATGTTTTGTAATAGACAGCCGCGGAGTCAAAATCTGGCGGTCCGGGGTTTGAATCCCTGATTCGCCACCAAACCCAAAAGCCCTTGATACTTCTCACGAAGTTCAAGGGCTTTTTTCTTGTGGTGTCCCAGATACCCCGATCATGCACAAAATCCCCCGCCTTACCCGCTCCCGTCACGGCGTGTACTACCTGCGCCTCACGCGCGGCAAGACGGCCCCGTCGCGGCCATCAAGCTCAAGCTGATGGGAGGCTCGCAATGATCGAGACCTTGCTCGGCGGCCTCCTCGGCGGGGCCTTCCGTCTCGCGCCCGAAATCCTCAAGTGGCTCGACCGCAGGGGCAAGCGCGGCCACGAGCTGGCGATGCAGGACAAGGTGCTGGAATTCGAGGAGCTGCGTGGCGCGCAGAGGATGTCGGAAATCGGTGCCGGAGCCGAGGCTGCGTGGGACGATCGAGACACTGCGCGAAGCTGTCCGTAGCCGCCATCGTGGATTTCGCCTTCAACCTTGGCGCGGGGCGGCTGCAAACATCGACGCTCCGGCGGCGAATCAACCAGCGACACTGGATCGCTGTGGTGCAGGAGCTGCGCCGATGGGTCTATGGCGGCGGGAAAGTGCTGCCGGGCCTGGTTACGCGGCGGGAGGCAGAGGTGACTCTTCTACTCGGCTGACCAATCGGTGACATCCAGCCGCCCCGACGGGGCCTGCAGAAGCAGCGTAGCTCTCTCCCAGCCACGATTGAATCCAAGTAAACCCACCATAACCCGATCTAATCATGCTTAATCCTTGTTGAATTGGCCATCGATCCGTGCGATCATCTGAAAATTACCCAAATTCCGACTTCTTGAAGGAAATCGACGTCATGTCAGATCGCTGGTTGTCGGTCGAGGAGATCGCCGAGTACCTCGGCGTGAGCAAGGACACCGTTTATGCGTGGATCAGCAAACGGAACATGCCTGCTCATCGAATCGGCCGGCTTTGGAAATTCAAGACCGAGGAAGTCGACGAATGGGTGCGGTCTGGTGGCGCCGCAGAGAACGAGAGTCGAGGCAAAGAATGATTGACTTGCCAACGACGGGTTTCGATCGCCTCATCCGGCGGTCGAAACGAAATGAGGATTGTTGAAATGACGAAAATTTCTTGTGTTGATTTGTTCTGTGGAGCTGGCGGGCTGACGCATGGCTTCGTGCTCGAGGGCGTGCCGGTCGTTGCCGGTATCGACATGGACCCCGCTTGCCGCTTTCCTTATGAGGCCAACAACAGCGCCAAGTTTGTAGAGCGCGACATCAGCAAAGTCACCACTGCCGAGTTGAATGCGCTGTTCGGTGATGCCGATTTGAAGATTCTTGCAGGTTGCGCTCCTTGTCAGCCTTTTTCCACCTATGCACAACGCTACGAGCTGGATGGCAAAGACGGGAAATGGGGGCTCTTGTATGAGTTTGCCCGCCTGGCAAAGGGCACCCGCCCAGATGTCATCACGATGGAGAACGTTCCGACCGTAGCCAAGCACGAGGTGTTTCATGACTTCGTCGATACGTTGAAGCGACTCGGTTACAACGTATGGTTTGATGTCGTCGATAGCTCCCAATATGGCGTGCCACAGACTCGCCGACGCATGGTGCTGCTGGCTTCCAGGCACGGCGAGATCAAGATGATCGAACCTACGCTCGAAAAGCCCAAGACTGTGAGGCAGGCGATTGGTCGCCTGCGCGCATTGAGCGCTGGCGAGGCAGCCCCCAGAGACAAGCTGCACGTTTCATCCACGTTGTCGGAGAAGAATCTCAAGCGCATCAAATTTTCAAAGCCGGGCGGAACGTGGCGTGACTGGCCGGAGCATCTCGTGGCCGACTGCCATCGCGCGGAAAGCGGCAGGACTTACCCTGGCGTCTATGGCCGCATGGAATGGGATAAGCCAGCTCCCACCATGACGACTCAGTGCTATGGCTTCGGGAATGGTCGATTCGGGCACCCTGAGCAGGACCGCGCAATCTCGCTGAGGGAAGCCGCAATTCTTCAGAGCTTTCCGCGCGACTACTCGTTTATTCCGAATGATGGTGAAGTGAGTTTCAAAGTTCTTGGACGGCTCATCGGCAATGCCGTTCCAGTTGACCTCGGCCGCGCCATCGCGCGCAGCATCAACGAGCACTTGGCATCGGCCAAGTCCCGATGATCTGACGAGACTCAATCGATGCCACGCATTCAGCCCTCATCTCCAGAAGCCAGTCGCCGAATGGCGAAGGTACGGCAAAAGGGAACCGGCGCTGAGATCGCATTGCGTCGAGAGTTGTACCGGAGGGGCCTGCGCTACCGAGTCGATTTCGAGGTGCTGAAGAAACCTCGTCGGGTCGCGGACATCGCCTTTCCGGGGCTAAGGATCGCCATATTCGTCGATGGGTGCTTCTGGCACGGATGCCCCGAACACGCCACATGGCCGAAGCAGAACGCGGAGTTCTGGCTGCAAAAGATAGAAGCGAATCGGCATCGGGATGCCGACACGAACGAGCGGCTTCGCAGCATCGGGTGGACTGTGTTGCGATTCTGGGAGCACGAGCCAGCGCCCAGTGCAGCTGACGCCATCGCGAACTTGGTGATCACGACCAGATTGACGCGCAGTGAATCACCAGCCAGCTCGAACCAAACAGACTGAACAGGAAAACGGTAGACCGCATGGAAATTTCGAACGTACAGAATAGCCAGGCCTACCGCGCCAGTCCTGAACCAGGCCAGTTGGTCGAGGTCAGGCGGCGTCAATGGGTCGTCGCAGATGTGACATCCTCAAAATTCACCTCAATGTCAGCACCACAGAATGCAGTGACCCTCTCATCCATCGACGAGGATGGTCTAGGTGAGGAGCTTGAGGTCATCTGGGAGATCGAGCCGGGCGCGCAAATCATTGAGCGTGCTGGCCTGCCTTCGATCACCGGCCTGGATGACTCCGCCACCCTCGAAGCCTTTCTCGACGCTGTGCGTTGGGGTGCGGCGACTAATGCCGACAGAGGCTTTCTGCAAGCGCCGTTCCGCAGCGGTGCCAGCATTGAGGATTTTCAACTTGATCCTCTGGTTCGTGCCATCGACATGGCGCGGGTCAATCTTCTTATCGCCGACGACGTCGGTTTGGGCAAGACCATCGAGGCCGGCCTCGTCATCCAAGAAATGTTGCTGCGGCACCGAGCCCACACCGTCCTGATCGTCTGCCCCGCGTCGCTGCAAGAAAAGTGGCGCGTGGAGATGCTGGAAAAGTTTGGCCTCGAATTCCGCATCGTCGATACCGCCTATATCAAGCAGTTACGGCGAGAACGCGGCATCCACGCCAATCCCTGGACCTCCCATCCGCGCCTGATCACCTCCATGGACTGGGTCAAAAGCGGCGAAGGATTGCGCACCATGCGCGACGTCCTACCTGCACATACCAGCTATCCGCGCAAATTCGACATGCTCGTCGTCGACGAAGCACACAACATCGCCCCTGCTGCCGGTGCGAACTACGCACTGGAGAGTCAGCGAACGCGCTTCATTCGCTCGATCAGTCCGCACTTCCAGCATCGGCTGTTCCTCACCGCCACCCCCCACAACGGCTACACCGAATCCTTCACTTCGCTGCTGGAGTTGTTGGACGACCAGCGTTTCGCTCGAAACATTCTGCCGGATGAAAAGCAATTGAGTCAGGTGATGATCCGCCGCCTCAAAAGCGATCTGGTCGATGCGGAAGGCAAGCCGCTCTATGCGCAGCGCAAGCTGCAAGCGCTGCTGGCCTCGTACTCCGCGCAAGAGCGCGCCATTCATCAGAAGCTGAACGACTACTGCGCGAGCCGTGAGCAGGATGCAGAGAAGGTCGGCAATGCCTTCGGCACGTCGTTCGTCAACCAGCTGCTCAAGAAACGGCTCTTTTCTTCTCCAGCCGCTTTCGCCTCGACCCTGGAAAAGCACATTGCCAGTCTGGCCAATGGCAGCCAACGCAAAGACAAGGATGCGATGGCTGATCGCATTTTGCGCAAGGCCATCCTGCGGGTCGATGAAGACTACGCCAACGACCAGGAGGTCGAAAACGCACAGTCCGAGGCCGTTGAAGAAGCCTCACGTCGCGCGCAACCGCTGACAGCAGACCAGCAACAAATGCTGAACGAGCTGCGGTCGTGGGCCCAAACGGCCAAGAACCAGGTCGACGCCAAAGCCAAGGCGATCCTCGACTGGCTCACGACCAATCTCAAGACCGACGGTCAGTGGAATGAGCGCCGGGTCATCTTGTTCACCGAATACCGCACCACCCACCAGTGGATGCACGAGATCCTAGCCAGCCACGATTTTGGTGGCGATCGACTGGCCATCCTTCATGGCGGCATGCCGCAGGATGAGCGCGAGAAGGTCAAAGCCGCCTTCCAGACCTCGCCCAAGGATTCAGCGGTGCGCATCCTGCTGGCCACTGATGCCGCGTCTGAAGGTATCGACTTGCAGAACCACTGTAACTGCCTCATCCATCTGGAGATCCCTTACAACCCCAATGTGATGGAGCAGCGCAATGGCCGTATCGACCGGCACGGCCAGCGCCAGAAAGAAGTATTGATCTGGCACCCCGTCGATGGTGGCGAACATGGCAAAGCAACCATTGGTGGCCACGGTGACGACATCATCCGCGCACTGCGCAAGCTCGAATCCATGCGGGCGGACATGGGCAGCGTCAACCCAGTCATCGCGCCGCAAATGTCGGGGCTGATCGAAGGCTCGCTCAAAGACCTCGATACCCGCCTCGCAGAAGCCAAGATCGCCAAGGCCAGGCGCTTTGTGCGCGCTGAGCGCGAACTGAAAGACCGAGTCGCCAAGCTGCACGAACGGCTCCTGACTACGCAGCAAGATTTCCATCTCACACCAGAGCACATCCTCATGGCGGTCAAGACGGGGCTTGTGTTGGCAGGCCGCCCGCCGCTTGAACCTTTTGCCTTGGCTGATGCCCCGGCGGGCACCGTATTCAAGATGCCCACGCTGTCGGGCTCATGGGTGCGCTGCCTTGAAGGGCTTCGCCACCCCCACACACTGCAAATTCGGCCCATCACCTTCGATCATGCCGTCGCCACCGGGCGTGACGACGTGGTGCTTGTTCACCTGAACCACCGGCTAGTGCAGATGTGCCTGCGATTGCTGCGCGCCGAGGTCTGGGCACAAGACGATGTGAAGAAGTTGCATCGCGTCACAGTCCGTTCAGTGCCAGATGCGCTTATCGACGGTCCTGCCGTGGTGGTCATCTCACGATTGGTCGTCACTGGCGGCAATCATCATCGCCTCCATGAAGAGCTGACCGTGGCCGGAGGCTATCTGGGGGATAAATCCTTCCGCCGGGAAGAAGGCGTCACCAAAGTCCAGCAATGGCTGGATCAGGCGAAGCCACTGATGGCCGCGGATTCGCTATTCGATGCCATCCGTGTGCGTTTCGACCGCGCTCAAAGCGCCATCCTGCAGTCGGTCGACGCCCGGTCTAAGGACCGGCTCAAGTTCCTGACCAACACCCTTCAATCCCGTAAACAGCAGGAAGTGGCTGACATTGGCACCGTGCTTGATGAGCTTGAAAAAGCCATCCAGGCCGAACTGAAAAAAGATCAGCAACCGGCGCAGCTTTCCCTGTTCTCGGAAGACGAACGAACACAGCTCCGGCGCGACACCGCCGCACTGGAAGCGCGTCTTGCCCGCATTCCAGCCGAGCGCCTGCAGGAGGCTCAAGCCATCGAAACCCGCTACGCCAAACTTGATGACCGCACCTTTCCAGTCGCCGTGATCTTCATCGTGCCGGAAGGAAGTACGAGATGAGTCGTGGGGTTAGCTACACGCTCTGCGCGTTCTTGAGCGCAGATGAAGCCCTGTTGCTTGGCGAGCTCACCGACTCAGTCGCCTCGACAGGCATTCAGAGCACACGCACGACTCAGATCGAGACCTGGAAGTCCCAGATTGCGCTTTTGAGGCGTTGCGCAGACGAACTGATCGAACGGCGTGAGGCTGCCAAGGATTGGCACTTGGTCCTGGAGTACGAGCTACCACGTAGACAGAAGCGTCCGGATGCAGTCTTGCTTGCCGAGGACGTGATCCTGGTGGTCGAGTTCAAGGTCGGCTCTCCGTCTCACGATGCGTCGGCCCGCTGGCAAGTAGAAGACTATTGCTTGAACCTTCGTGATTTCCATGCTGGTAGCACCGGGCGCGCGATCGTGCCGGTGCTTTGCGCCACGGCCGCACCAAGTGCCAAGGATTCGAGAGCCCCGACTTCGGGTCCATGTGTTGCACCGATACGGCTCGCCAATGCCAGCGATCTGACCGCAGTGCTGTTGTCTGCCTACTCGGCGCAACACGATCCTGACCGATCGCCCATTGATGTCGATTCCTGGGTCGGCGCACCGTATCGCCCCACGCTGTCGGTCATCGAAGCGGCCGAACGACTCTACGAAAACCACGACGTTCGCGAGATCAGCCACAGCTATGCCAGCAACCTGGACGCAACGACGGACCTGTTGGCAGAAGTAATCAGAGAGGCGAGAACGTTAAACCGACGCTATGTGTGCTTCGTCACCGGTGTGCCGGGGGCCGGCAAGACGCTGACCGGGCTCAATGTCGTTCATGATCCCTCCCTGCGTACTGAGGGCGGCCCTTCAGGGATTTTCTTGTCTGGCAACGGCCCCCTAGTCAAGGTCGTGCGTGAAGCCTTGGTCTTGAGTCAGCAGCGCGCCGGACGTCGGCGCCAGGATAGTGCCCACGAGGTCTCGACCTTCATCCAGAACGTCCACCAGTTTTTGCGTTACCACCGCGAGAATCCCGCGGCACTCCCGCACGAGCATGTCGTCGTCTTCGATGAAGCCCAACGCGCATGGGACCGTGAGCAGATGCTACGCAAGCAAGGCGTGGACACGTCTGAGGCCGCCGAACTCTTCGACGTAATGGATCGATTGGACGGATGGGCCGTGATCATCGCCCTGGTTGGCGGCGGGCAAGAAATCTTCCTCGGCGAGGCAGGATTAGAGGAATGGGGGCGTGCTGCCGCTGCTCGGCCGCATTGGCGAGTCGTCGCCTCTCCCGAGGTTGTATCCGGTGGTGCCAGCGTATCTGGGCACCGCTTGTTTGGCGAAGGCGTTCCTCCAGGCATTGAGTTTCGGCCGGAGCCCTTGGCTCACCTGAGCGTCGGGGTGCGGAGCTTTCGGGCTCAACGGCTGGCGGAATGGGTTGATGCCGTACTCACCCTTGATGCAGAGCGGGCGCGGTCACTCCTACCCGATCGCAGGGAGTTCCCACTCAATTTCACACGTAGTCTCGACACCGTCAAGGCGTGGTTGCGGGCCAGGAGCGCACCGGAAGACGGACAGCGTGCCGGTTTGATCGCCACGTCAGAGGACCAACGCCTACGGGCCTATGGCCTAGAGCGGTCCAGCGCTTTTCGACTGGATTACTCGTTCGAGAAGTGGTTTCTCATGCCTCCAACGGATGTTCGTTCAAGTCATGCACTCGAAGTTGCGGCGTCCGAGTTCGAATGCCAAGGGCTCGAGCTCGACTGGGTGGGGCTGTGCTGGGGCGGAGACTTGACCCCCTCCAACCCGGACGACTGGGAATACCGGAAGTTTCGCGGCAGCACGTGGCAACAGGTACGCAGCGATGCCGAGCGAACCTTTGTACGCAATCGTTATCGCGTTCTGCTCACCCGTGCACGGCTCGGCTTGGTCATCTGGATTCCACCTGGCAACGCAGACGACCCCACCCTGGACCCGGCCAGATTCGACCGCACCGCGCAACTGTTGCAGGCCGCTGGCGTGCCCGAGCTTCAACAAGAATTCGAAGGAGCTCACCCGTGAGCCAAGACAACCATCACGATTGGCTATCGCTGATCGAAATCTCCGGCCCTTTCCTCGCCGTTCCCGTTCTGAAGGAAGCCTTTCCACAAGGCCTGGAAGAACTCGATGCCACCAAGCGCAAACGGCTGCGCCAAGCCTACGAGGAATGGCGCGAAGCGCTGGAGCTGGAAGACCCGCAGTTCAACGAATTGCACAGTGCGTGGATCGACGAGGTGCTGTCGCGTGGCCTTGAGCTCGACGAAGACGGCAAAGGCGACGTCCTCAAGCGCGCCGACTGGTGCGCCGCCAACCTCCAAGCCAGCTTGCCCGAACACGGCGTGACGCTGTCGCCCGATCTTGCGGTGATCGACGAGCAACGTGCCAACAAGCCACTGCTGCTGATCCAAACCTATGCGCAGGACGTCGATCTAGATGCCACTCTGAAGCAAGACGGCTGGGCTGCCACACCCGCCGATCGCATGGTTGCTTTGTGCCGTTCGCTGGGTTGTCGACTCGGGCTGGTGACCAACGGCGAGCGCTGGATGCTGGTGGATGCCCACGTGGGTGCCGTCACCACCTTTGCCAGTTGGTATGCCCGCATCTGGAGCCAGGAGCCCATTACCCTGCAGGCTTTCGTGCACCTGCTCGGTATTCGTCGTTTCTTTGTCGACGAAACCGAACAACTGCCTGCGCTGTTCGATAGTTCCTTGAAGTTCCAGGACGAAGTTACCGACGCCCTGGGTGAACAAGTACGCCGCGCCGTCGAAGTCTTGATTCAAACACTCGACAAAGCCGACCAGGACCGTAATCGAGAGCTCCTGCACGACGTCAAAGAACCCGAGCTGTATGAGGCCGCGCTGACGGTGATGATGCGCTTGGTGTTCCTGCTCTCCGCCGAAGAGCGGGGCCTGCTCCTGATGGGCGACGAGCGCTACGAAGCCAATTACGCGCTCTCCACCTTGCGCATGCAGTTGCGCAAAGAGTCCGAGGAAATTCTGGAGCGCCGATGGGACGCTTGGTCGCGCCTGCTGGCGATCTTCCGCGCGGTGTTCGGCGGCATTGAGCACGAAAACCTGCGCCTGCCAGCCTTGGGCGGTTCGCTCTTCGATCCGGACCGTTTCCCCTTCCTCGAAGGTCGGGCGAAAGGCTCGAACTGGCGCAGCGATGCAGCCAAGCCACTACCCATCGACAACCGCACCGTGCTGCTGTTGCTGGAGGCCATTCAGCAATTTCAGGGGCGCGCGCTGTCCTATCGCGCGCTGGATGTCGAACAGATCGGCTACGTGTATGAAGGTTTGCTCGAACGCACCGTCAAACGCACTGATGAAGTCACGCTGGAACTGGATGCCACCAAGAATGCCAAGACCCCATGGGTCAAGCTAGCCGAGCTGGATTCGGCACGTTTGGATGGTGGAGCGCAACTGGCCGCGTTGCTGCAAGAACGCTCCGGCAGCTCTGCCAGTCGGGTGCGCAATGATCTGGCCAAACCCGTCGACGACACTCTGGCCGACCGCCTGCTGACCGTATGTCAGGGCGACACCAAGCTCCGCGATCGCGTCAAACCCTATGCCCATCTGCTGCGCACCGATCCATGGGGTTATCCGCTGGTGTATCCCGCTGGGGCATTCATCGTAACCACAGGTTCCGACCGGCGCGAATCCGGCACCCACTACACTCCGAAATCGCTGACCGAAGCGATCGTTACCGAGACCCTCACGCCGGTGGCCTATGTCGGTCCAGCAGAGGGAACGCCGCGCGAGCAATGGGTGCTGAAATCCCCCACCGAATTGCTCGACCTCAAGATCTGCGACCCTGCCATGGGCTCGGGCGCGTTCCTGGTGCAAGCCTGCCGTTGGCTGTCTAATCGCCTTGTTGAGGCTTGGTCACAGGTCGAGTCTACGGGTAAAACCGTGAGCGTGGATGGTAAACTTCTGGAAGCAGGATCTGCCAAGGAACCTCTGCCTCGCGACAGTGAAGCCCGTACGGTGATTGCACGCCGCCTCATCGCTGAGCGTTGCCTGTACGGCGTAGACCTGAATCCGCTGGCCGTAGAGCTTGCCAAGCTGTCTATCTGGCTGGTGACGCTGGCCAAGGGACGCCCATTTGGCTTTCTTGACCACAATCTGCGCTGCGGTGACAGCCTGCTCGGCATCCACAGGCTGGATCAGCTCACTGAGCTTTCGATAGCACCCAACGGAAAAGGCCAACAGCGCCTGTTCGGTCAGAATATTGAGCGAGCGGTTCACGAGGCGATTGAGTTGCGCCAGCGGTTGCGCGAGACGCCGATCCGCGACATTCACGACATTGAGGTCATGGCACGTCTGGATGCCGATGCGCGACAGAAGCTCAACGTGGCAGAGCGACTGGCCGACGCTTTTATCGGCACCGTCTTCACACCCGAAGCCACGCGCACGCAAGAGACTCGCCTCTCGGCGCTGGCCATCCAGGCGGATCGCATAGCACGCGGTGACGCCGAAACGCTGGAGGCCGCGAAACGCCAAGTCGCTCACGACCTTGCCTTGGATCTGCTCCCAGGCAAGCCACCGCGCCACCCCATCCATTGGCCACTCGAATTCCCCGAAGTGTTCCAGCGAGAGAACGGTGGGTTCGATGCGTGGGTCAGCAATCCGCCTTTCATGGGCGGGCGCAAAATCTCGTCGAACCTGGGCGACTCCTACGAGAAGGCCCTTAAAAGGCTTCTTCTTGATGGGGCCAAGGGTTCTGTGAACTTGGTTGCGTACTTTCTCGTCCGCTCGCTCCGACTACTTCGGAGCACTGGTGTCGCCGGATTTATTGCAACGGACTCGATCACTGAGAGCGACACGCGAACTCAGGTTCTGACACGTGTATTCGAGCAAACGACGACGTTCTTTGCTCTCTCGTCCTTCCCTTGGCCGGGGACGGCTGGTGTCTATGTTTCCGTACTCGTGTTCAGCCTGCGAACATGGAAGGGAACTGTGATGCTGGATGGTGAGCAAGTCCAGTCGATTTCGACGATGCTTGAACCAGGCTCGGAACTCCCTGCTCCACATCCGCTCGCTTCAAATTTAGGCTTTTGTTCGGACGGAGTGAAAGTCCAGGGTATTGGGTTTGTCCTAGACGAGACTGAAGCAGCTTCGATTCTCAAGAAGGAACCGGCATCAAGCGAAGTGATCACCAAGTACATCGTTGGTGATGACGTAAACAACTGCCCTCGCCAAACCGGATCTCGACGGGTCATAAATTTCTGGACACGAGAAAAACACGAAGCTGAGAATTTCAAGACGGCGTGGGAAATCGTAGTTGAGCGAGTCCGCCCGTACCGGGACTCACTCACGCGCCAAGTTCACGAAAGCTGCTTCTGGAAGTTCTGGGATCGTCGAGAAGTATTCCACAATCGAATTCGTCAGCACGGAAGAGTGCTCGTGACCTCCAAGTTGTCAAAGCATTTCTGCATAACTTTCGGAGACCCGCGAAACATCTACTCGGAGAAGGTCAAGCTATTCGATTTTTCAACCCTCAGCGCTTTCGCGGTTCTTCAATCCGTCGCACATGCCGAATGGGCGCTTGTGTGGGGTTCGACAACGGGCGAAACGCCTGCATATGTTGGAACGAGCTGCTTCGACACTTTCCCCTTTCCATCAAACTTTGTGATTGATGGAAGTCTCTCTCACGAGGCGATTGATTCCCGCCTTGAGACCATCGGAAAGACATATTTCGAGCATCGCGCTTCAATATGCGAATCTCGTCAACAGGGGTTTACTGCCGTCTACAATTTGGTGCATTCACGGGATGAGACCACCGAGGATATTATTCGCTTCCGACAGTTAATTGCAGAGCTTGATCGCGCCGTCATTGATACCTATGGGTGGCATGACATACAACTCAATCATCAATTCGTCGAGACGAAGCGTGGTGTGCGGTTTGGAGTGGATAGTTCGTCTCGACTGGAAATTCTCAAGCGGCTAACGGAACTCAATCACGAGCGCTTCGACGCGGCGGCGATTAGCAACGGAGAGTCGTCAGTTGCAAAGTCCAAACGCGGGCGTCGACCGAAGGCTATTTCATCGATTCCGTTGAATGATTTGTTTGCCGGAGACAACGCATGAGTGACCAGCGTTACTCCGCCGACCTGATCGTCACGGCGCAAGACTTTACAGAGTGCGGCTGGAAAAGCTCGCTGGCCGATGAAGAACGCGAGGGCTATTTCTCGATGTGGCAGGCTTTCTCCAGCGCTGCACGCGAAGCATCGGAAGATAATCGCCCGTCACACGGAAAAGCTCTGTGGTTGCTTGCGGATGCATGCTCCATGATGCTGTCGCCGAAAAGCCTCAATGAGCCTTTCAAACCATTCATGGTAATGGAGGGGCGGCGTTCGGTGATTCCTGACGATCTATCGGAATCAGACATCGCGTTTTATGCCGAGATTGTCGATGCAATCGATGATGCATGGTTGAAGGCACGAGTAGCTGATCTCGTCTGGCTGAAGCAGCGTCCGCGAAACGTCCAGTTTGCGCTTGCGGCGATCGACGCCTATCGACTAATCCCATTGGATGCAGAAACATGGGTTCGTGGTGGCCGCGAGTGCTGGGAGCGCGCTATCAGCTTGGCTCGCATGTTGAAAGCTGGCGCAGGCACCCGCTTGGCCGAGATGGAAAAAGCAATTCTTGACGCCTTCAATGCCGCAATCAAGGACAGCGGTTTTCTCGGGCTGTGGCTAGCTGATCTATTAGATTCAAATGCCCTTGGTCGAACACATTCGTCAGCCATTGCGCAGAGGCTGAATGCGTTGGCTGTTGAATTTGAGGGGGATGGCGACCTTCATCGCTCCCGCGAGTTCTTCGACGCAGCAAGCCGGTGGTTTGATCGGTCTGGTGACGAAGCCAAATCAGCAGAAATGACTGTTACAGTCGCTGAAGGATGGGTGAAAGAAGCAATCGCCCGAATCTCGTCCGACCAACCCAGTCATATGGTCGCTGCTAGTTTTTATGAAAAAGCCATCCAGATCTACCGCAGCATTCCACGCAGCCTGCGAGCGGTACATAAAGGCGATGAGCGGATTGCCGAACTGCATCGGCACATGAGTGATGTTGGAGAAAAGTCACTGGATGAACTTGGTGCGGTCAAAACCCCAGGCGTAGACATCTCCGAGCTTGTTGAGAATGCTCGCAAGTCGGTTGCAGGAAAGTCAGTACAGGATGCCTTGTTTTCGTTTGCAAATATCTACCAAGGGGCTCGGGTAGATCAAGTTCGCACAGCGGCAGAAAAGATCCTGCAGCAGAGCATTTTTCGTCGTTTGGCCGGTAGCACGCATCTGTCGCGTGATGGTCGGGTCATTGCCAAGCAGCCAGCAGCCGGGTTCGACAATGCTCCTGGCAGTGACGACCCGGCGTTGTGGGCGCAGATGATCCACGACTATCAGATTCTGATCAACATCGTAGTGCATGGCGACATATGGCCTGCCCACCAAGTGCTGCTGCAAGAGCATCGCTTGCGTGAGGACGACTTCATTGGCCTGGCAAGTCAGTCCCCAATCGTGCCACGAGGCCGAGAGCGCCTATTCGGCAAGGCGCTCTATGCTGGCTTTGACCGCGATTTCACTGTGTCCATGCATCTGCTGGCGCCCCAGATAGAGCACATGGTTCGGTTCCACCTGAAGAATGCCGGGGTGAAAACCACCAATCTCGACATTGATGGCATTGAGAACGAAAACGGCTTGAGCACGTTGATGGGCCTGCCAGAAACGGAAACGGTATTCGGGAAAGACTTGTCCTTTGAAATCAAGGCACTGTTCTGCGATGCCCTGGGGCCGAACTTGCGTAACGAACTGGCTCACGGCCTCTTGGACGATGATTCATTTCAGTCGATTCATGCGATTTACGCGTGGTGGATGGGGTTGAGGCTGGTATTCAACACATTCTGGAATGCGGCACGGAGAACCGAAAGCGATAAGGGTGTGGAGGAAAACAATGACAACTGACAATTCGACCAAATCACCCAATGCGTGGATCGCCATTGATCATGGTCTTTCCGTCGATCTCACGCTGGCACCCTACACGTTGCAGCTGAACGGCGAGCGTTCGCTTTGCCAAGCCATCGCCAATGACGACTGGGTGTTGATTCTGAACACTGCTGGGCACATCACGCGGGTCGGGCGGGTACTGCGGCTTCGTTCTGATCTGGAAACCACCACGATCTACTTCGACCGCATGCTGCGGGTCGATTCAGCGGTTCAAATTGGTCTTTCCTCGCTCACCCCGCCATCCTCCGGCAGCGTTGGCCGTATTCAATGGACGGACTTCCTGGAGTCGCTCCCCAAGGCATTGCACAAGACCATCGCTGAAGTGCCGACCATTGAGGATCAGGCCTACATCCGCGAACTGCTGCAACTTGCCGTGATGGACGACCTGCTCGGCCCGGCTGGCGGCCCCCGTGAACGCATCGTCGACATGGGTGTGCGGGATCGCTATCTGGTTGGCAAACTGGCCCCGCGTGAGGCCACACAGGGCGGCATCGAGGGGTTGGACGGGCCACTGGCCAACGACGACGCCGAAGAGCCCACGGAGGCCAAAGCTCCCGGACGTCACGAGCCTGGTGCGGAGTTTGGAACGGCCACCGGGCGTGTAGAGCCGGAATCGGATTCGGCTGACGAGATCGATGCCGCCAGCAACCAGTCGCTGGTGCCCAGCAGCCTCGGCATGACCTTCTGCGTGGATGGTGACGCCGACCGGATCGAGATCGAAGCGCGCTGGGGTCGGTATGAGCGTAGTGACGAGCACGAGATATTCCGCACCCGCAAGAACAAGGAAACCGGTACGGAAGTGCAGACCAAGGCCAAGGTGTGGCAACGCATTCCTTGTGGCGGCAAGATCGTGCTGCCGCTTACCGAAGGCGTGATTCCACATCAGGCACCCGACAACGAGTTCCCCGAAGTGCGCGTGCAGGGTTCCATTCGGGCCAAGAATGCCAATGGCGATCGGCTGGTCACCTTGTTCCTGGTGAACGCACAGGAAGAGCCGGACACCAACCGAGACACGGCATGGGTGTTCCAGCCAGAATTGATCGCTCGTTCGGCACAGGATGCCGCCAAGCGCGCCATCTTCCGGCGCAGGCCGGTGCTGGACGCCGACGGCATGGACCCCGAGCGCGAAGCGCTGGAGATGATTTACCGCAATCGCGTCGAATTCGCCGTGGGCCATGGCGTTGCCGTCCATGCCGAAACTGCAGACGACGTGATGCTGGCGACCGAGGTGCGCACCACGGTGATGCCGCAGTACGAGGTGCAGGTGACGGAGACGCCCGGGCTCGATCCAAGCGATCGCCCAGCGATGCGCGAGATGGTCAGCAGCGGCCTGCTCGATATGCAGCGATTGGCGACGTTGGACATCGACCCGCTGGTCGACGCCTTGAGCATGCTGACCAAGGATTACGCCGCGTGGATTGATGAACAGCGCGCACGCGTCGGTGCCGAGGTGACCGGCTACGACACCCAGTCGCAACAAGCGATGGACCGTTGCCAGGACATCCACACACGCCTGCAGCAGGGTATCGACACGCTGAAGAGCAATGAGAAGGCGCTGGCCGCGTTCCGGTTTGCCAACCGAGCCATGGCCACACAGCGCGTGCGCAGCCAGTACGCACTGGCCATGCGCCGGGGCGAAGACGACACTCTCGACAAGTTCGATGTGTTGAAAAACCGCAGTTGGCGTCCATTCCAGTTGGCGTTTCTGCTGCTCTCGATCCCGTCGCTGGCAGACCCGAGCCACCCGGATCGCGTCCAGCCTGTCGAGGCCTATGCGGATCTGCTGTGGTTCCCTACCGGTGGCGGAAAAACCGAAGCCTATTTGGGTGTGGCTGCCTTCACCATGGCCATCCGGCGTATGCAGGGCAATCTTGGCGGGTACGACAGTTCACGCGGTTTGGCCGTGATCATGCGTTACACCCTGCGCCTGCTGACTCTGCAGCAATTCCAGCGCGCCACGGCGTTGATCTGTGCGATGGAGGTGTTGCGACGCGAGGCGCTGGACAAAGGCGATAAATCCCTCGGCACGGAACCCTTCACCATCGGCCTCTGGGTTGGCAACAAGGTCACACCGGGCACGACCGAGGACAGCCACCGCGCCATCGAGGATGTGCGCAACCCCGGCAAATACAACGCCGGAGCGGCATCGCCCGCGCAGCTCACCAGTTGCCCTTGGTGTGGCTCGGAAGTGGCTCCCGGACGCGACGTTGAGGTCGACAAAGGCTCTGGCCGAACCGTCGTCTACTGCGGAGACAAAAAAGGCCGCTGCGATTTCTCCAAGGGCAAGTCCAGCAAGCAGCCGCATGCGGGGATTCCGGTGCTGGTCGTGGACGATGAGATCTACCACCGCCCACCGACGATGATGATCGCCACCGTGGATAAGTTCGCCATGATGGCGTGGCGTGGTCAGGTGCGCACACTGTTTGGTCGCGTGGGACATGAATGCGAGCGCCACGGCCTGCTTTGGCAAGGTGCCGATTGCAATGGCAATCACCAAGCGGGCAAAGGACTCCCTTCCTCGAAGGTAAAGACCATCCGCCCGATTCGCCCGCCCGATTTGATCATTCAGGATGAGTTCCACCTGATCAGTGGGCCGCTGGGCACCATGGTGGGTTTGTATGAGACCGCCGTGGATGAACTGAGCGGCTGGACACTCGATGGCAAGACGGTCAAGCCGAAGATCATTGCCTCCACGGCGACGGTGCGCAAAGCCAAGGAGCAAGTGAACAACGTCTTCATGCGACGTGTTTCGGTGTTCCCCCCGCATGGGCTGGACGTGGAAGACAACTTCTTCTCGGTGCAACGACCGATCGAAGAGAAGCCGGGACGGCGTTACCTCGGGGTGTGCTCACCCGGCAGTTCACGCCCCGCGATGTTGATCCGTGTCTACACCGCGTTCTTGACGGCAGCACAGGAACTGTTCGACCACTTTGGCGAACCCGCTGACCCATACATGACGATGGTCGGCTACTTCAACTCCCTCCGTGAGTTGGGCGGCATGAAACGGCTGGCAGAGGACGACGTGCAAACGCGTTCCTACCGTGTGCAGATGAGCATGGTGGAGCGGCCCGCACTGGCACAACGTAGCATCAGTAACATTCGCGAGCTGACGTCTCGGGTATCAAGCCAGGACATCCCCAAGTACCTCGACAACCTGGAAGTGAAATTCAAATCCGAGTTCGACACATCAAGCGGCAAGTACGTGACCCGCTGGCAGGAGGGTGACACGCGCGCCATCGATGTGGTGCTTGCGACCAACATGTTGTCAGTGGGTGTCGACGTGAATCGGCTCGGCCTGATGGCTGTGAACGGGCAACCCAAGGGAACCGCCGAATACATTCAGGCCACCAGCCGCGTGGGGCGCTCGTTCCCGGGCTTGGTCTGCACGGTGCTGACGTGGGCCAGACCGCGCGACCTGTCGCATTACGAAACCTTCGAGCACTACCACGCCACGTTCTACAAACACGTCGAGGCGCAATCGGTAACGCCATTCTCACCTCGCGCGATGGACCGGGGTTTGACGGGCGCGATGCTGAGCTTGATGCGCCTTGAGAACGATGTCTTCAGTCCGAACGAAGGCGCGGGCCAACTGAGCATGTCCAACCAGGTCGAGATGACGGATGCCATCAAGATATTGGCGACTCGTGCGGGCAATGTCGCTGAAGACAACTCGCGCAAGCAGTTGGCTGAGACTGAGCTGAAAGAGCGTGCCGACGAATGGGCAAAAGAGGTCAGCAAGGGTGGACGCATCTTAGCGTATGAGAAACGTGGCCCCGAAAAAGACAAGACCGTTGCATTAATCAAGTCGCCCGGGCTTCAAGCCTGGGACAACTGGACCGTACCGATGTCGATGCGGGAAGTGGAGCCCGGCGTGCGCCTGATCATGAACACGAGCCATATCACGGACGACCACGACTGGAAGCCTCGTCCCGCAACGAAGGATGAGGATTGAACATGATCATCAACAACAAAACACCAGTCGGAGAAGTACGCCCCAGCCAGTTGCTGTGGACCTATGGACCCGGTGCATTGATCGACCTGCCCAGCCTGTCTGTAGTGACGCTTGGTATCGATAGATGGGAGAAAGACCGCTGCCAGCCGATTCAAGAGGCACGGCTTCTCGCTGCCGTTCGGAAGGTTCTGGGTGCGCAGGTCGAGAACCTGCGGATGCCGCCATTCCAGAAAAGCGAACTCGTCGACGTCTGGTCGGCTGAAGCCAACATCGGTGTGCCGGTGCGGCCGTTCCCGCGCTGGATGCGCTGCGTGAAATGCGGCCTGCTGTCACCCTTTGATGCTGGTCTGTTCGAGATTAAGGAGAACCGTTTCAGGCCGGAGCGAACCCGCTTTGTGCACAAAGGCTGCCGTGGCTCCAAAGGCGACCAGCCTGCCAAGGACGCGGATGCTGTCCCCGCACGTTTCCTGCTGGCCTGCCGCGACGGCCACCTTGATGACTTCCCTTGGCACTACTTCGTCCATGGCGGCAACAGCTCGTGCAAGGGCACGCTGCGCTTCTTCGAGAGTGGCGCGTCACTACAAACGGAGAACCTGTGGGTGAAGTGTGATGCCTGTGGGGCATCAAGAAGCATGGCGCACGCTTTCGGCAAGGCAGGAAAAGAGAATCTGCCGGGTTGCCGAGGACGCCATCCGCATCTGGATCACTTCGACAACGAATGCGACGAGGAAGCGCGCGCGGTTCTGCTGGGTGCCACAAATAGCTGGTTTCCGATCACGCTCTCTGCGCTCGCGATTCCTCAGACTAAAGACCCGCTTAGTCAACTGATCCAGGATGGCTGGGAGTTTTTTGAAGATCTTGATTCCGAAGCCGAAGTGTCGGTGACGGTGAAGACCTTGAAGAAGACCGGGGCGCTGCCAGGAATCGACAAATATCCGGCGGCGTCGATCTGGTCGGCCATCGAGGCGTACCGCAACGGTGGCGGACAGGATGCAGTGGGTGAGGCCGACATCAAGGCCCCTGAGTGGGATGTGCTGACAGAGGCCAACCCACCCACGGACTACCCACACTTCATGAGCAAGAAGGTCGGCACGCCACCGGGGTTCGGAGGCCATATCAGTCGAGTTTTGCTCCTTGAGCGCTTGCGCGAGGTGAATGCTCTGCTGGGCTTCACACGGGTCGAAGCCCCCGAAGAGTCTGGCGACCCGAATGACCGCCCGCAAATGGCCAGCCTGTCGCGCAACAAGCCCGATTGGGTCCCAGCCAACCAGGTTCATGGCGAAGGGATCTTCGTGCAGTTTGACGAAGCCGCGCTAGTCAAGTGGGAGGCTTTGAATGGCGTGAAGAAGGTCGACCAGATGCTCCGTGGTGGTCATAAGGGATGGCGCAATTCACGTCATCTCGACCCGAACGAGGGCTACCCCGGCATTCGCTATGCAATGCTGCACACGCTGTCTCACTTGCTGATTCGCGAGCTGGCTCTGGAGTGCGGGTACAACGCTGCGAGCATTCGTGAGCGCATCTATGCCGACACATCGGGCGATAGCCCACAGGCGGGCATCCTCATCTACACCGCAGCAGCAGATTCAGACGGCACACTGGGCGGCCTCGTAGATCTTGGCAAACCAGAAAACCTTGGTCGCCTGCTGGAGCAAGCACTGAATCGTTCGAAGGTCTGCTCATCCGATCCGCTCTGCTCGGAACATGACCCCGAAAAAGATCGCTCATTGCATGGGGCTGCTTGCCATGCGTGCTCTCTAGTGGCGGAGACCTCTTGCGAGCGGGGCAATCGCTATCTGGATCGATCGCTGCTCATACCAACTCTCGAACGCGCCGACGCTGCTTTCTTCAAGGGTTTCTGACATGGATGAACTCTTGGATGCTATTGCAGCCTTGGTCTCTCTGGTTTCGCCTGAAAAGGTACAGGCCGTTGCAGCCCGCGTTCGTCGAACTGATGCCAGCAAGGCCGCTTCGGCGTTGCCGAGCGTTGTGGGAACCCCGGTGGCCAGCACCGTGGTCGAGCAACTTGCGGCAGCCTGGCAAAACACCACGGTCGGTTCAGACGAACTGGCATCAATGCTTCTTGCTGCCAGCCACGTCTACGCCAAAGCGGCTTCTGAGCAATCCACCGAACTCGTGTGGACTGGCCCGACGACTCCTTTCGTCTCGGCTCGTCGAACAGAGCAAGCCCTTCTGCAGGTCATCAACTCCGCTGAAAAGTCTCTGTTCATCACCAGCTTCGTGGCCTACGACGTGTCGACAATCGTCAAGGCACTGAACGCGGCAATTGATCGCGGCGTGGTCATCTTGATGCTGCTTGAGTTGTCCCAGGATCACGGTGGCAGCATCACCTTCGATGCGATCGGCAAGATGAGAACACTGGTTCCGGCCGCCAAACTCTATGCCTGGCGTGACAAGGCCGACCCGTTTTCCGACGGCCGCGTCCACGCCAAAGTCGCAGTAGCCGACGGCAGGATGTGCTTCATCACCAGCGCGAACCTTACTGGGCACGCCATGGAAAAGAACATGGAGGCTGGCGTGCTGATCTCTGGTGGGCGCATTGCGAAGCTGCTTGATGAGCACCTGCGCTCACTCGTCGACACGAAAATTGTCTCCCCAGTTTGACAATGATCGCCAATGCCCTTCAAGCTCCCGAGTGGATCAGCAGTGGTGCGACCATCACTGGCGGCCTAGACCTGCTTGGCCTGAGGCTCCCCGGACAGACGATCGGCGGCACGTTGCTCGACGGCGTCACTACGGTGCCCCCTCGGTCCGCTACCTCGCGTTTCGATCTTGGCCGACTCACCGCTACGGCCAACGCGGCGGAGCCGATAGCTGGCAGACGTTCACTCATTTCGCCGCGCGTGTTGAGTCCGCGCTGGTCCTCGGAAACCTCCTCGAAGATCCGGTGATCGGCGGATTGATCGGATCCGATCAGGCACTCGAACGTCTCACGCTGGGCGACGCCCACGTCCAGATTGCGAGCTTGGTGAAATCGCCCGCCTCCACGATCTACAGTAAGCGCGTCTCGTGCACAGTCTCGACGACGTGACAGGAATCTACAGTCTGATCGGTAGCCAAGCTCAACGGCGTCGATCCTGAGGCGTATCTGCGTGCCGTGCGCACGCGCATCGCAGACCACCCAATCAACCGCGTTGACGAACTGCTCGCATGGAGAATAACCAAGGCCGGGTGCAACAGTCACTCAACAGGTTCAAACCTGAAGTGCGTTTCAGCGTAAGAGGCGTTGCAGCGCCAGACTTCCTTCCCATCCCGATCGAAGATCGCAAGCCCCTTTGTTATCGCGCACCCCGCCTGTGGAAACACGGCAGTCAAGCAGCACTTACGATCGTTCGCGAGAACGGTATCGTGCTGCTGAACAGACGGCCTCCGGTGTGAATTGGCTGCGAACTCACGTCTGGAGCCGAGCGCCGTGCGAATACGGCAATGGATTTTTTCTCTCGAGAACCAGCCGTGATAGGCCACGGGTCTCGCATGCTAGCGGTCGAATTCTCTCTATCGAAAAAGACTGCTCTGAATTCAGAGGCCTTCACACTTCTGAGCGATCAAAAAAATATTTGAATTTAAATTTATTTCGATCCAAACAAATGTTTTTATTTTGTTTGTCGAATTTTCTCAAACATCCCTCATTGACCTCTGCTTTCCTCGATCTTATTCTGCAAAAATTCGAAGAAACATTGTCGTTGAATCTCACGTGACAGACTTTGGAAAATTTGTCCGAGCTCGCCGCAAATTGCTCAAGCTCACACAGACCGAGCTCGCGCGCCGACTCGGCGTGGACGACGCGTACGTCAGTGCGATCGAACGCGGAGTTCGTACGCCCGGAGACGTCGTCTTCATCGATCAGTTGGGCCGAGCTCTAGCGCTGGATATAGATGGCCGGCTCGAGCTGGAGGAGGTTGCAGAGAGCTCCAAGCGTCTACTGCGCTTATCCGACCCGCTACCGCTGTACAAGTATCGAGTCATAGCCGCCCTGGTCGGGGACCAAGCTCTGACGGAAGCAGACATGGAGACGATCGCAAAAGTACATGCAGCGATCGTTCAGATTCGGAACGCCACGGCATCAACCGTGAGCATCGATAGTGGAGGAGCTATGTAAAAGCAAAAGCGCCACATAACCAGAAGGCTAGTAGCGCTTTTGGGATCAGAACCACAAAGAGTTCGTCACCGCTCAAGTACGAGTCTCTACTGATCTGATCTCGGCGTCAAGCCCTTCTGCTGCCCATCGATTTGCGCGCCTCCCCAGGATTCGACAACCTCTGGTTGAATACCGGGTTCCACTGGCCACCCTTCGGGACGGATTCGACTACGAACAGTTGTTGAAGGGGCGCGCTTTCTCAATCGCGAGCGTCTATTGCAGACGCGAGGGAGCAAACTCGTGCCCGAATCATCATCGATTTCGTCACCATCACGCCGGCCGCGCCGCATTGTGACCGTTTCTGGTCGCGGTGCTCGTGGCATATTCCCCAGCCGAAAATCACCCAAGGCTGCGCAGTACGAAAGCCTCGTTGAGGAGATGGCGCTGCGATTCCTGGAAGTCGCCCCTTCAGTCAAGTCGATCGCAACTCAGCCGCAAGTATTTGAATATTTCGACGGCGCACACCGGCGATGCTACACGCCGGATCTGAAGATCGAAGCGGACACTGGAACGGTGCTTCTTGAGGTCAAGGATGACAAGTCGCTCGCCAAGCACTCGCAAGCTGCCGCTCGTGTTTCAGCTGCAGCCAAATACCTCCGGCAACGTGGCATCCGCTTCCACCTTGTTTTGCGAAGCGATCTCATTGCAAACGACCTTCAGCGCCAGCTCGAACTAATCCTCAAAGCACGCCCTATGCCCGGCAGGTATCGGCCGAACATCGACGCGACCCTCTGGGATCCCGAGCACGGAACTCATCCGTCGACTGAGGTGCAGCAGCAATGGGAAGTCGCCAAGCGTGAATGCGATGCTCTGCTCAACCGGATCATGAAGCGCGACCCGGACGACCTTCTGCCTGTCTCGATTCGCTAAATGGAGATTCACCATGGCTAACTTCATCAAGGATCAAATCGTCTTCCGAGGCGGAAGTTCGTTCCGCATCGTCCGCGTACAGGGTGACATCGCGCAGTTGGAAAACAAGGTTACGGGAGAGTTCTCCAGCCATCGTGAGGATGAGCTCCTGGAAGAGTATTTGCGTGGGTATCTTCGTACAGCGAATAGCAAACAGTATCAACGCCCACCGAAATGCACTACTTTCGGGAGCGCGTTGGAGGCCAACACACCCGCAGGCGAGGTGGGCGATTTCGAAACTCGTCGACGAATCAACTATCTAGCGATGCTGGATCGAATGGACGCATTCGCGGGTCGTCGATCTGAACTACGTAAAGCCATTCGAAAAGTCTCGGTAGATCTCGCCGATCCCAAGCCACCTCATGAGACCACCATATATCGGTGGCGTCGCCGTTTCCGCATCGCGAAGTTCGATATCCGAGCCCTCTTCGATCGGGCGGAACATCGAGGGGGAAAAGCGAAATCAAGGCTAGATCCGATCGTGGAGGGCATCATCCAAGAAAAAATAGAGACAGTCTTCCTCAATAGCAAAAGGGGGACGGCAGAAGAAGTTCACAACGCGGTGTTCCTCGAGATCCAGCGGCAAAACACCTTACGTATCGAGACCGAGTGGCTCAAGGTACCAGGATTCAGGACCGTTCAAAGACGTATCCACGACATCGCTGCCTACGACCGAGACGCGGCTCGCGTTGGCATACGCGAGGCTCGACGCCGATTCGCTGATCAGCACCGCGCACGACGAGTATCGCGAATCCTCGAGATCGTCGAAATAGATCATTCCCCGATAGATCTCCTATACGCAGATGCGAACGGTAATGCCATCGATCGACCGATGCTCACAGTCGTCATCGACCGGTTTTCGAGATGCGTTCTTGGCTTCTGCATTAGTTCCGCTGGACATGGCGTTCATGCCGTATTCGAAGCGCTGCGGCACGCCATGATGCCCAAGACTTACTTGAGAGAACGCTTCCCAGAGTTGAACCTCGAATGGCCATGCCACGGTTGGCCTGAACGCCTACTCATGGACAACGGGCGAGAAATGCATGCGGAGGCAGTCGTTGACGCGATGAATAACTTGGGGGTGGTCTGCGAGTACGCGGCATCCCGTGATCCGAACGACAAGCCATTTGTTGAGCGCTTTCTCAAAACGTTCAACTACTCCTTCATCCACAAACTTCCTGGCACAACCCTCGCCAAGATTCATCAACGCATCGGCTTCAAGGCGGAAGACGAAGCATGTATCACGTTCACGAAACTCACTGAGATGGTCCATATCTGGATCACGCAGGTCTACCACCATCGACCTCACAAAGGCCTCGACGGTCGCGCGCCAATCGATGTTTGGAAAGAAGGTGCCGCCACGCATCCCCCGT